>CAMVIB010000068.1 GCA_947167455.1 uncultured Prevotellaceae bacterium | reverse complement strand
GTGCTCTCGATGGGTAAGATTCTGGCCTATAGTGGACTGATGGAGGATAAGGAGGTGACTTGGATGCCTGCCTATGGTCCTGAGCAGCGTGGTGGTACTGCCAATGTGACGGTGATCGTCAGCGACGAGCGCATCTCTTCGCCCATCCTCAGCAAGTACGACATCGCCGTGGTGCTGAACCAGCCTTCGCTGGAGAAGTTCGAACCGAAGATCAAGCCCGGTGGTATTCTGATCTATGACGGTTTTGGTATCATCAACAAGCCTACCCGTAAGGACATCACCATCTACGAGATTAATGCGATGGACAAGGCCGCTGAGATGAAGAACGGTAAGGTCTTTAATATGATTGTTCTCGGCGGTCTGCTGAAGGTGGCTCCCGTCGTCAGCGACAAGGGTGTGGAGAAGGCTTTGAAGAAGACGCTGCCTGAGCGCCATCATGACCTCATACCCTTGAATATGGAGGCCCTGAAGGAAGGCGCTAAAATCATAGAAGAAGTGTAATCACATCTTCTTGTCAACCATAAGAAAGGGCAGCTCAGGCTGCCCTTTTTGAATCGTTTATTTCCTGATTATTTTCCGTCCGTCCTCTATCACCACACCATGGGTGGAGTCACTGGCATGGATGCCGTTGAGTGTGTAGGCGCGTCCATCACTAATGGGGATAATGCGGGCGGCAGGTGGGACTGCAGTCTCAGAGTCCTCGATAGCATCGTATTCAGCCATTGCCTCGGCAAAGCGGGCGTCGAGGTCTTCTAAACGGTAGAGTCCATCGGCATTGGCTGTCAGCCCTTCAACGGTGACAGAAAGAACCATAGGGGGCATGTCGGATGAGAGCAATGTACGGTTCTGTAACTGGCAGAGCGATGCAAAAACCAAATTGATGGCAACATAATCCTCCGTGCCGTCGTTCCACTTCTCAAAGACGAGCTTTGAACCTATGGGCGTGTGCAGCTCTAATGCGTTCTCTGTTTCCGGATAGTTGAAGCGCAGGGCGGCGCCGATGCTGGCCAGATTGCTGTCGTGGCCGCAGAGGAACATGAATTTTCGGTCACTCCGATTCAATTCCTCACGGATGCGGCTTACCAGCGGATAAGCTAAGTTGACAGCTGCGCTATGAGTGGTAAATAGCAGCCCGTCGTACACCTCCTTTACGCCACAGATGGCGCGCCACTGCTCGGTGGTCAGCTCATTGCCGAAGGCTGCCATGCTCTCTGTCTCATAGCACTGCAGCACCAATGCGTCGGCCACGCTGTTGGCCAATGTATACCCCCCCGTCATCTTCGGCTCGCTGCCCTTCTCAATTTTAAACTGTGTGTCGTTATACCAGAAGTGCGTCGTGTCGCCCTTGAGTGCGGCTGGCGAATGGGCTATATCGAGCACCTCCTCCATCAGCGTCAGTGTGGGCTGCATGGAGGCCATCCATGCTTGTGCTCCGCGTTTCTCCGAGTCTCCACCACGTAATTCTCCAAGGGACTCTATCTCGCTTAGCACCTGTTGGCGGTAAGAATCGTTCATCTTCGTGAACTGCGGGGTAAACACAGGGTCCATTTTATCCTCAGCCAGCTTGTGTGTGATTTCTACGTTGGCAAAGGGAAGGAAACCGGCAGAGAAATACTTTGCTGTTGCAAACGTGCGCTGGCGAGAGTTGGCATAGAACAGCACCTCGTCACCTTCAGGGCGGTAGTTGTCGGGCAGCAGACCTTCACTGACCACCCATTTGCGGAAGAACTGCCCCATCTCCGTTTCCAGCACACCACCGCGCAGCGACAACTGGCTCGATGGCGATGTCCATTGGAACCATTCGTGGGGTGTCACCCGCATATAGGCCGCTCCACCAGAAGTTAGTGGTGAGCGGATATTGTGACGGCTCATCACCACCACCTCTTTCAGTTGATACTTGGCTCGGAAGTCATCCGAGCGCTTTGTCTGTGCCTGAACACTTACGACAGCCATTATAGCGGCTGCAGTCATAATAAAATACTTCTTCATTTATACTTTTTTTACTGTATGATGCCCTAGTCTTATATTTTCATGGAGAGGGAAATGCGATTTCTACGACGGTCTACCTCGATGACTCTGACCTGTATGTGCTGATGAAGTTTCACCACATCGAGCGGATGGGCGATACGGCGATTGGCCATCTGGGAGATATGTACGAGTCCGTCCTGATGGACACCGATGTCCACGAAGGCACCGAAGTTGGTGATGTTTGTGACGATGCCTGGTAGCACCATGCCCTCCACCAGATCGTCGATGGAGGCGACGTTCTTATCAAATTCAAACTCCTCTAGCTGCTCTCGCGGGTCACGGCCAGGCTTCTCCAATTCCTTCATGATGTCAGTAAGGGTGGGGATGCCAACCTCCGTGGTCACATATCGCTTGATGTCGACGGCCTCACGTTTCTCCTTATTATTTATAAGGTCGACAACGGTACAGCCCTGATCCTTGGCCATCTGCTCTACGATGGGGTAGCTCTCAGGATGAACGGCAGAGTTGTCGAGTGGGTTCTTGGCTCCAGGGATGCGTAGGAAACCTGCACACTGCTGGAAGGCCGACGGCCCGAGGCGAGGCACCTTTTTCAGCTGGGCACGTGAGGTGAAGGCTCCGTTCTCGCAGCGATAGTCTACAATATTCTTTGCCAGCACAGGGCCAAGGCCGCTGACATACATCAGTAGATGCTGCGAGGCCGTATTGAGATTCACGCCAACGCTGTTTACACAACTCTCGACGGTCTGGTCGAGGGAGTGTTTGAGTTTTGTCTGGTCCACGTCGTGCTGATACT
>CAMVIB010000067.1 GCA_947167455.1 uncultured Prevotellaceae bacterium | reverse complement strand
TTGGGCTTCAATGAGTTGGGATAGATATAACAATGTTTAGCGGACAGTAATAATAAAGTAACTCAACTTTCTCCACACAAGCTTCTGCAACCCCGTAGAGGTGGCTCACCACAGGCAGGGGCGTGACCCCTGCTACACCCAAAGATGGAAAAGGGAACCCCGCAGGGGGGCTCATTCATTTGACAACAGAATGAGCTGCCACTGCGGGGTTCGCGTTGCTGGTTACATCGCCTAAGCCATGTCAAAGAGTGCGCTCTCGTCAATGCCACGGAGGTTGTCTTGCTCTATCACCTGAGCGGCATGCTCGTTGTTGTCAGTGCGGAAGACGAGAATGCCTTTGCCACGCAGGAGGAATGAATACATATATGTGATGCTGATGCCAGCCTTACTGAAAGCCTGCACGGCATCGGCAGCACGGCCAGGCTCGTTGTCGAGCTCAATGGCAAAGACATCGCTCAGGGCCACTGCCACGCCTGCCTGTTTAAGGCATTCGCAGGCACGTGTGGGCTCACTGCAGATGAGACGATAGATGCCGTACTCGGCGGTGTCGGCAATAGTAGATGCTATAATCTGGATCTTAGCATCCTTGAGGGCCTCGAGCACCTTGATGAGTGTGCCGGAGCGGTTCTCGATGAAGATGGATAGTTGATTGATGGTCATATTACGATATCTTTGATAATTAAGATTTTCACATGCTTTCTTTCATCTTGTGTTTTTTAATCGCCTATTGATAGACCTTGCGCTTATCAACGACGCGGACGGCCTTGCCATCGCTCACGGGCAGTACGCCTTTCGCAACCAGGCGCACACGAGGTTTGAGCAGGATCTCGTCGCCCAGCTGATGGCGGATTTCCTTCTCGAGGCGTTGTAGCTTGGCAAAGTCGTCGGTGCCCTCGTTTACCTCCACCTCGACAGTCATCTGGTCGTTGTTGTCCTCTGTGGTGAGGGTGATGAGGTAGTTAGTGCCCACCTCGGGGAATTTCAAGAGAATCTTCTCTATCTGGATGGGGAAGATGTTGACCCCGCGCAGGACTATCATGTCGTCGGAGCGGCCGCGCATGCGATCAACACGCACATGGTTGCGGCCGCACGGGCATGTGCGACCAAGGATTCGCGTGAGGTCGCGCGTGCGGTAGCGCAGCAGCGGCATGGCCTCGCGGCAAAGGGTGGTGAGCACCAGCTCGCCAATCTCGCCGTCGGCCACGGGTTCGAGTGTATCGGGGTTAACAATCTCGACGATGTAGTAGTCTTCCCAGAAGTGCAGGCCGTTCTGCTCCGGGCATTCAAAGCCCACGCCGGGACCGCACATCTCGCTCATGCCAAAGGAGTTGTATGCCTTCACACCCATCATCTGCTCTATGCGCCGACGCTGTTCCTCGCTGTGGGGCTCGGCACCGATGGCCAGCACCTTGAGCTTTGTGTCGCGACGCGGGTCAATGCCCTCCTGCCTCATCACCTCATAGAGACGTGTGACGTAGGATGGTATGGCATGGATGGCCGTTGTGCCAAAGTCCTTGATGAACTTAATCTGGCGCAGCGAGTTGCCAGCGGCTGCCGGCACGGTGAGCATGCCCAGGCGCTCGGCACCATACTGGAAACCCAGACCGCCTGTGAACATGCCATAGCCGCTGGAATTCTGAAACACGTCGTCGGGGCGCAGACCCACCATCCACAAGTTGCGTGCCACCTGGTTGGCCCATTCATCAAGGTCGCGCTGTGTGTGAAGGATGACGGTGGGGTTGCCGGTGGTGCCGCTGCTGGAATGCAGACGTACGCAATCGCGCAGCGGAACGCACGACATGCCGAAGGGATAGGTGTCGCGCAAGTCCTGCTTGGTGGTGAAAGGAATCTTGCGCACGTCTGCCAAAGTCTGTATGTCGTCGGCGGTGATGCCGACCTCGGCAAACTTCTTCTGGTAGAACTTGTTGGTCAGGCAGTGGCGCACGGTTTTCTTCAGGCGCTCGAGCTGCAATGCCTCGATGTCGGCACGCGAGAGTGTTTCTGTTTCGGGGTTGAAATACGCAGACCCTTCTTGCCGTCCCTCCACGGCGGGGCGGGGCATGGCATTTGTCTGAGTGATCGTTGTTTCTGTCATTATAGTTTTTAACTTATATTTCGGTTAGACATGGCATCGTGTAGCCATGCAGATGAACAAAATGTAAGGGCGAAAACTGTAAATTGCAAATCGTAAATTGTCAAATCGTAAATCACTACAGCTTACGTTTGTCCATGACGTGTGCACTCTTGCCCTGGCTGCGCTCGATGGTGCCTGGAGCCTTGAGCTGCACCTTGGCCGAGATGCTGAGCACGCTCTTGAGCTTTGCGGCAAGGCGTTTCTCGAGGGCATCAACGGCTGCTGGCGTGTCGAAGGTGCCAGTGAAGAACTCCTGGCGTATCTCCACCTGTACCTGCAGCGTGTCGAGGTTATTGACGCGATCCACGACGAGCATATACCTCGGTGCGAACTCAGGCATGGAGAGCACCACGCTCTCCACTTGCGACGGGAACACATTGATGCCTCGGATGATGAGCATATCGTCGGAGCGACCTTCGATGCGTCCCATGCGCACAGACGTGCGTCCGCAGTCGCAAGTCCCGGGCAGTAGCATACAAAGGTCGCGTGTGCGGTAGCGAAGCACCGGCATACCCTCTTTGGTGAGCGTCGTAAACACGAGTTCGCCAACCTGACCGGCTGGCAGCGGTTCCAAGGTCACAGGATTTATTATTTCGGGATAGAAGTGATCCTCGCAGATGTGTGAGCCATGTTGCATCTGGCACTCATAGCTGACACTCGGCCCCATCACTTCTGACAGACCGTAGAGGTTGTAACCCTTCAGGCCAAGGCGCTCTTGTATCTCGTGACGCATATTTTCCGTCCACGGCTCAGCGCCGAAAGCCCCTACGCGGAGCTTTATCTGCTCCTTAGAGATGCCCATCTTATCCATCGTCTCGGCCAGATAGAGTGCATAGCTTGGTGTGCAGGCGATGCCCGTTATGCCCAGGTCGCGGATGAGTTTAAGATGCTTCTCCGTGTTACCAGTTCCGGCAGGAATGACACTTGCGCCAATGTGCTCCACGCCATAGTGTGCGCCAAGGCCTCCAGTGAAAAGTCCGTAGCCATAGCTCACGGAGAAAATGTCATCACGTGTGACACCGTAGGCCGTCAGGCAACGCGCCATGCACTCGCTCCATACGCCAATGTCCTTGCGCGTATAGCCCACGATGGTGGGGTTGCCTGTCGTTCCGCTGCTGGCATGTACGCGAATAATCTCGCTCTGAGGCGCTGCCTGCAGACCAAAAGGATAGTTGTCGCGCAAGTCCTTCTTCGTGGTAAATGGCAACTTGCGGATGTCTTCGATGGTGCGAATGTCATCGGGACGGATGTCCAATTCCTGCAGCTTGTTGCGGTAGAACGGAACGTTGTGATAGACATACTCCACGATTTTGTGGAGTCGCTTACCTTGGAGCGCGCTCATCTCGTCGCGGCTCATGCATTCTTTGTTAGGATTCCAAATCAT
>CAMVIB010000066.1 GCA_947167455.1 uncultured Prevotellaceae bacterium | reverse complement strand
TAAAATGTTCTATTTTTCTCGTCTTTTATTTGGAGATTAAAACAGAATCTTGAATCAGATAGCATGCGGCGGCAGAGGCGATGCAGCCACGGGGGGAGTCGGCAAACTCGCCAAGGGAAGTAAGCTGGAGCATGACATCGTGCGAAGCAGCT
Source organism: uncultured Prevotellaceae bacterium (assembly GCA_947167455.1). Taxonomy (GTDB): domain Bacteria; phylum Bacteroidota; class Bacteroidia; order Bacteroidales; family Bacteroidaceae; genus Physcousia. The sequence goes on along the minus strand of CAMVIB010000066.1, from coordinate 4,315 downwards.
CCCTATGTCGATATCGCCGGCTTTCGTGCAGCAGGTGTGTATGTAAAATGATAACCGCAAAACCTCACGCCCTCAAATGCTAAAAAAGGTCAAAAATTACAGAAAAGTATGCCGTTTGGCCTTAAAGTCTAAACTTTTTCACTAACTTGCGGCCGATTTGGCGGTGCGAAGCCATGCTATGAGTGCAAAACGCCGTCAACGACGTTCCGACAAAATGCCATAAACTAATAACTTACAACTCACTAACTAATCGGCACCGGCCAAGCCGACAGACATCAATGCACACACCCACATCTATATATCCTGAAAGCAAAACACATCTATACCAAGCACACAAATTTACAAACTTATAAACTCAACACCAACTAATGAAGACGTATCAGACGAAAGAAATCAAGAACATTGCCCTGCTGGGCAGTGACGGCGCAGGAAAGACCACCCTCACCGAGGCGCTGCTCTACGAGAGCGGCATCATCTCCAGGCGAGGACGCATCACACAGAAGAACACCGTCTCCGACTACCTCCCCGTAGAACAGGAATATGGATATTCTGTCTTCGCCACACCATTCCATGTCGAGTGGAACGGCAAGAAGCTGAACATCATAGACTGCCCGGGCTCCGACGACTTCGCAGGAGCTGCCCTCACGGCAATGGGCGTCACAGACACCACCATCCTGCTCATCAACGGTGCCAACGGCCCCGAGGTGGCGACACAGAACCATTTCCGTCTGACAGAGAAGATGCAGAAGCCCGTCATCTTCCTCATCAACCGCCTCGATGAGGAATTCGACTACGACCATCTGCTCGAACAGCTTCAAGGCATCTACGGCTCAAAGGTTGTGCCTGTGCAGTACCCCATCAAGACAGGACCCGACTTCAACGCCGTCATCGACGTGCTGCTCATGAAGAAATATTCGTGGAAGCCCGAGGGCGGCGCACCCAACATCGAGGACATTCCTGCCGACGAGATGGAGAAAGCCATGGAGATGCACAAAGCCCTCGTGGAGGCTGCCGCAGAGCATGACGAGACACTCATGGAGAAGTTCTTCGAGACAGAGGAGCTCACCGAGGACGAGATGCGCGAGGGCATACGCGCCGGACTGGCAGCACGAGGCATGTTCCCCGTCTTCTGCGTCTGCGCAGGAAAGGACATGGGCGTACGCCGACTCATGGAGTTCCTCGGCAACGTGGTGCCTTTCGTAGATCAGATGCCGCCCGTCCACAACACACGCGGAGAGGAGGTGAAGTGCGACGCCAACGGACCCACAAGCCTGTACTTCTTCAAGACGGCCGTAGAGCCACACATCGGCGAGGTGCAGTACTTCAAGGTCATGAGCGGAGTCGTGCGTGAAGGCGACGACCTCACCAACGCCGACCGCGGCTCCAAGGAGCGCATAGCACAGCTCTTCGTCTGCGCCGGAGCAAACCGCACCAAGGTCAGCGAGCTCGTGGCAGGCGACATAGGCTGCAGCGTGAAGCTCAAGGACGTGAAGACCGGCAACACCCTCAACGGCAAGGACTGCGACAACCGCTTCGCCTTCATCAAATACCCCGAGCCCAAGTACATACGCGCCATCCGCGCTGCCAACGAGGCAGAGACAGAGAAGATGATGAACGTGCTGCAGCGCATGTCGCAGGAAGACCCCACATGGCAGGTAGAGCAGAGCAAGGAGCTGCGCCAGATACTCGTCAAGGGTCAGGGCGAGTTCCACCTGCGCACACTGAAATGGCGCATCGAGAACAACGACAAGATCCAGATCATCTACGACGAGCCGCGCATACCATACCGCGAGACCATCACCAAGGCCGCACGAGCCGACTACCGCCACAAGAAGCAGTCGGGAGGTGCAGGACAGTTCGGAGAGGTGCACCTCATCATCGAGCCATACGCCGACGGACAGCCCATCAACGAGGTATATCGCTTCGGCAACCAGGAGTACCGCATCAACGCCAAGAGCGAGGATGTCATAGAACTCGAGTGGGGAGGAAAGCTCGTCTTCGTCAATAGCGTCGTTGGCGGTGCCATCGACGCACGCTTCATGCCGGCAATCCTCAAGGGCATCATGTCGAAGATGGAGCAGGGCCCGCTCACAGGCTCCTACGCCCGCGACGTGCGTGTCATCGTCTATGACGGCAAGATGCATCCCGTGGACAGCAACGAGCTCTCGTTCATGCTGGCCGGACGCAACGCCTTCGTGCAGGCATTCCGCGAGGCAGCACCCAAGCTGCTCGAACCCATCTATGACGTCGATATCTTCGTGCCCAGCGACAAGATGGGCGACGTGATGTCCGACCTTCAGGGCCGCCGCGGCATGATCATGGGCATGACATCCGAGAACGGCTACGAGAAGCTCACCGCCAAGGTGCCTCTCAAGGAGATGGCAAGCTACTCCACGGCACTGAGCTCCATCACGGGCGGACGCGCCAGCTTCGTCATGAAGTTCGCAAGCTACGAACTCGTGCCGACAGACGTGCAGCAGAAACTGCAGAAGGAGTTCGAGGAGAGCCAGAACGACCAAGACTGACCCCGACAGAAACACCGACACACGCCGCCCCGTCCGACATCAACGTCGGGCGGGGCGGCGCATATCTGTATTACTCAACCACGATGCGCTTTATGCCCACGGGGCGGCGCGGCCGCTCATGGGCATCCACCGGCGTGCGCCCTATGCGCAGCGCTATGGGCATACCCTCCACCACCTCGCCAAACACCGTGTAGCCGCCATCGAGGTGCGGAGCACCGCCGACCTTGGCATACACCTGCTTCTGCGCGTCGGTGAAAGGCTGAGGCGGATTGGCGGCGACGCTGTTCTCGGCCTCCACCTGAAGGTCATTCAGCAGCCGCTGCCACGCCGCGCGGTCGGCGGCACGCAGGGAGTCCAGCTCGGAAGAGTGCCGACGTTGCAGGCTCTCGAAGAGCGCCGACACACGCCCCTCATATAGCAAGCTCTGCAACTCACGAAGCTCGGCACCGCTATATTTCTTACCCGTCACGATATACCACTGCAGAGGGCTCGACAGGCGCGACGGGTTGATGCTGTCGGCCTCGCGCGCCGCTGCCAGGGCACCCTGTTTGTGGAAATGACGGGGATAGACGATCTCTGCCGGCACGCCGTCAACGACCGACGACGACGCGACGGCAGCACCGGCATCGCCGGCAGCATCACTACGCAACCCGTCATCATGCCTCCCGGCGACAGTCCCGCTGCGCGACGTCACCTCGCCAAGCAGCAGCGACGTATCACCGGACTGTATCACCATTTCCGGCACGATGCGGTTGAAGAGAATACCGTCATAACGCCCCGCACGCACGTTGGCGATGAAGTTGTCGCGGTGCAACGGCGTGTCGTCATACAGACGAACCACGATGTCGCCCTCGGTGGTCTCTATGCGAACCTCGGTGGTGCCGATGGCATCGCGCTTGCTGTCGCCGCAGCCCACCAACATACACAGCAAGCCCATGGCTGCAATTCCTTTCAGTTTTCTCATAAGTAACTGCTCATATTTAATACTGGATTTCACACACCTTAAGTAAGCTGGAAGAGATGAATCCACGTAATCCGTGTAATCTGTTGTTCGCATAAGATAATTATGTTCATCTACTTAACTTCAGACTTTTTCAAGTTGGTTCTCCAATGTCGTTTCGCACGGCAAAATTACCACTTTCAAGCATATTCGCAATCATCTTGCCGCCACTTTTCTCGGGACAGAGCCGCGAAACAGTCAAATTTAACCTCTTTTAACGCCGATTCGCCTCTTTGTAACAATTGACGATAATAGAGTTGCGACCTTCCTTATGAGCCAACCATTCGCGGTTCTGCCTCGTTCGTCGAATAATCATTGCGGGAAATGATTATCCGCAATCATACCACCAAGACGCTGGAAGCGTCTCCTCTCAATAACCGGGGGTGCGCAGTACCCCCGGATAGGGACAAAAAGGGGAACATCGACCCTGAAGGGGTCGCCCATTACGCTGTTCGGGCACTCTTTCAGAGTGCTTGCCTCTATAGCGCTCAATATCCGGGGGTGCTCGCTACGCTCGTACCCTCGGTTACCAAAGCGAAGACCGCGTTGCGGTCTCTTTGGTAGTATGATTGCGGATAATCATTTGCGGGATGTCAGACACTGCTACAGACTAAGGGGATGCTCCCTCATCCACATGGGCATGTGCCCTCATCCACATGGGCATGTGCCCTCATCCACATGGGCATGTGCCTTCATCCACATGGACATGTCACTTCATCCCCTTGGAGATGCTCCTTGACTTATACTGATATAGGTAGACACATTTAGTAACAATAAAAGTGTGTAATAA
>CAMVIB010000065.1 GCA_947167455.1 uncultured Prevotellaceae bacterium | reverse complement strand
ATGTTCTATTTTTCTCGTCTTTTATTTGGAGATTAAAACAGAATCTTGAATGCTGAGTCCACTTGAAAAAGTAGCTCCAAAAACAGGTTTAACATAACTTAGCATCAATTCGTAAGCAGAGAAACAATAAAGATACTATCTACAGGAAACATGCAACCCCTTAGAAAGCTGCATGGAGATAGCCCCGGAGGGGCGAAAGAACACAGGTAGGGGTGGAACGCAGTGAAACCCCTGCTAAGGTAACATCCCATATATGAGCCCCGTAGGGGCGACACACCAGACAGCAGCATGTTGTGTCACCCCTCCGGGGTTCGAATCATCTTACTGCCGATGCAGAGGTTTCACTGCGTTCCACCCCTGCCTGTGGTATGCCACCCCTACGGGGTTTAGGTTACAAACTGAAAGTACAACACACTTTTTCAAGTGGACTCAATGCTTTACTTTTTATGGTGGACTCAGTACTATTTATGGTGGACTCAGTACTATGTCCTGATGATCTTGACCTCGCCGTCAATGCCCATTTTGATGATGGCCGAAGGCTGATGGCGTGATGTGTCGCGCTGCCGCGACAGGCACACATAGTCAACGGCATCGATGATGGCAGGGTCGATGTCGGCAAATGTCTGTGGTGCCGGCTGTCCGCTGATGTTTGCCGACGTGCTGACGATGGCCTTCTGGTAGCGGTAGCAGAGCTGCTTCGAGAAGACTTCTGCCGTCACGCGTATTGCCACGCTGCCATCCTCGGCCAGGAGGTTTGGTGCGAGGTTCACTGCCCCGTCGAGGATCAGTGTTGTGGGACGTGTGGCACAGTCGATGATGTCCCATGCCACATCTGGCACGCGCCGGACATATCGCTGCAGGCGCCCGGGGCTGTCCACCAGGCATATTAGAGCCTTGCTGTCATCGCGATGCTTTATCTGAAACACTTTTCTCACGGCCTCTGGATTCGTGGCATCGCATCCGATGCCCCAGATGGTGTCTGTGGGGTATAGGATTGTACCGCCTTGCCGGAGCACGTCGATGGCGGCACGTATGTCGGCGTCGCGAGGATTCTCGCGTCTTATGGATTCTGTTTTCATGTCAGAACTCGCTTGTGAAGTGGAAGCGTATGTGTTCGAAGTCCTGCTGAGCCATCTGCAGGACGTAGTTGGAGTCGGCCAGGAAGACGTCGCGTCCTTCGATGTCACGTGCCATGTATTGATATTTGCGTTTCTTGAACGCCTCCAGCTGCGCCTCGTCGTCGCTCTCTATCCAGCAGGCTTTGTAGAGGCTTACGGGTTCCCATCGACACTTGGCATTGTACTCGTTCTCAAGGCGGTACTGTATGACCTCGAACTGTAGCTGGCCTACCGTGCCTATGATCTTGCGTCCGTTGAACTGGTTGACGAAGAGCTGAGCCACACCCTCGTCCATGAGCTGTGCGATGCCTTTCTCCAACTGTTTTGTCTTCATGGGGTCGGCGTTCTCGATGTACTTGAACATCTCTGGCGAGAATGACGGCAGCCCGCGGAAATGTAGCTGTTCGCCCTCGGTGAGTGTGTCGCCAATCTTGAAGATGCCGTTGTCGGGCAGGCCTACGATGTCTCCGGGCCAGGCCTCGTCGATGGTGCTCTTGCGTTGCGCCATGAACTGTGTCGGCGACGAGAAGCGTACCGTCTTGCCCTGGCGCACGTGCAGATATGGCGCGTTGCGTACGAACTTGCCGCTGCACACCTTGCAGAAGGCGATACATGAGCGGTGGTTGGGGTCGATGTTGGCAGTGATCTTAAAGATGAAGCCTGTGAACTTGGCTTCTTCGGGTTCTACCTCGCGCTCCTCGGCTTTGACGGGGCGCGGCGAGGGTGCTATCTCCACGAAGCAGTCGAGCAGCTCCTTGACGCCGAAGTTGTTGAGTGCCGAGCCGAAGAAGACGGGTGCCACCTCAGCGTCGAGGTATGTCTGCCTATCAAACTCGGGATAGACACCCTCGATGATCTCAAGGTCTTCGCGCAGTTGGGCGGCATCGTCATCGCCGACGTAGGCTTCCAGCTCGTCGGAGTCGAGCCTGACGCTAACCTTTTCGGTGACACGCTGCTTGTCAGGGGTGAACAGGTTAAGGTTCTGCTCGTAGATGTTATAGACGCCCTTGAAGCGTGAACCTTGGTTTATGGGCCATGAGAGAGGTCGCACCTTAATCTGCAGCTCTTCCTCAAGCTCGTCGAGCAGGTCGAAAGGGTCTTTGCCCTCACGGTCCATCTTGTTGACAAAGACGATGACGGGTGTCTTGCGCATACGGCACACCGTCATCAGCTTGCGTGTCTGTGCCTCCACGCCCTTGGCACCATCGACCACGATGATGGCACTGTCCACGGCAGTTAGCGTGCGGAAGGTGTCCTCGGCGAAGTCCTGGTGGCCGGGGGTGTCGAGGATGTTGACCTTATAAGGGGAGTCCACCCCAACCCCTTCCCCGGGGGATGGCGATTCGCTACCATTTGAAGCTATATTGCCACCTGTCTGGCTCTCCCCTCCCTTGGGGAGGGGCTGGGTGTGGGCCGGCAAATAATCGAACTCCATGACCGATGTGGTGACGGAGATGCCACGCTGCTTCTCAATGTCCATCCAGTCGGACGTGGCCGTCTTGCGGATTTTGTTGCTCTTCACAGCGCCGGCTACCTGAATCTGTCCGCCAAAGAGTAGGAACTTCTCGGTGAGCGTCGTCTTGCCCGCGTCAGGGTGTGATATGATGGCGAAAGTTCGCCTGCGTTCTATTTCTGGGTTCATAAGGATAAGGCCTCATTCAGAGGGATTGGAGGTGAGTTCTTTGATGCACTCGCCGAGGCTGTCCTGCCAGTGTGGGATGTCGATGGCGTATGTCTGCTTGAGCTTGGTCTTGTCGAGGACGCTGTAGTGCGGACGTGTGGCAGGTGTGGGATATTCAGCGGTGTGTAGTGGGCGGACGCGGCATGTCGTTATGCCCGCCAGCCGATGTATGGCGAGGGTGAAGTCGTACCACGACGTGACGCCCTCATTGGTGAAGTGGTAGATGCCGGGTCGGATGCCTCGTTGAATGGCCGTGAGGATCACTGCTGCGAGGTCGCGTGCGTAGGTTGGCGTGCCGATCTGGTCGAAGATGACTCCGAGCTCGCTCTTCTCTCGGCCGAGGCGCAGCATCGTCTTCACGAAGTTGCTGCCGAACCGGCTGTAGAGCCATGCGGTACGTATTATCATAGCCCCATCGGTGGCAGCGGCGACGGCTTCTTCGCCCGCCAGCTTCGTGCGGCCATAGGCCGATGCCGGGCATGCGGGCTGCTCCTCGGTGTAGGGCGTGTGTGCCGTGCCGTCGAAGACGTAGTCGGTGGAAATCTGTATGATGTTGCCGCCACGACGTGCTATTGCGGCAGCGAGGTAGCCGGGTGCTGTGGCATTGAGCATGAGGGCTTTTGCCTCATCGCTCTCTGCGCGGTCCACGGCAGTGTATGCTGCGCAGTTGACGATGGTGTCGATGGCATTCTTCTGCACGAAGGCTTCGACGGCAAACTGGTCGGTGATATCGAGCGTCGTGACGGCAAAAGGCCTGTCGGCCGTTGGCTCTGCTGCTGCGACATCGGTGAAGAACCAACGATACTCGGGGGCGTGTGCTGCCTGCAGTTGCATCTCGTTGCCGAGCTGTCCGCAGGCGCCTGTTATTAATATGTGTTTCATTGTGATAGGTGCTTCGGGGTGTAACTGTTGACCTTAAAGTTCGAGCTCTCCCGCCCGTTCCTTGCGCCATGCATCGGCCAGCAATGACAGCAGATGCGTGATGTGGGCTACTGCCTCCTGCGTCTCTTTGGAGATGGGCTTTTTCTGCAGACGCAGGAGCATGACGCCATATAGCGCCTCGAAACAGTTCTCCAGCTCCGGGGCATCGGTGTGTCCGCAGCGTGCCCGCAGCTCCACGATGAACGGCAGCGCCTTGTAGTAGGCCGCCGAATAATATGGGTGCTTGGGGCTTTTCAGAAGCTGGAGGTGGAGGTCGGTCATCAGCGAGATGGTGCCGATGTTTATCTGCAAGTGTCCTTTCTCGGTCTTGCCCTCCTCGCGCATCATCGTGCATAGGTCGGCAAGCCACTGCTCCTCGGCACGACGCTCGTCATGGGTGAGGTCGAAGCGGCTCACGTATTCATCACGCAGACGGTCGGCATCGCAGCCGTAGGCACGCAGTGTGTCCTCGATCTGCCACATGTAGAGCAGATACTCGGCAATGTTTGAGTCCTTGAGTTGATGGGCTATCTTCATGTTTTCAGGTGGGTTCTATAAATGGGCTATGTCTTTCTTAAGATAATGTAATAATAGATAGAACACACCTTTAGTACAATGTCAGTCCGAGCAGGGTGGATAACAGTCCGAGCACGGAGACCGTCATCACCACGGCCCCGATGATCCTGTTGATGAGGCCTATGCGCTCAATGTCGAAGTTGGCGCGTAGCTTATCGACGACGTATGTCAGTCCGTACCACCACAGCAGTGCACCGAGGAAGATGCTTATATATCCCAGTGCCTGCTGGCCGAAATGCGATGGCACCACGAAGGTGAACCGCGCGAAGAGCGCCATGAAGAGGAATATGATCAGCGGGTTGCTTAACGTCACGATGAAGCTCGTGAGTAAGTTGTGAGTGAGGGTGCCTTTGTTCTGCGAGGTGGGTCGCAGCTGCGGCTTTGTGCGGAAGGTGAAGAGTCCGAAGCCGAACAGCATGACGCTGCCTATGAGCTGTAGCCAGTACATGGTCTGTGGCTGCTCTATGAATTCCACCACAAAGCTCATGCCGAAGCCTGTGGCCAAGGCATAGAGGAGGTCGCTGATGGCGGCTCCGATACCGGTTACAATGCCATACTTACGGCCTTTGTTGAGTGTGCGCTGGATGCACAGCACGCCCACGGGTCCCATCGGTGCACTGGCGACGATACCGATGAGAAGACCTTTGACGGTCAAATCAAGAAGAGTAACATGTTCGAACCACATAGGGCTGCAAAGTTCGTCTTTTTTTGTGAAATGACGAAGGAAAAAGCATAGTTTTTTGCAAAAACAGCAAATTTATCGTGATTTTCTTCGCGTGTATTATATAAATATGTATCTTTGACCCTTGATTTGCCAAGTGAAGACACCAAACCATAATAACTTATCAATAAACATGGACAAGAAACCTTATGTCATCGGCCTCGACCTCGGAGGCACGAACTCAGAGTTCGGGATCGTTGACCAGAATGCCAACATCGTAGCCTCCACACGCGTGAAGACCGCCGGCCACGGCGATATCAGTCAGTATGTTGACGACTGTGTGGCCGCACTTCAGCCCATCATAGCGCAGGTTGGTGGCATAGAGAAAATCCATGCCATGGGTATCGGCGCGCCCAACGGCAACTATTACTCTGGCAGCATAGAGTTTGCTCCCAACCTCCCGTGGAAGGGCAAGATCCCCTTGGCACAGATGTTCTCGGAGCGTCTGGGCATTCCCGTCCGCCTCACCAACGACGCCAACGCCGCCGCCATGGGCGAGATGCAGTATGGCGCGGCGCGTGGCATGCAGAACTTCATCATGATAACCCTCGGCACCGGCGTAGGCTCGGGCATCGTCGTCAACGGACAGATGGTGCTGGGCTGCGACGGCATGGCCGGCGAGCTGGGCCACGTCATCGTGGAGAAGAACGGCCGTCAGTGCGGCTGCGGCCGCAAGGGCTGTCTGGAGACATACTGCTCGGCCACCGGCGTGGCGCGCACGGCACGCGAGATCCTCGAGAAAACCGACAAGGCCACCCTTCTCCGCGACATCCCCCTCGACAAGATAGAGAGCAAGGATGTTGCCGTTGCCGCCGGCAAGGGCGACGAGGTGGCGAAGCAGATCTTTGAGGAGACGGGCCGCATCCTCGGCGAGGCATGTGCCGACTTCGCCGCCTTCAGCAGCCCCGAGGCCTTCATCTTCTTCGGAGGCCTTGCCAAGGCCGGCGACCTCATTATGAATCCCATCAAGAAGGCCTACGATGAGAACGTGCTGCGCGTGTTCCGCGACAAGGCCAAGTTCCTCGTCAGCGAGCTCGACGGCGCGGGTGCTGCCGTGCTCGGCGCCAGTGCGTTGGGATGGGAAGTCAAGTGAATCATCATTTACGCTAACATAATGGAAAGACTGATAGAGAGATTTCTCGACTACGTTTCCTTTGACACCCAATCCTCAGAAGAGGCAGAGGGCTGTCCCAGTACGTCAAAGCAGCTCGTCTTCGCCCGCCATCTGGCCGACTCTCTCGAAGAGATGGGCCTTGAGGATGTGACGATGGACGAGCAGGGCTACATCTATGCCACCCTGCCGAGCAACCTGCCCGCCGATGTGCCAACCGTGGGATTCATAGCCCACTACGACACCAGCCCCGACTGCTCGGGAGCCGACATCCGTCCGCGCATCGTGGAGCATTACGACGGCGGCGACATCGTTCTCGACGAGGCCGAGGGCATCGTCACGAGTCCGTGCATGTTCCCTGAGATGCTCGACCACGTCGGCGAGGATATCATCGTCACCGACGGCCACACGTTGCTCGGCGCCGACGACAAGGCCGGCATAGCCGAAATCGTTGAGGCCATGGCATACCTCATGGAGCATCCTGAGATAGAGCATGGCACCGTGCGCATAGCCTTCAATCCCGATGAGGAGATAGGTGCCGGTGCCAACCTCTTCGATGTTGAGAAGTTCGGTGCCGACTGGGCTTATACCATGGACGGCTCCGAGGTCGGAGAGCTGGAGTATGAGAACTTCAATGCTGCCAGCGCCAACATCCACGTCAAGGGACTCAATGTGCATCCCGGCTATGCCAAGGGCAAGATGCGCAACGCCTGTCTTATAGCCTCGCAGTTCGTAGAGGCCATGCCGAAGGACGATGTCCCGGAGCGCACGGAAGGCTACGAGGGCTTCTTTCACCTTACTGGCATAAAGGCTACCGTAGAGTCGGCAACGCTCAGCTATATCATCCGCGACCATGACCGCCAGCGCTTCGAGGAGCGCAAGACCCTCGTCGCCGACCTCGTGGCGGTCTTTGAGGAGCGTTATGGCAAGGGCATCGTCACGGCCGACATCCGCGACCAGTACTACAACATGAAGCAGCAGCTCGAGGGTAAGGAGCACATCATCAGCATAGCCCGTCGTGCCATCGAAGAGGCAGGGATGGAGTGCAAGGTGAAGGCCATCCGTGGCGGCACCGACGGCGCTCAGCTGTCGTTCAAGGGCTTGCCCTGCCCCAATATCTTTGCCGGCGGCCTCAACTTCCATGGCCGTCACGAGTTCGTGCCGATACAGTCTATGCAGAAGGCCATGCAGACCATAGTGAACATCTGCCGCATTGTGGCCGAATAGCATGTCTGCTGGCCTGGCATGGAGCATTGACCATAGACGACGTTATACAGCAAAGGGGTGTGTCAGCTTGTTTGACACACCCCTTTGCTAATTGACTCTCAATAAATTTGCGTGCTCTGTGTCAGACAGCAAAGCTGTCTCCGAGACGCTGGAAGCGTCTCCTCTCAATAACCGGGGGTGCGCAGTACCCCCGGATA
>CAMVIB010000064.1 GCA_947167455.1 uncultured Prevotellaceae bacterium | reverse complement strand
CAGCGGCATCTGGGACGAGGCCTACGTGGAGCGCAGCGACATCGTGCTGGGCGGCGGCGTGGCGGCTCCGCGTCTCCCTGCCGACACGAAAGGGCGCCCTCTGCACGTTAACTTTGCTTAAAACGCGCGCGTGCCTTGCATAAAAACGCTAAACTTTAGCCCCGAAACGCAAAATCTTCGCTGTCAAGGGCCGAAACTCCAGACTTTTTACCTAACTTTGCCCCGCTTTTTTTCATGACACTCGCAACGATGAACAGATACCTATATGCCGTGGTGGCGCTGACACTGGTGCTCGCGGCAGCATCTTGCTCGAAGAACAGTGACGATGAGTCCGTGCTGACCGACAACTGCTACATACGCAGCTTCACGCTCGGACAGATGTCGCGTGCCATAAACTCCCAGTCGAGGACCACGGGCAGGGACACCACATACCTGGTGGCATTCTCGGGCGCGGCATACCCCATGATGGTCGATCAGCGCAGCCAGACGGTGACGCTGGTCAAGCCTCTGCCCACGGGAGCGCGCACAAACCGTGTGCTGACGACGGTGGACTTCGTGGGCGCCCTCGTCCACGCCCCTGCCAACGACACCACGACGTGGGTGGCCTACGACTCCAAGGATAGCATAGACTTCACCACGCCGCGCATCTACCGCGTGCTCTCCACCGACGGCAGGTCGCGCCGCGACTACACCGTGAGCCTCAGCGTCTATGACCTCGACCCCGATGCCTACACGTGGACCGTCGCCACCGAGCCCATGCCCGCTGCCGACGGTGCCGACGTTGCGGACATGCCGTCGTGGCGCGCCCCCGAGGCCGTCACCTCCGAGTATGACATCCTCGACACCGTGGCCTACCGCCAGGCCAACGGCAACTGGCGCGTGCTGCTGGCCTGCCGCCACCGGGACGCCATCGACTCCGTGCCGCTGACGATGTGGAGCTGTCTGGCCGACGGCTTCGGCGACGGCGAATGGATGCGTCTGGACCTCTCGCCCGACAACCCCTACGGCCTCGTGGCATACACACGCCCCCACATCGTGCGCTATGAGAACCGCCTCGTGGCCTTCGTGGAGGGCTCCGACATCATCAGCGTGAGCAGCGACAACGGCATAACATGGAAGCCCGATGCCGCCATCAAATACCCCTCCGCACTCGTGCTACAGGCTGCCGACGGCACGCCGCTGGCCATGGAGGCCGTGGCCCACGACGGCTACATCTGGCTCCGCGTGGGCGACGTGTGCTGGACGCTCTGCCGCAACGGCTATGGCAGCTAAACGCCACCGCACCGACATGCTGCGCCGACTCGCCATAATAGCTGCCGTCGCCACGACTGCCGTCACGGCCCGCGCGCAGGACGGTGAGCTGCTGATGTACCAGCAGGAGATAGGCGGCGGCATAGGGCTGAGCTCATACATCGGCGATGCCGGGGGCGGCTTCCTCAGCCGGCCGGGATTCATGGGCACCCTGCTGTGGCGCTACAACTTCAACCCGCGCATGGTGCTCAAGGCCAACCTCGGCATGGGCCACATCAGCGGCACCACGAAAGGGCAGTTCTACCCCACCGACGCCGGCAGCGAGACCCCCGAGGGCGGAACGCCGGCACAGGACAGGCGCTTCGGGCGCAACATCCTCGACCTCGGACTGCAGTTCGAGTTCAACTTCCTGGGCTACGGCCGCGGCGAGGCCTACAAGGGCCTCTCGCCATGGACACCATACCTCCTGGCCGGCGTGGGAGTGACGGTGGGAATGGGCGGCGGAGGGCCTGCGGCAGGGGGCATGAACATACCCCTCGGCGTGGGCTTCCGCTACAAGGTGAGGCCCAGGCTCAACCTCGGCCTGGAATGGACGGTGAGGTTCACCACCACCGACCGCCTCGACGACAACGGACAGCGACCGCTGCTCAAAGACCCCTACGGCATCAAGAGCGGCATGTTCAAGAACAAAGACTGCTACATGCTCGCCTTCGTCTTCATAACCTACGACATATCACCCAAATACCGCAAATGCAACAATTAGACACCACACGCATACCACGGCACATCGCCATCATCATGGACGGCAACGGACGGTGGGCCAAGGCCAAGGGGCTGCCGCGCACGGCCGGACACGTCGAGGGCGTGGAGGCCGTGAGGCGCATCACCAGCGAGTGCACGCGACTGGGAGTGAAGTTCCTGACACTCTACACCTTCTCCACCGAGAACTGGAACCGCCCCGCCGAGGAGGTGACAGCCCTCATGAACCTCGTGCTCACAAGCCTCGAGGAGGAGATATTCATGAAGAACAACGTCAGGTTCCGCGTCATCGGCGACCGCTACCGCCTGCCCGGCGACGTGCAGCAGCGCCTCAGCGAGGTGGAGCAGCGCACAAGCTCCAACAGCGCCATGACAATGGTCGTGGCACTGAGCTACTCGGCGCGCTGGGAGATTGCCAAGGCATGCCGCGACATCTGCATCGACATGCAGGGACCTATGGGCGAAGGCAAGAGTGAGGACGACATCGACGAGCAGCTCGTGGACAGATACATGCAGACGGCTTTCATGCCCGACCCCGACCTGCTCATACGCACCGGAGGCGAGCAGCGCATCAGCAACTTCCTGCTGTGGCAGATAGCATACGCCGAGCTATACTTCACAGACACCTTCTGGCCCGACTTCGGAGCCGACGACCTGCACCGCGCCATCGCCGACTACCAGAGCCGACAGCGACGCTTCGGCAAGACAGGCGAGCAGGTGGAGGACGAGGACGCCGCCGGCGCCGCACGCCCCGACGAGAATACCGAACAGTGATAACGTGACATACCAATACAGTGAGACACAACGCAAGAATAATAATACTCACACTGCTCGCACTCATAGCACAGGCAGCAACACGCACGGGCGCCGGGCTCTGCGCGCAGGAGGAGCGACAGGTGAACCCCGTCATCGACTACTCGCGCACACCGCAGAAGTACGTCATCGGCGACATCACCGTGGAGGGCGTGACGGCCTACGACAACTTCGTGCTCATAGGCCTCTCGGGACTCTCCAAGGGGCAGCGTATCACCATCCCCGGCGAGGAGATCACGCAGGCCATACGCCGCTACTGGCGCAACGGACTCTTCTCCAACGTCGCCATCTCGGTGGACAGCATCGTGGCCGACTCGGCTTTCCTGCACATCAAGCTCGCAGCACGCCCGCGCATAGCACAGATCAACTACAACGGCGTGAAGAAAAGTGAGCGCGATGACCTCGAGGCGAGGCTCGGACTGGTGCGCGAGGGACACCTCACGCCGAACATCATCGACCGCACACGACGCATCACGAAGCGCTACTTCGACGAGAAGGGATTCAAGAACGCCGTCGTGGAGGTGGTGCAGCGCGACGACGTCAGCGACCCGGGACGTGCCATCGTGGACATCAACGTCGATAAGAAGGCCAAGGTGAAGGTGAACAGCATCACCGTCCTGGGCAACGACAACCTCAAGGAGTCGCAGATCAAGGGCACGCTCTTCAAGAACGGCGCCTTCAAGAAGACACACGAACGCGGCCGCATGAGCAGCTGGTTCCGCTCGAAGAAGTTCATCGACGAGCGCTGGCGCGAGGACAAGCAGAACCTCATCACGAAGTACAACCAGCTCGGCTATCGCGACGCGCGTATAGTATATGACAGCGTGCGCCCGCACGACGACAAGAGCGTGGACATCGTGATCCGCGTCGAGGAGGGACGTAAATACTACGTGCGCAACATCGAGTGGGTGGGCAACACACTCTACACCAGCGACGCCCTCACCAAGACGCTGCGCATGAAGAAGGGCGACGTCTATGACCAGACACACCTCGACAAGCGACTGCGCAGCGACGAGGACGCCATCGGCAACCAGTACTACAACAACGGCTATGTCTTCTACCAGCTCGACCCCGTGGAGGTGAACATCGTGGGCGACAGCGTGGACCTCGAGATGCGTATCGTAGAGGGCACGCAGGCTTACCTCTCGCACGTCACCATCAACGGCAACGACCGCGTGTATGAGGAGGTGGTGCGACGCGAGCTGCGCAACAAGCCCGGCGACCTCTTCTCCAAGGAGGCCATGGAGCGCTCCTTCCGCGAGATAGCAAGCATGGGACACTTTGACCCCGAGGCCATAGACTACGACATCAAGCCCAACCCGAACAACGGCACCGTGGACCTCACATGGAACCTCACACCCAAGAGCACCGACCAGGTGGAGTTCTCGCTCGGATACGGACAGACGGGCGTCATCGGTAAGATAGGTCTCAAGTTCAGCAACTTCAGCCTCAAGAACCTCTTCATGAAGAAAGGCCTGCGGCGAGGCATACTGCCACAGGGCAACGGCGAGACCTTCAGCATCAGCGGACAGACCAATGGTCGCTACTACCAGGCCTACAGCATCAGCTACCTCGACCCATGGTTCGGTGGCAAGAGACCTAACTCACTGCAGTTCTCGGCTTTCTTCTCCAAGCAGACCGACGTCAGCGACCGTTACTACAACAGCTCCGTCTATAACTCATACTACAACTACCTCTACGGCTACGGCTCCAGCAACGGCAACTACTACGAGAACTTCTACGACCCCGACAAGTACGTCAAGATCTACGGCTTCTCGCTCGGATGGGGCAAGCGCCTCTCCTGGCCCGACGACTACTTCACCCTCTCGGCAGACCTCAGCTACACACGCTACTCGCTAAAGGACTGGGAGTACTTCCTCATCTCAAACGGCAACTGCAACAACATCAGCCTCAACTTCACCCTCTCCAGAAACTCGTCGGACAACCCCATATACCCGAGACGCGGCTCGGACTTCACCTTCTCGGCAAGCTTCACACCGCCATACTCCCTCTGGGACGGACGCAACTACGCCGCCCTGGCACAGAACCCCAACGCCAGCACATACAAGTCGGAGCTGCAGGACAAGTACCAGTGGATAGAGTACCACAAGTGGAAGTTCAAGAGCCGCACATACGTGGCACTCACAGGAGGCAAGAAATGCCCCGTGCTCATGGCACGCGTGGAGATGGGACTGCTCGGACACTACAACCCCGACAAGCGCTCGCCATTCGAGACATTCTACGTCGGAGGCGACGGCATGAGCGGATATTCATACAGCTACGCCACGGAGACCATAGGACTCAGAGGCTACGACAACGGCTCGCTGACGCCGCGAGGCTACAACGGATATGCCTACGACCGCTTCACTCTCGAACTCAGATACCCATTCATACTCTCCAACTCCACCAACATCTACGGACTGGCATTCCTCGAAGGCGGCAACGCATGGAACAACATCAGGGACTTCAACCCCTTCGACATGAAACGCTCGGCAGGAGTCGGAGCACGCATCTTCCTGCCAATGGTGGGACTGCTCGGCATAGACTGGGCCTACGGCTTCGACAAGGTCTTCGGCTCACACTCATACGGCGGGTCGCAGTTCCACTTCATACTCGGACAGGAATTCTGAGACACACAACCATCGATAACTCTAAAAACATCACCAAACCACTATGAAAACATTAAGACATTTGGCAGCTCTCTTCGCCGTGATGTTCATCATCCCACTCGGAGGAACAGCACTGCACGCACAGAAGTTCGCACTCATCGACATGGAGTATATACTGAAGAACATGCCCGCCTACGAGCGCGCCGGCGAGCAGCTCAACCAGATCTCACGCAAGTGGCAGGCCGAGGTGGAGGCTCTCACCAAGGAGGCACAAGACCTCTACAAGACCTACCAGAGCGAGGCCGTCTTCCTCAGCGCAGAGCAGAAGAAAGCCCGCGAGGAGGCCATCGTGGCAAAGGAGAAGGAGGCCGCCGACCTCAAGAAGAAGTACTTCGGACCCGAAGGCGAGCTCTTCAAGAAACGCGAGAGCCTCATGACTCCTATACAAGACGAGATATACACCATCGTCAAGGACATCTGCGAGGCTAAGGGCTACAGCCTGATACTCGACCGAGCCAGCGACAACGGCATCATCTTCGCTTCCCCGAAGATCGACATCTCTGCCGAGGTGCTCGCAAAGATGGGACTCAACTGACAACCAGCAAACACAGGAATCACTAACATCAAAAACTTATATCAACGACAACAATGAAAAAAATCCTTTTAGCAGCATTACTCATGCTGGCACCTTTCTACACCTTCGCACAGCAGAAGTTCGGACACTTCAGCATGGCTGAGATCGTACCCTCGATGCCCGAATACACCACAGCACAGGCCGAGCTGCAGAAACTCGGCGAACAGTACGAGGCCGACATCAAGCGCATGCAGGACGAGTTCCAGAAGAAATACGAGGAGTACCAGAAGGAGCAGGCCAACCTCCTCGACAACGTCAGACAGCGCCGCGAGGCCGAGCTCCAGGACCTCTCACAGCGCATACAGCAGAGCGCACAGGACAACCAGCAGGCATTCGAGAAGGCACGCACGGAGAAGCTGCAGGTCATCTATGAGAAGGTGAACACCGCCGTGAAGAAAATCGGCGACGAGGGCAACTACGTATATATCATGGACACATCGGCCGGAATACCATACATCAGCACGAAGCTCTCGACGGACGTCTCGGCAGACATAAAAAACGCCCTCGGCATAAAGTAACGCCGCAACAGAACCATAACTTCGCAGTATAACCCGTGCGGACACAAACGTGTGCCGCGCGGGAATATATGTCTATAAAATACCACCTATACACAATGAAAACACTACACAACGCGCTCACGGCAATAGCTCTACTCATAACTCTCGCTGCTACGGCCACAGCACAGGAACAGCCAAAACCCGTCTTCGGATACATCAGCTACGCCACCGTCTTCCAGCAAATGCCGGAGTACGACGAGGCACAGCAGAACTTCCAGAAACTCAAAGCTATGTACGATGCCGAGGCCGCTCGCGCAGAAGAGGAGTTCCAACGCAAGTTCTCGGAGTTCCTGCAGGGACAGAAGGAATTCCCACAGAGCATCATGCGAAAACGACAGACGGAGCTGCAGGGACTCATGGAGCAGGGCGTGGAGTTCCGCACAAAGGCCCAACAGCTACTGGCCGAGGCGCAGGCAGAACTGCAGAAACCCGTGGAGCAGAAGCTGACGGCCGCCATCAATGCCGTGGCGGCAAGGCAGAGACTCATCTTCGTCATCAACACCGACAACCACGCATGCCCGTACATCGACCCGACGGCAGGGACAGACCTCTACGAACCCGTGCTCGCAGAACTCGGACTGGCATCTTTACTCGACAGAAAACAGCAGTGACAGCAACCCTCGACACATATCAGCAGTGACAGCACCAATAGGCATCTTCGACAGCGGCTACGGAGGACTCACCATCCTCGACAAGATACGGCAGCGCCTGCCGCAATACGACTATCTCTACCTCGGCGACAACGCCCGCGCACCTTACGGCCCACGCTCATACGAGATAGTCTATCAGTTCACGCTCCAGGCCGTAGAGAAGCTCTTCGGAATGGGATGCCCCCTCATCATCCTCGCATGCAACACCGCCTCGGCCAAGGCACTGCGCACCATACAGCAGCGTGACCTGCCGAGGCTCTTCCCAAACGACAACCCCTACCGACGCGTGCTCGGCATCATAAGACCTACAGCAGAGGTCGTAGGGAGGCTCACCCGCTCAAGACACGTGGGCATCATGGCAACGCAGGGCACCATACGCAGCCACACCTACGAGTTGGAGATTGCAAAGACGGCACCCGACATCTGCGTAACCGGAGAGCCCTGTCCCATGTGGGTGCCACTGGTAGAGAACGGAGAGGCCGACACGCCGGGCGCGGACTTCTTCGTGGAGCGACATGTCACCAACATCATGACCCGCGACCCGCTCATAGACACCATCATCCTCGGCTGCACGCATTACCCTTTGCTCCTTTCGTCGATAAGGCGACACACGCCGCAGCATGTCACCATCATCCCTCAGGGCGAGTACGTCGCTGCCAGTCTCGAAGACTACCTTAACCGCCATCCCCTCATGGCCGCACAGCTCTCCACGTCGGCCTCCGCACGCTTCCTCACAACAGAAAACCCCGAAGCTTTCGCACCCTCCGCCTCCCTCTTCCTCGGACACCCCGTCGTAGCCACCCAAATCGCCCTGTAGCCTACACCCCGACGCCCTGCGCCTCCCCTTCTGCCCCCCCCCCCCCCCCCCCCCCCCCCCCCCCCCCCCCCCCCCCCCCCCCCCC
>CAMVIB010000063.1 GCA_947167455.1 uncultured Prevotellaceae bacterium | reverse complement strand
GAGCGAAGACCGCGTTGCGGTCTCTTTGGTGGTATGATTGCGGATAATCATTTTAGTTTATATTTATTTGGCATGTTATTCGCAGATACGTTTGAGCAGCCTGAGGGTCTTGCCAATGTACAGGTGGCCGTTGGGGTGCCTCACACTGACTCCAGAGGGATTCTGCAGGGTGTTTACGGACTGTTCGTTCTCGCACTTCCGTGCATAGTCCTTCAGCCTGTCATAGACTTTGCTCATTTCTTTGTAGTCGGTTCCTACCACCTTGGGGATAAAGAGCTTGCTATATTGGAATCCCATTCTTTCGAACGTCCCCTTACGCTCCGGGTCATGGGCCAGCGTGTCAACCTCGGCAGAGAACTGCACATCGACGCGTACCACAAAGTCGGGCGCCGCAGGGGAACCGATGAAGGTACACTTGCCGTCCTTGTCGGTAGCGTATGGAATATACACTTGCGGGTCAACGATAATCTGCTTGCCCAGCGAGGGTATGTCAATCAGGCGGCCGTGGAAGCGCTGCCATCCTGTGCCGTCGCTCTTTTTCTGTGTGACAACCGTGCAGTTGCCGGCCGTTTCGTAGATGCTGTCAGCCAGTTCGTCGAGCCCCACCCTTGTTACCGCAGGCGTGCTGTGGCCGTCGAGAGTGAAGGTACCGCTGGTCTTGCCATAGTTCAGGCTGAACTTCAGACGGTCGCCGAACATGAGCATCTCACGGTAGCGGTCGGTATTTTCGTAGGGCAGGTTGGTGAACACGCCAACATTGGCAGTGACGGTTACATCCTGGATTTTCTTAAACATCTTGCTGTTGAGGTTGATTTTGATGGTCGTGGGGTCAAAGGCATAGACGATGCGTGCGTCGTAGTCGGCAAAGCTGTTGTTAGAGTAGCCATCTTTGGTGCACAGCAGGTTGAAGCGGTTTTGCGACGAAATGATGTCGGTAGTATCGACATACACGACCGGGTCTTCTGCCAGTCCCCACAAGCCCTTGCCTACATGACCTTTGTCGCCATTGGCGGAATAGACCCCCATACCGCTGATGCTGGCAGGCACATGGTCGTTGCCAGAAGCCTGGCTAAGATAGCCGTTGAGGCCGATGGAGGCATCGAGCGTCAGGTCAATCTTTCCAGGGATATACTGGTAGGATGTTGGTTCTTCGAAAAGGCCAGACGAGAAGCCAAGTATTCCGCCAACGAGGTTGCAGGCGAACCCGCCCCACCTTGCGAGGGGATTGAAGTAGGCTCCTATGCCTTCGTCACCGCCATTTGCCATCAGGTTGGCGTATGCCGAAGAGGTGGTAATATGGCCGGTGGCCATGCCGCCGAGGGCTTTTAGTCCGTTGCCTAAGCTCGACAGGATGCCACTGGCGGCGTTGGCACCGCCCTGTTGTATGATGCGGTCGCTCTCGAAAGATCCCTTAGCGCTGCCGATGAGTGCACCATTGAGCGTTACCTTGGTCTCGTTAATGGTCTCGGGATAAATCTTGAAAGGTATAGAATACTCACCCTTGTCCAGCCATACCGAGCCCTCAGGCACATAGCCCGACATGTCGAACTCAAAGCAGTGCCAGCCGGCGTTGATGCTGCTGTTCATCTTGTAAGGCGACAGCCAGGTCTGGAAGGTCTGTGTCTGCTTGTCAACCAGACGTGCAGACATATAGAGCGACGTGTTGGGCTTATGGCATGTGGGGATGCCATATTCAAAGACATGATACAGAGGATACATCACTTCGCCCGGTCCGCCATTGTATTCTGACTTGCCAAAATAAATATTCAGCATCCAGTCAGAGCCCCAGCCATTGGGGTTGGCTACATAAGTCCATATTCTCATCTGGCCCGTCCATTTGTTGTAGAGCGCAAAGTAGCGCCTGTCTTTCAGAGACTTGTCGTTCAGGTAGCTGAACGCCATCTCCCACCCGTGTTCGGGCTTGTATTGAAAGCGTACTGCTTCAGGAGTATTTACTGCGCCTGAACTGGTCCACGGTACTTGTTGAGCATTGTCAAAGCCCTCCAGACGGACCTCTGTAAATTTGTACCATTCTTTTATCCATTCGTCGTTGATGCCACTGAACGCATCGCCGTCGCCCGTCAGCCTGTGCGTGACGGTGACCGTGGCACGATTGCCGTTGGCATCGGTGACGAAGACGTTGGCCGTGGCGCCGGGGGTCTCGGGGGCTGTGCTCACGATGCTGATGGTGCGTGGCTTACTGTCCTCTGCTGAGGTCGCCTTTACCCACGAGGCGCTACTGGTAACGCTGGTGATGTCGGCGGTGAGGCTGTCGAGCGACAGCCGCTGACTGTCTGAAATACCAAACACCGTAGTCTGATAGCTAAACGCCTGAGCTTCGGGGCTGCCGGCGATGTCATCGCTGTCGGTGCAGGCGGTGAAGGCCGTCGTTGCCGCTGTGGCAAGCATGGTTGCTGCCAGCAGACTGAGAAGTCTTTTCTTTTCCATAATCATCTTTTGTTAGTTATATATGATAAACTCGGCGGGTGTGGTGACATAGAGATTGCCGAAGTTGGCCGCGTTGACAATGCGGGCGTGAGAGCCCAGCGTGTGCTGAGCACAATAGAGGAAGAGGTCGCGGAACCTGGTGTCGGGATTCTTCGTCAGACAGGTGACGAGGTTCTTCGTGAAACGGTCGCACATCCACACTTTGGCAGCATCGTTCCAGTTGTCAGCCCACGACTGCTCTTGGCTGTTGGCCCCCGACATGGCCAGCACGCCGGGGATGCCCTCGACGGCACGTATGACACACTCGCCATAGCACGGCTCGGCCACGACGAGCAGTTTGCGGCACTGCATCTGCCCGGCCGTCTGCCGGAGCAGGTCGGCAGAGAATCCTTTGCCTGAGCCGGCATCGCGCCAGGAAAATTCGTTGGCACCCCCGTGCGACATGCTGCGGCCGTGGCCGCTCCAGTAGAGCAGCACGTTGTTGCCTTTGCCCTGCGGCACTACCACCGGCACGCGGTCCGTCTGTCGTCCGGCCAGGATGTCGGCCACATCGCCGGCTGTAAGGTCGGCGCTGTCGTAGTCGATAACGGCAGCAGCGATGCCGCTGCCGGCCGTGCTGCCGCTGAGCAGGTCGGGTCCTGTGGCAGATGTCCGTATGACGCCCGGCTCAGGATTCTGCGTGTCGGCTGCCAGCTTCTTGTCGAGGATGAGGATAATGTGGTCGTCGGGGAAACCGCCACGGCGCAACGACTGGTAGATGCTGAGCACATCGGCCTGGTGACGGTAGTTGATAAAGCCTTCAGACCCCTGTACCAACACGGCATACTGGTCGGCAAGCGCCTCATAGGCGGGGTCGTGTCTGGCGTCCTGTCCTACTTGCCTCATGAAGTTGTCAAGGGCGTTTTGCTCATTGTAGATGTAGAGCCAGGCGGCCTTGTCGTTAGTAGTGTGAGTGCCGCCTTTGCTGCCGAAATAACTGCGGTGGCAGATCTTGCCGTCCATGAGTTGCCAGTAGAGGTATGTTGTCGTGGTGGCGGTGGTGTAGGTGTCGGCGTCGAACCGTATGTCTCCCGAGGCCCCTAAGAAATGGTACAGATGTCCTCGCTCCATGGCCATGAGGTAAACCTGCATCGGCGTGATGTTCCATGCCGAGGCTTCCAGGGTGGGGTCGGTAACACTGGTGATGGCAACGACGGCGTCGTTGAAACGGGCATTGGCATCTCCCTCTTTGGGGTGGTGTTCTACGTAGCAGGCGGCAAAGGCTGCCAGCAGCAGTGCGTCGTAGAACTTGCACTCGGCAAAGGTGGGCAGTGCGCCGAAGCGTTCGCCATAACTCAGCTCAAAGCCGGTAGCAGGGTCGGCGTATGGCGAGAATCCCTCATAGCCTTGCAGCATGGCACCGGCGCGTGGACCTAATGCGGCGATGGCCTCCTCGCTGAGGTCTGTGAAGGCAAAATAAGGCATGAATGCTGCGCGGAACAGCTGCCACAAATTGTCGTTGACAGGATCCTCGGGGTCGGTGCTCTCGAAGATGCTGCTGAGTTCAGGATCGTCAAGCACGCACCGCCTGTTGGTGCGTGCCACATCGTAGAGCTGGTGTGCCGTCGTTGCCACGCAGAAGGTGGCCGTTGACATGTTGCCGCTCTGGTTCTGCAGCTTGGCACGTTGTGTCTCGATACGTGCAATGAGGTCTTCACCGGAACTGTACAGTTCGTTGCAGAGCAGTGCTATCTCGTCCTCCTCGGCATAGAACGGTGCCCAGTAGTTGAAAGTCTGCCCTTGCACATTGTCCGGGGCGAAGAGCATAGCCCTTGGTGTCAGCATATTCCTATAGTACTGACACATTGTGGAATAGCTGCTCATCAGCAGGCTGGTGAGGGTGACGTCTGTCTCTGTGAGCGCCCAAAGGAAGGGCTTGCTGTTGACGGTGAGGCCGTTGGTGGTGACGGCATAGCGGCGTATCACCTCCTCGCTCGTTGCCGTGGGTGCGATGAGCGGCTTCCGCGTCTTCATGCAGGCGTGCGCAAATGTCGCTACGTTTTCATTGGCAAAGGGGCCGATGACGGCTACGATGTCGTCGCGTCCGGCCAGCGTTGTGCTGAGTGCTGCCATCTCTCCGCTGGCTTCGTTGTGCCATTCTATGTGGAGGCGTATGGCCAGTGTGTCATATTTCTGCGCCTCGTGGAAATTCTCAATAAACCACGCCGCCGTACGCTCCAGCCGCGTCCTGGTGGCGGCATCGCCCAGGGGAGCCACCACGGCAACAGTCTTGTCCACCCAGTGGCGGGCGGGCACGATCTCTATAGTGTCGTCCTCCCGGCGGCATGACGTGAACAAAGCACAGCCGACGGTCAGTAGTGCCGCCCACAGGACCAGTCTCCAGTCACTTCTCATAATCGGCCTCCTTTCTGACTGCTTCCTGATGGATTCTCTGGCGCAGCTCGTCGCTCAGCACACCGTCGAACCGCGTCTTGCTGTCGTCGGTGTAGGGATGAATGACGACATCGGTATATCCGTCTGCCAGACCAAACGTCTGGTGTTTGGGCATCCCGTCGTGCGAGAGCCACTGCCCTATGCACTGCTCTATGGCACGGTCAACATGCTTGACGACGGAGAAATTGCAATGCGAAGACGTTTCCGTAATGTCAACACCCACGAAATTGTAAATGTCTAACATCTCGCTGAAACGGTGGAAAACGGCTGACGAACCGCCGCACACAGGCACTATGAGATGGCGATTGTATTCCGACCATTCCACGACCTTCAACAGCCGCAAGACAGTGGTATCGGCAACGGCGAATCCTCCCGACGCGTCGTCAGAGAGCCAGACGGTGACGAGCTTCTTCTCAGTAGCGCCATCGACCTTTACCGGACTGTGTCGGTAGCCATCGACAAATCCCTCCACGGCCGATGCTATCGCCGGTGCCTTGGGATTGGCACCCACCAGCAGCACGTCAGCGTCTTCTACGGGGGCTATGGCTCCCGCCTCGAACATGGCGCCATAATATGGCATATAGAAGGTGGAACCCTTGCCCGGAAGGGGAGTTTTGGTCTCCAGATATAGCAGGTCAGCGTGAGGGTTGGCCTCCAGCAGGGAACAGTTCTTGCGCAGGTAGTCGTCGTAACTTGTTGAGGCGACAATGACCAACCGGCGGATTGTGTCCTCAGCGTCTGTCATAGTCTGAAACAACAGCTGTAGATATTCCAGCCCCTCATCCACCGTCTTGGGCGACATTTGCATGGTGCGCAGACCCATCTTCCGCGCGGCACGCTCCACGCCACAACAGATAAGGTCATTATAGCCCCGGTCGCCAAGGCCGCCGGGAGCATAGACCACAGCCACCAGCGGCACCCTGCCGGGTTGGTCGGCAGGGTCTGGGATGTAAATGGTGTCACCGTCCTGCGTGCAAGATGTGAGAATCATCATGACAGAAACGAGGGCGGTCAACACTGCTGATGCCGAAATGTACCTCATAAAAGCAATGGCTGTGATGCCTGGTGTCTTACTGTCATCACTGTTATTGGCTGCAAATATACGTTGTTTCCTGCAAACGGCCAAATTTTCCGACTGAAAATGTTGCCAGACGCCTTTCCTTCGTACTTCTGTCTTCGTGCATTCGCAACTGTCATTGCAAGAGACAAGGCATCGTGTGCCGCGGACAGGATTATATCGCCCGCGACATTACGTTAAACGTTCTTAAAACCTTAATTGAGTCGCCTGCGATATGGATTATTACCTTTAACTTTGCAGCCGCAAACACCAAGAGTCGCGCAAGGCCAGGTGTGCATCACAAAGGTCTGACCCACATATCAACCCCAAAATACGACAAGACCACTATGCAAAAGATTTATGATTTCAAGGCTCTGACGAGCAAAGGCAAGGAGATTGATTTCTCGCAGTTTCAAGGCAAGGTGCTGCTGATTGTCAACACAGCCAGCAAGTGCGGCTTCACACCTCAGTTCGCAGGCCTGGAGGCCATGAACCAGAAATACCGCGACCGCGGGCTGGTGATCATAGGCTTCCCCTGCAACCAGTTCAAGGAGCAGGATCCGGGCAGCGACGGAGAGATTGAGGAGTTCTGCCAGCTGAACTACGGAGTGACGTTCCAGATCATGAAGAAGAACGACGTCAACGGTCCCGCGGCATCGCCCGTCTTCGAGTTCCTGAAGGCACAGGCCCCCACGGAGGAGTACGTCGGCCTGAAGGCCAAGGCCACCCACGCCCTGCTGAAGACGCTGAGCAAGAGCGTGGAGAAAGACAGCGACATACTCTGGAACTTCACCAAATTCCTCATCTCGAAGGACGGCGAGACCATCAGACGCTATGCCCCGACCACCGACCCGAAGGACTTCGAGAAGGACGTGGAGGCCATGCTGGCATGACCTGCGACAGCACGCCATCAAGCAGGAGTCAGCAACTATTCATTCCGAACTACAACTGGACAATCAGCTTTGCTTCCGTATCTACACGGCGGCAAGACTGATTATTCAGGCATACACCCCGATGCTGACGCAGCTGGGCATCACCTACCCGCAGTACCTGGTGCTGATGGTGCTCTGGGAGATGGACAGCCAGCCCGTTAACGACATCGCCCGCCGGCTGCTGCTGGAGACCAACACCGTGACGCCGCTGCTGCAGCGCATGGAGAGACAGGGGCTGCTCTGCCGCAAGCAGGGAGAACAGGACAAGCGGCAACAGCTCGTGAGCCTCACCGAGCAGGGTAAGGCACTGGAGGAACAGGCCTTCGCCACCCGCGAGGCCAAGAACTGAATCCCCTGGGTTCCGGCCAAGAACAAGGGACAGGACGTCCGCTGCCACTTCTGCATGCCCGTACTATTTCGCTATGAATAGATAACATGATTTCAATAAAGCAGTGAGTTTAGTAAACGCAAGTCCTATAGGCACCTAAGCCCCGCCTCGTCGTGACGACGAGGCGGGGCTGCTCGTTAAAGGATGGTGTTCTCCGAGGTTATGTTAATGCGAAAGCCGGGTACCTAATTATAACGCACGCGTATGCGCGAGGAGATATATATTGCGTTACGGTTGTGCCCTCCACCTATTGCTTGCCAAGACGTTCGGCCAGCTTCTCGAGCATGTCGCGCGTCATGGAGCCGAGACCATACTGCGGACGCCAGCCCCATTCCTCGCGGGCTGTGCTGTCATCGAGGCTGTCGGGCCATGACTCGGCTATAGCCTGCTTGAGGGGGTCCACCTGATACTCCATCCTGAAGTCGGGCTTGCGACGGCATATCTCGCGATAGATGTTCTCGGGCGCAAAGCTCATGGCAGTGACATTGAAGGCATTGCGATGCTTGAGGCGGGCGGGGTCGGCCTCCATGAGCTCGATGGCGGCACGCAGGGCGTCGGGCATGTACATCATGTCCATACGTGTGCCTTCGGCGATCGGGCATACAAACTTCTCGCCACGGACGGCAGCATAGAAGATGTCAACGGCATAGTCTGTAGTACCGCCTCCGGGAGGGGTGACATAACTGATGAGTCCGGGGAAGCGTACGGCACGCGTATCGACGCCATACTTATGGAAATAGTAGTCGGAGAGGAGCTCTGTCGTCACCTTTGACACGCCATAGATGGTCAGTGGTCGCTGCACGGTGTCCTGAGGTGTCAGCTCGTGGGGTGTGGTGGGTCCGAAACTGCCGATGCTCGAGGGTGTGAACACGGCACACTTGTTCTGGCGTGCCACCTCGAGTACATTCCACAAGCCGTCGATTCCGATTTTCCATGCCAATTTCGGTTTCTGCTCGGCAACGACGCTGAGCAGGGCCGCGAGATTGTAGATGGTGTCGATATTGTATTTCCTGACAACATCGTCCATCTGCCCGCCATTGGTGACGTCAGCGACGGCAGCGGGACCGCCCTCGGCGAGGGAGCCCTTGGGTTCGGCGCCGGGGATATAACCTGCCACGACATTACTGCCGCCGTAACGGCTGCGGAGCTCAGTAGTGAGCTCAGAGCCTATCTGGCCTGTTGAGCCTATCACAAGAATGTTCTTCATAAAAGAGTGAGTTGTTAGTTTTGATGGTCTATGCGAACTTTTCGCTGCAAAGGTATGCAAAAAATGTGAAAAGTGAGAAGTCTTTGTGCGAAAAATAAACAATATTGTATATCTTTGTGGCCGAAACGCAATACTTATACCTTTGTCACTCGTAAACCTTAATACTTTTAAAACGAAAATAACATGTACGGTAAAATGCAAGAGCATCTCCAGCAGACGCTGAAGGAGATACGCGAGGCAGGTCTCTACAAGGAAGAGCGCCTCATCGAGAGTCCACAATCTGCCGCCATAGAGGTCGGCGGCAAGGAAGTGCTGAACTTCTGTGCCAACAACTATCTTGGGCTGAGCAACCACCCACGCCTCGTCAAGGCCGCAAAGGACATGATGGACCACCGCGGCTACGGCATGTCGAGCGTGCGCTTCATCTGCGGTACGCAGGACGTGCACAAGGAGTTGGAGGCTGCCATCAGCAAGTTTTTCAAGACAGAGGACACTATCCTCTATGCCGCCTGCTTCGATGCCAACGGCGGTGTCTTCGAGCCTCTGCTCACCGAGGACGATGCCATCATCAGCGATGCTCTGAACCATGCATCCATCATCGACGGCGTTCGTCTGTGTAAGGCCAAGCGCTACCGCTATGCCAATGCCGACATGGAAGATCTGGAGCGTCAGTTGCAGGCAGCACAGGAGCAGCGTTTCCGCATCGTCGTGACCGACGGTGTCTTCTCGATGGACGGCAACGTAGCCCCTATGGATAAGATTTGCGACCTGGCAGAGAAGTACGACGCCCTCGTGATGGTCGATGAGAGCCATTCGGCAGGTGTCGTGGGTCCTACCGGCCGTGGCGTGAGTGAGTTCTTCAAGACCTACGGTCGCGTGGATATCTACACCGGCACCCTCGGCAAGGCCTTCGGTGGTGCTATGGGTGGGTTCACGACAGGCCGCAAGGAGATCATCGACCTGCTGCGTCAGCGCTCGCGTCCATATCTTTTCTCCAACAGTCTGGCCCCCGGCATTGTGGGTGCTGCCCTTGAGGTCTTCAGGATGCTCGATGAGAGCAACGAGCTTCACGACCGTCTGGTGGAGAACGTCAACTACTTCCGCGATAAGATGATGGCCTCGGGCTTCGACATCAAGCCCACGCAGAGTGCCATCTGCGCCGTGATGCTTTATGACGCTCCACTCTCACAGCGCTTCGCCGCACGTCTGCAGGACGAGGGCATATACGTCACGGGCTTCTACTACCCCGTGGTGCCCAAGGGACAGGCCCGCATACGTGTGCAGATCAGTGCCGGCCACGACCGCGCACAGCTCGACAAATGCATCGCCGCGTTCCAGAAAGTAGGGCGTGAGCTCGGGGTGCTGAAGTAAGGCCTCAGCCCCCACGAAAAATAAAATGATTATCCGCAATCATACCACCAAAGAGACCGCAACGCGGTCTTCGCTTTGGTAACCGAGGGTACGAGCGTAGCGAGCACCCCCGGATAACAAGCTCTATAGAGGCAAGCACTCTGAAAGAGTGCCCGAACAGCGTAATGGGCGACCCCTTCAGGGTCGATGTTCCCCTTTTTGTCCCTATCCGGGGGTACTGCGCACCCCCGGTTATTGAGAGGAGACGCTTCCAGCGTCTTGGTGGTACGATTGCGGATAATCATAAAAATAAATAATGCGAATCGGGGTGCAGTCTCGATTTTTTGTCGTACCTTTGCAGCCGCTAAAACGAAAGTGTCTAATCGTAAATCGTAACAACTCAACATGATCACCGTCTCCAACCTCGCTATTCAGTTCGGGAAACGCGTTCTCTACAAGGATGTCAACATGAAGTTCACCAATGGCAACATCTATGGTGTCATCGGCGCCAACGGTGCCGGCAAATCTACTCTGCTAAAGGCCATCAGCGGAGAGCTGGAGCCCAACAAGGGCAGCGTGGAGATGGGTCCTGGCGAACGTCTCAGCGTGCTGTCGCAGGACCACTTCCAGTATGACGACCAGACGGTGCTTGAGACTGTGCTGCGCGGCCACACCACGCTGTGGGACATCATGCACGAGCGCGAAGCCCTTTACGCTAAGCCCGACTTCAGCGACGAGGACGGCATCCGTGTTGCCGAGCTGGAGGAGAAATTCGCCGAGATGGGAGGCTACACCGCCGAGAGCGATGCCGGAGCCTTACTGAGCGGCCTCGGCATCAAAGAGAAGAAGCACCAGATGCTCATGCGTGACCTCTCGGGTAAGGAGAAGGTGCGCGTCATGCTGGCCAAGGCACTCTTCGGCGAGCCCGACAACCTGCTGCTCGACGAGCCCACCAACGACCTCGACCTCGACACCGTGCAGTGGCTCGAG
>CAMVIB010000062.1 GCA_947167455.1 uncultured Prevotellaceae bacterium | reverse complement strand
GCCAAGCAGAACGAGAACAACCCCATCAAGGCCATGCAGGGCCGTGTGCCGGGCATGAACATCTCGGCCGACGGTGCTCCGTCGGGTGCCGCCACGGTGCGCATCCGTGGTGTGGGTACCCTCAACGACAACGACCCGCTCTACATCATCGACGGCGTGCCCACCAAGGCCGGCATGCACGAGCTCAACGGCAACGACATCGAGAGCATACAGGTGCTCAAGGATGCCGCCTCGGCCAGCATCTACGGTTCGCGTGCTGCCAACGGTGTCATCATCATCACCACCAAGCGCGGCAAGGAGGGCAAGGTGAAGATAGACTTCGATGCCAGCGTGTCCGTGCAGACCTATGCCCACAAGATGAAGGTGCTCAACGCCAAGCAGTATGGCGAGGTGATGTGGCAGGGCTACGTCAACGACGGCCTCGACCCCAACCAGAACGGTCTGGGCTACCGCTACGACTGGAGCTACAACCAGCAGGGCCAGCCCGTGCTCAACGGCATGACGATGAACAAGTACCTCGATGCCGCCGGCACCACCCCTGCCGCCGACACCGACTGGTTCGACCAGACCACACGCACCGGCGTGGTGCAGAAGTACGACCTCTCGCTGAGCAACGGCTCCGAGCGAGGCAGTGCCTTCTTCTCGCTGGGCTACTACAAGAACAAGGGCATCATCAAGGAGTCGGACTTCGACCGTTTCTCGGCCCGCATCAACACCGACTATAACGTCCTGCGCCTCAACGAGCGCAACATCATCACCATCGGCGAGCACTTCACCGTCAACCGCACCAGCGAGGTGCAGGCCCCCGGCGGCTTCCTCGAGAACGTGCTACAGTTCAACCCCTCGCTGCCCGTCTATACCACCGACGGCAGCTTCGCCGGCCCCGTGGGCGGCTATCCCGACCGCGAGAACCCGCTGGCACGCCTGACGCGCAACGCCGACAACCGCTACATCTACTGGCGCATGTTCGGCGACGCCTTCCTCAACATCAACCCCTTCAAGGGCTTCAACGTGCGCACCACCTTCGGTATCGACTACGCACAGAAGCAGCAGCGCATCTTCCAGTACCCCGTCACCGAGGGCACCGTGGCCAATCCCACAAACTCCGTCGAGGGCAAGCAGGAGCACTGGACCAAGTGGATGTGGAACGCCGTGGCGAGCTACAACTTCGAGAAGGGCCGCCACCACGGCGACGTGCTTGCCGGCGTCGAGCTCAACCGTCAGGACGACGTGTGGTTCAGCGGCAAGGCCTACGACTTCGCCGTCCTCAACCCCTCCTACATGTGGCCCAATGCCGCTGTTGGCGAGGCCGAGGCATATGGCGACGGCGGCGGCTTCACGCTGGTGTCGTTCTTCGGCAAGTTCAACTACAACTACGACAACCGCTACCTGGCCAGCCTGACCGTGCGCCACGACGGCAGCTCGCGCTTCGGCCGCAACAACCGCTACGGTACCTTCCCCTCCGTCAGCGCGGGCTGGCGCATCAGCCAGGAGAAGTTCATGGAGAACGCCAGCTGGCTCGACGACCTGAAGATCCGTGCCAGCTGGGGTCAGACCGGTAACCAGGAGATCTCCAACATCGCACGCTTCACGCTCTACGAGAGCAACTACGGCGAGGCAGGCTTCGGCGGCCAGAGCTACGGCACGAGCTACGACATCGCCGGCACCAACGGCGGCCATCAGCTGGCCAGCGGCTTCCGCCGCACACAGCTCGGCAACGACGACCTCAAATGGGAGACCACCACGCAGACCAACGTAGGTTTCGACTTCGGACTCTTACGCAACTCGCTCTACGGCTCTTTCGAGTGGTACTTCAAGAAGACCAAGGACATCCTCGTGTATATGCCCGGCATCGGCGTCATGGGCGAGGGCAGCAGCCAGTGGATCAACGCCGGCGAGATGGAGAACAAGGGTGTCGAGTTCAACCTCGGCTACCGCGGCAAGACGGGCGACTTCAGCTACGACCTCGCCGGCAACATCGGCACCTACCGCAACAAAATCACCAAGCTCCCCGAGACACTCGCTGCCAACGGCACCTTCGGAGGCAACGGCGTGGAGAGCGTCGTGGGACATCCCATGGGCGCACAGGTGGGCTACGTCTATGACGGCATCTTCAAGAGCCAGGCCGAGATCGACAACCACGCCGTGCAGAACGGCGCTGGCCTGGGCCGCATACGCTGGAAGGACCTCAACGACGACGGCGTCATCAACGAGAAAGACCAGAAGTGGATCTACTCGCCCGTGCCCGACTTCACATGGGGTCTGAACATCTACCTCCAGTACAAGGACTGGGACTTCACCATGTTCTGGCAGGGCGTGCAGGGCGTTGACGTCATCAGCGACCTGAAGAAGGAGACCGACCTCTGGGCAGGACTCAACATCACAAACCTCAACAAGGGCCAGCGCCTGCTCGACGCATGGACGCCCTCCAACAACGGCTCCAACATCCCCGCCGTGAGCACCATGGACAACAACAACGAGAAGCGCGTAAGCTCATACTACGTCGAGAACGGCTCGTTCGCCAAGCTGCGCACAGTGCAGCTCGGCTACAACCTGCCCTCCAAGTACCTCGACAGGATACACATGCAGCGCCTGCGCTTCTACGTCTCTGCACAGAACCTCTTCACCATCAAGAGCAAGAGCTTCACCGGCGTGGATCCCGAGAACGCCAACTTCGGCTATCCCATACCTCTCAACGTGACTTTCGGCATCAACGTTTCACTCTAACACACACATACAGCAATCATGAAAAAGCTCACTAACATATTACTTGCCGGTTCCGTATGTTGCTGTATCACAGCAACCTCGACAGCCCTCTCCTCATGCTCCAGCTTCCTCGACGAGCACACACCTCAGGCCCGTCTGAGCGACGAGCAGGTGAAGACTCCCGAGAACGCCGAGGCCATGGTCGTGTCGGCCTACGCCATCTTCACCACCGCCGAGGACATCAACTCGTCGTTCTCCATGTGGAACTTCGACGTCCGTTCCGACGACGCCTACAAGGGCGGCAACGGCACCAGCGACGGCGACGTCTTCCACCAGCTCGAGGTGCAGCAGGGCGTGCTCACCACCAACTGGAACATCAACGACATGTGGGTGCGCCTCTACAACAGCCTCTCGCGTGTGAACAGCGCCATCGCCCTCCTCGGCGAGAGCGACTTCGACCTCAAGGCACAGCGCATGGCCGAGATGAAGTTCCTGCGCGCCTACGGCCACTTCCTGCTCAAGCGTCTCTACAAGAACATACCCTTCGTCGTCAACCCCAACCTCAGCTACGACGAGTACAACCAACTCTCCAACACCGCCTACACCAACGACCAGGGCTGGCAGCTCATCATCGACGACCTCATGGAGGCCTACAACACGCTGCCCGAGACACAGGCCGACAAGGGCCGCCCCACAAAGGCTGCCGCTGCCGCCTTCCTCGCCAAGGTGTATCTCTACAAGGCATACCGCCAGGACGACCCCGCCTCCAACCAGGTGACGAGCATCAACGCCGACGACCTGCAGAAGGTCATCGACTTCACTGCCCCGGCACTCTATGCCAACTACGGTCTGGAGGACGACATCCACAACAACTTCCGCCCCGAGGAGGAGTATGAGAACGGCAAGGAGAGCCTCTGGGCAATACAGTACTCGCGCAACGACGGCTCCACCTACGGCAACCTCAACTGGAGCTACGGCCTCATACCGCCCAACATACCCGGCGCCACCGACGGCGGCTGCGACTTCTACAAGCCCTCGCAGAACCTCGTCAATGCCTACCGCACCGGAGCCGACGGCCTGCCGCTGCTCGACACCTTCAACGAGCGCGACTACGACATGACCGCCGACAACGCCGACCCGCGACTG
Source organism: uncultured Prevotellaceae bacterium (assembly GCA_947167455.1). Classification (GTDB taxonomy): domain Bacteria; phylum Bacteroidota; class Bacteroidia; order Bacteroidales; family Bacteroidaceae; genus Physcousia. Next base: position 6,954 of record CAMVIB010000062.1, on the reverse strand, counting down.
TTCCTCACAGTGGGCATTCCCGGACTGCCATACATGTTCAACCCCGCATACATGATGGAGCGGACAAGCATCTGGAGCCGCTCCAACGGACTCTATGGCTACAACGTCTCGCTGAAGCAGAACGTCGATCCGGCACTCATCGGACAGTACCTCATCAAGGGCAGCTACTGGGCATCGAGCATGAACCGCATCGTGCTGCGCTATGCCGACGTGCTGCTCATGCGCGCCGAGGCAGAGGCTCAGCTGGGCAACACCGTCGAGGCCATCAGCCTCGTCAACCAGCTGCGCACACGTGCCGCCGGAAGCACACAGATGATAGCCTCCTATCCCAACCGCTACGGCGTGAAGATGTACGTGGCCAACTACCATGGCGACTTCTCCAAGGAGCAGGCCATGCGCATCGTCAAGATGGAGCGCCGCCTGGAGCTGGGCATGGAGTGTGAGCGCTTCTTCGACCTTGTGCGCTGGGGCGACGCCGCCACCGTGCTCAACAAGTACTATGCCGAGGAGATCGACAACTGCGCCATCTACAGCGCAGCACACTTCACCGCCGACCGCGACGAGTACCTGCCCATACCCTTCGAGCAGCTCTCGGCATCCAACGGCCACTACACGCAGAACATCGGCAATTGGTAAGCCTTTAATTCATAACTATCAATTCTCATTCCACAATTGACCTCATTATGAAAGCCATATATAAGCTTCTCTTCCTCTGTTGCGTATGTTGCTGTATCACAGCAACCCCGCTCCTCACAGCCTGCTCCTCCGACAACGTCAGCGACCTCGAGCTCTCGGGCGACTGCCTTGTCGAGGCCCTCGCCCTCGACAGCTACGAGGGCACCATAGACCTGCCCTCGCGCACCATCACCGTGCGTCTGCCCGAGGTCTATGAGACTGCCGCCATGAAGCTCACCACACTGAGCCTCTCCTCCGGCGCCACCTGCAACCTCAGCCAGGGCCAGACACTCAACATGGACGCCGCTCAGGTGCTGCATGTGCAGAACGGCGACGTCAGCCTCGACTGGACTCTCCGCGTGCTCCACGACGAGGCACGCATCACCACCTTCGCCATCAACGACATCTATCAGGGCACCATCGACCAGACGGCCAAGACCATCACCGTCTATGTGCCGGCATCGGAGAACATCACAGCCCTCGTGCCTACCATCACCTACAGCCAGAACGCCGCCATCACACCCGCCTCGGGCCAGGCACAGGACTTCACGCAGCCCGTGGCCTACACCGTAAAGAACAACTCGGCCGAGGCAACATACACCGTCACCGTCATTGCCATCGACAAGCCCAAGGCCCTCTTCGTGGGTGCGGCATCAAGCATGAACGACCTCGACCCCGAGGCCAAGACCGCCTGCGAGTGGATGCTGGCCAACGTGGCCGGAGCGCTCTATGCCTCATTCGCCGACATCGAGGGCGGCGCCGTTGACATGAGCGAGTGCAAGGTCATCTGGTGGCACTACCACGTCGATGGCGGCGTGGATGGCCACGACGTCTTCGTGGCCAAGGCTCCCGAGGCCCTCGCTGCCAAGAACCAGCTGCGCCAGTTCTACGAGAACGGCGGCGCGCTGCTGCTCACACGCTATGCCGTGAACCTGCCATCCTTCATCGGCGCCACGGGCGACGACGAGTGGACCACGCCCAACAACTGCTGGGGTCAGGACGAGGCTGCCGCCGAGCTGTGTGGCGGACCATGGACGTTCCGCATCTTCGACGGCCAGAACGAGCACCCGCTCTTCAAGGGCCTCGTGGCAGGCGACAACGCCCAGGAGGTATATTGCACGGACGCTGGCTACCACATCACCAACTCCACGGCCCAGTACCACATCGGCACTGACTGGGGCGACTATCCCGACCACGCTGCATGGACGGCACGCACAGGTGCCACAATCCTCGGCGTGGGTGGCGACGGCGCCGTGGTGGCATGGGAATATCCGGCCCGCGACGGCAAGGGTGGCATCATCTGCATCGGCTCAGGATGCTACGACTGGTACTCCTATACCTACGAGGCCGGCTACACAGAGAACTACCACCGCAACATCGCCACGATGACACGCAACGCCATCGACCATCTGACAAAGTAAGAGAATAAAAGCCCCCCGCAGCCCCCTGCCCCCTCGCGGGGCAAGGGAGCCGGGGAGGGAAACACCGACACCCCCCAACAACAAGAACCACAACAATGAAAAAAAAGATCAAAATAACGTTCGCAGGCCTCCTCTGTTGCGTATGTTGCTGTATCACAGCAACCCCGCTCCTCACCGCCTGCTCCTCCGACGACTTCGGCCCCGACCCCGAGCGCCCATGGACGTCAACCACCACTGCCTTCGCCTCGACCGACGAGGCCGCCTTCCTCACCTACTACAAGCCCGCCATAGGCCGCGTGGGCGACCCCATGCCCTTCTACGACGAGAAGGCTGGCGAGTTCAAGGTGCTCTACCTCCAGGAGTATGACAACAACGGCGCCTGCTACCACCCCTTCTGGGGCTTGGCCACCAAGGACGGTGCCACCTATCAGCCACTGGGCGAGGTGCTGCCCACAGGCACCAGCACGGCGCAGCAGGATGCCGCCCTCGGAACGGGATGTGCCGTATATAACGAAGCCGACGGCCTATACTATATATATTACACCGGCCACAACCCCCTACTCCCCAACCGCGAGGTGGTGATGCGCGCCACGTCGCCCGACTTCAAGACGTGGACCAAGGATGTGGCGTGGAGCCTCAAGGGCGTAGATTACGGATATGCAGCAAGCGACTTCCGCGACCCGCAGGTGTTCCGCGCCGACGACGGCCTCTGGCACATGGTCATCAGCTCGAACCTCCGCTTCGCCGACTTCAAGTCGTCGGACCTCCGCACGTGGGAACATGTTGGCAGCTTCAACATGGTGTGGGACCGCATGTGCGAGTGTCCCGACATCTTCCAGATGGGGCGCTACTGGTACATGGTATATAGCGAGGGCTACCGCGCACCATGGAGCCGCAAGGTGAAGTACATGATGGCCACATCGTTCGAGGGTCTGAAGGCATGTTTCGCCGACCCCGGAGCCAACTGGCCGCAGGACGGCCACGAGGGCGTGCTCGACAGCCGCGCCTTCTATGCCGGCAAGACAGCCTCCAACGGCACCGACCGCTTCATCTGGGGCTGGACGCCCCAGCGCATAGGCACCACCATCGACGAGCGCAACATCAACGTGGGTGCCGAGAGCGAACCCGCCTGGTCTGGAGCACTCGTATGCCACCGCATCATACAGCACGAGGACGGCACACTGACGCTCGGAGCCGTGCCTGCCATGGCGGCCAAGTACAGCAAGCAGCAGCTCGTCAGCGTCATGGACAGCAAGGGCTATGACAGCGGCACGCTCACAGGCGACGGTGCATACGTGCTCTACCCACGACTCGGGACTGCCAACCACATCAGCTTCACTGTGCTGACCTCCAACAACTGGGACAAATTCGGAATCAGCTTCGTGCGCGGCACCGACAGCGAAAAGTACTACACCATCGTCGTCAACCCCGAGGACGAGAACCACCGCAAGATTAACTTCGAGCAGGAAGGCCCGGCCGGCAAGGGCTTCATCGAGGGCATCGATGGCTACTGGTTTGAGCGCCCGGCCGACAACCGCTACAACATCGACATCTACACCGACAACAGCGTGCTCGTGCTCTACATCAACGACGTCTGCGCCTACACGCAGCGCATCTACGGCATACAGAAGAACTGCTGGAGCATCAACAACTACGGCGGCTCCATCGCCGTCGGCAACGTCAGCGTAAGCCAGCAGTAAGCCAGCCCGTCACCATCACGCTAAACAACGTACACTCCATGAACGCATTCAGAATGACTATAGCAGCCGCCGCCATGGCATGGTCCGTGGCGGCGGGCTGCCAGACGCTGACACCGCAGGCCTGCGAGCAGACCATCGTGACGCCCAAGGCGCAGGGACGTTACCTGTGGCTGCCCATCCAGGACTCGGCTCCTGAGGGCAAGGTGCAGGTCATCAGCAAAGGTATGCTCCTCACCGAGCAGAACGTGCGCATGGCCCGCGAGCGCGTCGATTACTACGTGGCCCTCGACCTGCAGCCCTATCAGCAGCGCGGAGACATCTTCAAAGTGTGTGTGCAGAATGTACCCACGGGCAGCATCTGCTTCTCCAAGCTTGCGCAGAACGACGATGCCGACTACGCCCTCATCGACGAGAAGTACCGCCCCCTCTACCACCACACCCCGCGACGGGGATGGATGAACGACCCCAACGGCATGTTCTACAGCAACGGCACGTGGCACCTCTTCTACCAGCACAACCCCTATGGCTCCCTTTGGGGCAACATGCACTGGGGCCACAGCACATCCACTGACCTCGTCAGCTGGAAGGACGAGGGCGTGGCCCTGGCCTCCGACGCCTGGGGCACCATGTTCAGCGGCTCGTGCGTCATCGACACCGCAGGCACGGCAGGCTTCGGGCGCGATGCCGTCGTAGCCATGTACACCGTGAGCCGACCCACACCCTTCGGCGGCGACGTGCAGGCACAGGCACTCGCCTACTCCACCGACGGCGGCCGCACCTTCACGAAATATGAGGGCAACCCCGTGCTCACGGCCGAGGACAAGGACTTCCGCGACCCCAACATGTTCTGGAACGAGGACATCCGTGCCTGGAACCTCATCCTCGCCGTGGGCCAGGAGATGCGCATCTACTCATCGCCCAACCTCAAAGACTGGAAGGAAGAGAGCCGCTTCGGCCAGGGGCTGGGCTGCCACGACGGCGTGTGGGAGTGTCCGGACCTGTTCCCTCTACCAGTTGACAAGTTGACAAGTAAACAAGTTGACAAGTTGAATGGCAAACAACTCGTCAACTCATCAACTAACAACTCGTCAACTATCACAAAATGGGTGCTGCTGTGCAACATCAACCCCGGCGGCCCCTTCGGCGGCTCGGCCACACAATACTTCGTGGGCAGCTTCGACGGCCACCGCTTCACCGTCGATGACGAGAGCCGCTACACCGACGGCAAGGCGCTGTGGATGGACTACGGCAAGGACCACTATGCCACCGTCAGCTTCTGGGGCGCGCCCCAGGGACGCCGCACCGTCATGGCGTGGATGAGCAACTGGCAGTATGCCAACGAGGTGCCCACGCGTCAGTTCCGCTCCGCCAACTCCATAGCCCGCGACCTCGGCCTCTTCCAGGACGGCGGAAACCTCTACGTCAGCGTGAAGCCGGCACCCGAGCTTATGGCCGCACGCGGCCGGAAGGTGAAGCAGCCCACAGAGGCTTGCGAGGTCGTCGTTGACCTGAAGGGCTCGGCCACCGTAACACTGGCCAACGCCCGGGGCGAACAGGTCACACTGACCTACGACGAGAAGGCACGCACCCTCGCCATGGACCGCAGCAAGAGCGGCAACGTCGCCTTCAGCGAAGCATTCCCCTGCACCACCACGGCACCCACTCACGGACGCATACGGCAGCTGCGCATCTTCATAGACCGCTGCTCCATAGAGGCCTTCGATGCCGAAGGACGCGTGGCAATGACGAACCTCGTCTTCCCCACCGAGCCCTACAGCGCCATAACCGTGAAGGGCGGCAAAGCCACCATCTGGGAAGTGAAAAGTGGGAAGTGAAAAGTGAAAAATGAAAAGTGAAAAATGAATAATCCTAAAGATATGGCAAAGACCAGTAAACTCGCCCTCATCCCCGTCATGCTCTGCTTCTTCTGCATGGGCTTCGTCGATCTTGTGGGCATAGCCTCCAACTACGTCAAGGCCGACCTGGGTCTGACCGACAGCGTGGCCAACATCTTCCCCTCGCTCGTCTTCTTCTGGTTCCTCATCTTCAGCGTGCCGACGGGCATGCTGATGAACCGCATCGGCCGCAAGCAGACCGTGCTGCTCTCCCTCGTCGTCACCGTGGCAGCCCTCGTGCTGCCACTCTTCGGCGAGACGTTCCCCATCATGCTCGTGGCCTTCTCGCTGCTGGGCATCGGCAACGCGCTCATGCAGACGTCGCTCAATCCGCTCGTCTCGACAGTCATGGGCGGCGGAAATCTCGCCTCCACGCTCACCTTCGGCCAGTTCGTCAAGGCCATCGCCTCGTTCTCGGCACCCTATCTGGCCATGTGGGGAGCCACGCAGGTCATCCCCGATTTCGGCTGGAACTGGCGCGTGCTCTTCGCCATCTTCTTCGTCGTGGGTGTGCTCTCCACGCTCTGGCTGTGGGTCACACGCATCGACGAGCCGCCCATCGAGGGCCGTCCCTCCACCTTCGTGGAGTGCTTCAAGCTGCTTGGCACGCCCGTCGTGCTGCTCTCCTTCCTCGGCATCATGTGCCATGTGGGCATCGACGTGGGCACCAACACCACGGCTCCCAAGATTCTGATGGAGCGTCTGGGCATGGGGCTCAACGAGGCAGCCTTCGCCACATCGCTCTACTTCATCTTCCGCACCATAGGATGCCTCACGGGTTCCTTCTTCCTCAGGGTGCTACGCATGCGCACCTTCTTCATCATCAGCGTGTGCATGATGGCTCTCTCCATGTGCGGCCTCTTCATAGGCCAGGAGCAGTGGATGCTCTATGCCGCCATCGCCCTCGTGGGCTACGGAAACAGCAACGTCTTCTCCATGTGCTTCGCCACAGCCCTCGAAGCCATGCCCGGCAAGCAGAACGAGGTCAGCGGCCTCATGATCATGGGCCTGTTCGGCGGCACCATCTTCCCGCTCTTCATGGGTCTGATGAGCGATGCCATGGGCCAGGGAGGAGCTGTGCTCGTCATGGCCGTCGGCGTCGTCTATCTCTTCACCTACATCAGGCAGCTCGGGAAATGAGGGACTTTACAATTTGACAATTTACAATGTACAATTTATTTACAATGGACTGTATTTACAATTTACCTTTATTAGTGATACGATAAATTTTAATTAAACCTCATATATCCCTTTGTTAATAAG
>CAMVIB010000061.1 GCA_947167455.1 uncultured Prevotellaceae bacterium | reverse complement strand
AATATTCCTTCTTGATGCCAGGGGCTGCAAGCTCCATCGTGTAGGCCTTCTCACTTTCCTTGACATTGACTGCGGGTGCTGTACTGTTGGCACGAGGCATGAAATCAGTGTTAAAGAAATCATCAAACATCGTTGGGAACCAACCATTGTTTTTCATTAATCCGTTCAACATAATTCTTACCTCCTAATTATACTTTTAGTTTAACTTATTTGTTTTTGACCTTTCGGTCGAGTCTGCTTTCGCTCGGAAGATTCAAAGCGAGCTTTGATCTTCTCTCGCTTAATCGCAGCCTTGATCGCCTCCGCTTGTTTGCTTCGGCTTTCACTAACAGATAAGCAAAGTACATGCCAACAGAACGAATTCGTGCCAGAATGACAATCAGGGAAGTCAATCTGGCACGGAATTTAAACTCGATTAAACTATGCTGACAATTCTTTAAACTCAGTTAAACTTTGACTCAGATAACGACAACTGTTCCATCCTCTATTCACCCATTGTCTTCCAGATGGCAGTGCTCTGGTGGAGCAATCTGTGGCTTTCTTGGGTCGCCATTCTGTGCGACCAGATAGCAAGCATAGCGGGTGAGCATAATGTCATCCACCTCACGCTGAGCACCTTTTGCAATGTCTATCATTTTGCTGACGTCAGCAAAATGATCAGAAACTGATTGTCCTGCATTACTATATGCCTCTTCAGACAAAGGGTTTAGCGATTCCTTTTTCACCACGTGTTTACTCACCTTCCGACTCCTGCAAGGGCTTGCCGGTCGAGCGCAACGGCCTTACGCGCGTACGCGCGCCAAAATTGAGGTCATTAACATTTCTTTTGACTTTAGTCTTTCCCAATTCGCTTTTTTTCACTACCTTTGCGCCCACAATTGTGAAAAATTGCGACTTAATGGAAGAAGAAATCAAGAGCGGCGCCGACTACAGCGCCAGTAACATCCAAGTGTTAGAAGGCTTGGAGGCCGTGCGCAAGCGTCCGGCGATGTATATCGGAGACATCAGCGAGAAGGGCCTCCACCACCTCGTATATGAGACTGTTGACAACTCCATCGACGAGGCCCTGGCAGGCTACTGCACACATATCGAAGTCACCATCAACGCCGACGGCAGCATCACCGTTCAAGACAACGGACGAGGCATCCCCGTCGATATGCATGAGAAAGAACATAAGAGCGCACTCGAGGTCGTCATGACAGTGCTACACGCCGGAGGAAAGTTCGACAAGGGCTCATACAAGGTCTCCGGAGGACTGCACGGCGTGGGCGTGAGCTGCGTCAACGCCCTCTCCAAACACATGATAAGCCAGGTGTTCCGCGACGGGAAGATCTACCAGCAGGAGTATGAGAAGGGCAAGCCACTCTACGACGTCAAGGTTGTGGGCGAGACAGAGCTGCGCGGCACGCGCCAGCAGTTCTGGCCCGACGACTCCATATTCATCACCACAGAGTACAAGTACGACATCCTCGCCAACCGTATGCGTGAGCTCGCATTCCTCAACGCAGGCATCACCATCACGCTCACCGACATGCGCCCCGACGACGAGGGGAACACGCGGCAGGACGTGTTCTACAGCAAGGACGGCCTGCAGGAGTTCGTGCGCTACATCGACTCGACGCGCACGCACCTCTTCGACGACGTCATATACCTCAACACCGAGAAGCAGGGCATACCCATCGAGGTGGCCATAATGTACAACACGGCCTACAGCGAGAACCTACACTCATACGTCAACAACATCAACACCATCGAGGGCGGAACGCACCTCCAGGGCTTCCGCATGGCACTCACACGCACCCTCAAGAAGTATGCCGAGGAGCAGTGTGCCAAGGAGCTGGAGAAGCTGGAGAAGAACAAGGTGGAGATCAGCGGCGAGGACTTCCGCGAGGGACTCACCGCAGTGATAAGCATCAAAGTTGCCGAGCCGCAGTTCGAGGGGCAGACGAAGACCAAGCTCGGAAACTCCGAGGTGGCAGGTGCCGTGCAGCAGGCCGTGGGCGAAGCCCTCAGCAACTACCTCGAAGAGCACCCCAAGGAGGCCAAGCTCATCGTAGATAAGGTGATCCTCGCCGCCACGGCACGCGTGGCGGCACGCAAAGCCCGCGAGAGCGTGCAGCGCAAGTCGCCCATGAGCGGAGGCGGACTGCCAGGAAAACTCGCCGACTGCTCCGACCGCGACCCGGCGAAGTGCGAGATGTTCATCGTGGAGGGTGACTCGGCAGGCGGCAGCGCCAAGCAGGGACGCAACCGCCACTTCCAGGCCATACTGCCCATACGAGGCAAGATCTTCAACGTCGAGCGCGTGATGTGGCACAAAGCCTTCGAGCACGAAGAGGTCAACAACATCATTCAGGCCCTCGGCGTGCGCTACGGCCTCGGCGAGGACAGCAAGGAGGCCAACTACGACAAGCTGCGCTACCACAAGGTGGTCATCATGACCGATGCCGACGTCGATGGCTACCACATCGACACGCTGCTCATGACACTCTTCTACCGCTACATGCCCGAACTCATACAGCGCGGACATCTCTTCATCGCCACGCCGCCACTCTACCGCTGCAAGAAAGGCAAGATTGAAGAGTACTGCTACAACGACCAGCAGAGGATGCAGTTCCTGCTGAAGTACAACGACGGCCAGGAGCAGGGCGTTTACACGCAGCGCTACAAAGGTCTGGGAGAGATGAACCCCGAACAGCTGTGGGAGACGACCATGAACCCCGACACACGTCTGCTCAAGCAGGTGACAATCGAGGATGCCGCCGGAGCCGACTACGTGTTCTCGATGCTCATGGGCGAGGATGTGGCACCGCGACGTGAGTTCATAGAGAAGAACGCCAACTACGCCAACATCGATGCCTAAGACGGGCAGCGCAAAGGCCCTGGGGGAGTTGGCATACTCCCCTAGGGAAGTTAGCTAACTCGCCTAGGGGAGTTAGCTAACTCGCCTAAGGGGAGTTGGCATACTCGCCTAAGGGAAAAACATACTCCACGAGGGGAGCTGTCCGACTCCAGGACCGGTATAACCCCGACGATGTGCTCCTGAACCCCGAGGGGGTGAATCATCACAGGCAGGGGTGTCAACCCCTGCTACTGACGAAGAAAGTAAATAGAACCACGAAGGGGTGGCACATCACAATACGCACATGCCTCAGAAGCCCGGGACACGGCTTCTGGGGCATGTGCGTAAATGCTCGCGACGCACATAGCCCGCTATGAACGCCACAACGAACGCCGCTACCAAAGTTGCTACCAAAGTTGCTACCAAAGTTGCTACCAAAAAGGAAGAAACGAAAGAAAGCGAAAGAACAAGAAGACGAAAGAAAGAAGCAAAGAAAGAAGAAGAAAAAGAAAGAGAAAGAAAGAAAAAGAAGGAAAGGATAGAAAGGATATATACGCGCGCGAAGCTTTTTAAAGATTATGGAACTCATTAAAGATTAATGGAACTCACCTACATTGTTCATGCACGAAGTGGGTTACTTTTGTACCGGTGGTGACATAAAGGGCAAAGGACACACAAAAAAACTGACTTTATTATGATATCACAAATCTCAACATGGTTCGCCGGCCTCGACGCCACGATGCAAGTCTTCTGGGCGTGCGCCATAGCAGCAAGCATAGTCTTCGTAATTCAGAACGCACTAATGCTTCTGGGCATAGGCGACATGGACAGCGATGTCGATGCCGACGTGAGCACCGACTTCGACGTCCACACCGACATCGACGGCAGCCAGGCCGACATCGGCAGCGGACATACAGGCCATGAAGGCACACTGGGGCCGGCAGGCATCTTCTCGCTCTTCACGCTGAGGAACTTCATCAACTTCTTCCTCGGATTCGGATGGGGAGGAATAAGCCTCGCACCAGTCATCGAGAACCCCGCGCTGCTCGTCGTGGCAGCCTTTGTCTGCGGACTCATCTTCGTGGCAATATTCGTGGTGATGTTCAGGATGGTGATGCGCCTGGAGACCAACGGAGCATTCCGCGTCACCGACTGCGTGGGGCTCACCGCCAACGTCTATCTGCGCATACCGGCACAGCACGCCGCAGCAGGAAAGGTGCAGGTGAGCGTCAACGGCTCGGTGCACGAGCTCGACGCATTCACCGACGGCGACTTCCTGCCGACAGGCACGAGAGTGCGCATCGTCAGCGTCATCGACAGCGGGTCGCTACTCGTTGAGAAACTGTAACACACACTCACACTCTCTGACATGTCGATATTCACAATCCTTGCCATCGTGGTCATCATAGCAGCATGGTGGCAGCACCTGCGCAACCGCAGGCACTACAGATAAAGGTGGGGCTGTCACGAAACAGCCTGGGAGCTATCCAGGACTGAAATGGCACGGCCTGCCTGACACCTTGGCACACCAATAATTAACTATAAATTTACAAGCATTATGGAACTCTACTTCATTATCGTGCTGGCCGTTGTGGCCTTCTTCCTCGTCGTGGCACTCATCAACCGCTGGCGCCGCTGCCCGTCCGACAAGATACTCGTCATCTACGGCTCCTCGGGAAGCCGGGCCTCGGCCAAATGCGTACACGGCGGCGGAGCCTTCGTATGGCCCATCGTGCAGGACTATGCCTACATGAGCCTCACGCCGCTGAGCATCGATGCCAACCTCACCAACGCACTCTCGCGCCAGAACATACGCGTCGATGTGCCGTGCCGCTTCACCGTGGGCATCAGCACCGAACCCGAGTACATGCAGGCAGCAGCAGAACGACTGCTCGGACAGACACCACAGCAGATCCAGGAGCTGGCACGAGACATACTCTTCGGACAGCTGCGTCTGGTAATCGCAACGATGAGCATCGAGGAACTCAACTCCGACCGCGACAAATTCCTGGAGGCCATCAGCACCAACGTTGAGGTGGAGCTGAAGAAGATAGGACTCCGACTCATCAACGTCAACGTCACCGACATCAAGGATGAGAGCGGCTACATTGAGGCTCTGGGCCGCGAGGCTGCCGCCAAGGCCATCAACGAGGCCAAGGTGCGCGTCGCCGAGCAGGACAAGATCGGTGAGATCGGTAAGGCAGAGGCCGTCAGGGAGACACGTGTGCGCACCGCCGAGGCCAACGCACAGGCCGTGAAGGGCGAGAACGAGGCCAAGGTGGAGATAGCCAACTCCGAGGCATACCGCCGCGAGAAGGAAGCCGAGGCAGCACGCAAGGCCAACGCCGCCGAGAAGGTGCAGCAGGCCAAGGCCCTCGAAGAGGCATACGCCGCCGAACAGCTCGCCGAGACGGCACGTGCCGAGCGCGAGCGCGCCACCGAGACGGCCAACGTCATCGTGCAGCAGGAAATCGAGAAACAGCGACTCATCATCGCCGCAGAGGCCGAGGCCGAGCAGAAACGAGCCATAGCACGAGGCGAGGCCGACGCCGTCTTCGCCAAGATGGAAGCCGAGGCCAAGGGTCTCTACGAGATCCTGACACGTCAGGCACAGGGCTACGACAAGATGGTGCAGGCCGCCGGAGGCGATGCCACGGCTGCTTACTCACTGCTCCTGCTCGAGAAGCTGCCGGAACTCGTCAAGACACAGGTCGAGGCCATCAAGGGCATCAACATCGACAAGGTCACCGTCTGGGACAGCGGCAACGCAGGCACCGACGGCAAGGGCAGCACGGCAGGATTCGTCAGCGGACTCATGAAGAGCATACCGCCGCTCAACGACCTCTTCGAGCAGGCCGGACTGAACCTGCCCGAGTACCTCGCAAAGCGCAAGGCCGAGCACGATGCCGAGGCTGCACAGGCAGAATAGGCACACACCTATCCCATGACAGCATCGCGCGCGACACACCATGCGCAGAAAAACACTATGCACGGCACTGATGGTCTGCCTCTTTGCACAAACTGCAAAGGGGCAGACATTCAGCCTTAGGCATACCCACGACTCCACGGCTGTGCTGACACTCGGACAAGGCCGCAATGCCGACAGCAGGCAACTGCCATACCACACCTTTGCCTTCGACACCGCCGACGTCACCGCCGACGGACGAAAGGAGGCGCTCGTAGGAGTGGTGAAGACAACACGCTTCGACCCCAGGCCGGCACGGCGACTCTTCGTCTTCAGAGACGTGCGCGGACGCATAAGGCCGCTGTGGCTCGGCTCGAGGCTATGCGGACAGCTCCACGATTTCTGCACCGAGGCCGACGGGACGGTGGTGACACTGGAACGCGACAACCGGGGCACATGGTTCGTGGGGAGATACCGGTGGGACAATTTCGGGTTCGTGCTCAGCGACACCGACACCACACAAGCCGCAAACGCGACGGCAGACAGCATCTTCAACACCATAAAACGACAAGCTCACACACGCAACAACCCAGAACTATGAAACACAGGATTACGACGATTCTAGCACTGCTGGCAGTGACGGCAATAGCCGCCACACAGACTCGGGCGACAGACATGCGTGCTGCCACCGAAGGCATTGCATTCTGCCATGACACGACAACGGCCTGCCCGGCCGACGACACCACCGACACCGACGACGACACCGCCGACACCACGGCCTACAGCCCCGACTACACACCGGAGCCAAAGAGGCCCATCACACTACCCGGGCCGGGACACATCAACGTGGAGAACCTGCGCGACATAGACCTCAAGACCGACATTTCAAGACTCACGCTGGCAGAGCTCAGGGTGCTGCGCAACGCTTTTGCCGCAAGGCAGGGCTATGCCTTCATGAGCGAAGACCTCAGAAGCCTGTTCTCCACGACATCATGGTACGACTCGCTGTTCTACTCACGATGGGAACGTGTGGAGGAGACCTACGAACAACATCCACTGCAGGTCGGCGAGGACGAAGACTACCGAGTGGCATACGTCAAGAGGGCTGCAAAATACATGCCCATACGCTACACACCCGAAGAGCAGAAATTCATAGCACGCATAGCAGAACGCGAACGCGAACTGGCGACACAGAACTTCAAGACCCGGAAAGGCGAGATAGTGAACACGGCCAACATCATAAACCCCTGGCAGATAGAGAACATGCCCGAGACGCTAAGGACAGCACTCGCAAGCAACGGATTCGCCATCGTGCCGGCCGACGGCATACAGCTCTTCCACATCTACGAGCAGAACGACTACACCGTATTCCCGTCATTCGTCACAACAGACCTATACCTCCAGCTGTTCCACTTCTACTTCGACTGCCTGCTGCGCGACATCGAGGAACAGCGACTCGACTCGTGCGTCAATGCGCTGTGCTGCCAGCTCGACGCAGACATACGACGATTCGACAAGGCTGCCGCCGACAAAGACATACACGCCTCGGCCGAATGGCTGAGGGCATACCTCGCCGTGGCACAGACCCTGCTCAGCGGACGACAACCGGCAGGCATACCGACGACCTACACACAGGACGTGGCCGACGAGGTGGCACGATGCACAAAGGCCGAGAGCACATTCTCCAGCTTCCTCGGCTATGACACAACCATGTTCCCGTACTCGCTCTTCCGACCGAGAGGACACTACACCACCAACGAACGCCTGCAGCGCTACTTCCGCGCCATGATGTGGCTGCAGACGGTGACTTTCGCCACCGACAAACCGCGCGAGATGCACCGCGCACTGACCCTGGCCGCCGTGCTGCACGACAACCAACAGACCGCCGAGACCTACAGGACAATAGTCGAGCCGCTCGACTTCCTACTCGGACTGCCCGACAACGTCAGCATCATGCAGCTCGCCAGAGAGATAACAAGGCTCGGACAGAACGCCAGACGCGTGCTCACCGACAAGCGACTCGTGAGGCAGCTCACCAAGTTCGCCGACGACACGGCCGAGAAGCAGACACGCATACGCCCGAAACATCTGCTCACGTCGCGCAACAAACTCAACCTCATGCCGCAACGATACATGCCCGACGCCGAGGTGCTGCAAGAGATGGTGGACGCACAGACAGAACCTACGCTGCGCAAGGCACCCAAGGCCCTCGACATAATGGCAGCCCTCGGCAGCTCCGCCGCTGAACGAATACTCATCGACGAGCTGCGCGAGGCTGAACGATGGCCGCAGTACCCGCTACAGCTCGACTCCATG
The DNA here is from genome assembly GCA_947167455.1 of uncultured Prevotellaceae bacterium. Lineage (GTDB taxonomy): Bacteria > Bacteroidota > Bacteroidia > Bacteroidales > Bacteroidaceae > Physcousia. The sequence continues at coordinate 2,810 of CAMVIB010000061.1, read as the reverse complement.
CGCCGACGCATGGCCGCCATCGACTGGACGGCCAACGTCGCCACACGCTGGATCGACGCACTGAGGACGCTGTCCCCCGCCGCCACAGCCCCCTCGGACAAAGCCACACTACCCTACTTCATGCTGACTCCGGCATGGCAGCGCAAGAGCCTCAACACCGCACTCGCATCATACGCCCAGCTCAAGCACGACGCCATACTCTACGGCAAGCAGCCCTTCGGAGCCGAATGCGGCGGAGCCGGACCGCCAGAACCCGTCAACAAGGGCTACGTGGAGCCAAGCATAGACTTCTGGCGCAAGGCCGTGGAACTCAACAAAGCATACTACAGGGTGCTCGAAAGCTACGACCTGCTCACCGACAAAGCCTCAGCAGCGGCAGAGAGCATAGGGACGCTGGCTGAGTTCCTGCTCAGCGCCAGCGAGAGAGAACTGGCAGGACAAACACTCACCGACAACGACTACGAACAAATAGAAATCATCGGCTCCACGGTGGAGAACATCGCGCTCGCACTCGCACAGGGAAGAGACCAATACTTCACGTCGTGGGAGGACGTGCAGGGTGCCGACCGCAACATGGCATGTATAGCCGACGTATATACCGCAAATGCACTCAACACACCCGACGACCAGAAAGCCGTCATCTACGAGGCCGTGGGACCAGCCTACGAGATATACGTCATCGTGGAGATAGAAGGCAGGCTGTGGCTCACACGGGGAGGAGTGTTCTCATACCGCGAACTGGAGCGACCCGTTGCCGCACCACGACTCAACGACGAGGAGTGGCAGCAGCAACTACAGACAAACCCCGACGAGGGCATACCCTCATGGATGCAGGACATCATCGTTCCGCTCGACAACAGACCCAAACCCAATGCCGAAATCTTCTACAGCTCCGGATGCTGAGTCACACAGCATACACGCACCCGACACGGCGCGATATGCAAAAACACTGCCGGCAATGACACGACCACGACAGGCACTGATCAGACTGTTGCTGGCACTGCCAGCACTACTCACACCAAACATCACGGCAGCAAGGCTCGTCATAACGTTCACGGGCGACATACTCCTTGACCGAGGTGTGCGACGGCGCATCGAAGCAGCAGGCATCGACGCCCTGTTCACACCAGAGATAGACTCCGTGCTACAAGCCTCAGACTTCGTAATCGGGAATCTCGAATGCCCGGCCACCACTGTCCACGCTCCGGCACACAAGAAGTTCGTCTTCCGAGCCGAACCGCAGTGGCTCGACGCGCTGCGCAGACACGGATTCACACACCTCAACCTCGCCAACAACCACAGCGTAGATCAAGGCCGCAGGGGACTCGAGGACACTCACCGACAAGTGGCAGCACACGGCATGACACCCATAGGCGCCGCACCGACAGCCGCACAAGCAGCAACACCCGACACCATCACAGCCGGGAAAAGGGTGTTCCTGTTACCTACGCTGCGAATGCCGCTCGAACACTTCGTGCCCCTTCCGCAGAGATGGAGCGTAAGCCAGGAGCCCGACAGCGGCATCATACGACGCGTGGCAGACCTGCGACGGCACAATCCCGCCGACGTCATCATCGTCATGCCCCATTGGGGATGGGAGCACCACATCCAACCCACAGGCCTACAGCGCAGACTGGCATACGCACTCATCGATGCCGGAGCCGACTGCATCATCGGCCATCACACACACACCATGCAAACCGTGGAGATATATCGCGGACGTCACATCTACTACAGCATCGGCAACTTCATCTTCGACCAGCAGCGACCCATCAACACACGGGCATGCATGGTGACACTCAACATCGAACCCGACACCCTCCGTGTCACCACCATACCGCTCCAGATACGCCGCTGCACACCACACATCCAAACCGCAAAACCATAGCACCACACGTTCACCACCACATACTCGCACCCAACGTTCATCATCACACAAATACTCGCGACCCACGCCCCCCCCTACATCCTCACGCCCCACGTTCATCATAATGATTATCCGCAATCATACCACCAAAGAGACCGCAACGCTGTCCTCGCTTTTGTAACCGAGGGTACGAGCATAGCGAGCACCCACGGTTGACAGACAATCGCGGAACATGCACCAGTTCACGGGTGCCTGTCCACGTTTCGTGCATGACGGTTGACAGACAATCGTGGAACATGCACCCTGGAAGAGTGCCCCATCATTCCGAGAGGGCGACCCCTTCTTCGAGGTAACGAAGCGACCGGAGGTCAGGCGCTGCGTCGAAGCCGATGCTGGCTGACATCCGGGGGTGCTGCACACACACCGGTTCTTGAGCGATGACCCCTTCAGCGTCTATATTTGTTAGATTTCTGCCCTGTCTCTGCCCTGTCAAGGACACTGGACGGCATGTGAGACATGATTAGCCACTATATAAACCCCTGCGCACGCAGAGGATGAAAAAAGTTATTTCTCGTTTCGCCCGCGGTGGCCGGCGTGGTGAACTGAAAGTTACACGTGACCCTTGTACCGTGAAAAAAACTTAAATGCAAAAAAAACTTCGCCTACACTCATCAATAACTCCAAAAATTTATATACCTTTGCACCGCAATTCCGGGACGACAATCCATCCCGTTGCATCGGACTTGTAGCTCAGTTGGTTAGAGCAACAGACTCATAATCTGGAGGTCCTAGGTTCAAGCCCTAGCTGGTCCACACAGGAAATCAAGCACTTACGAGTTTCTCGCAAGTGCTTTTTTCATTTCCAGTGACCTTCAGGTGACCTTTTTGGGCTCAGCGGATTTTTCCGGTTGGTAAAGCTTGAGCTAATCAAGAATAAAGTGTA
>CAMVIB010000060.1 GCA_947167455.1 uncultured Prevotellaceae bacterium | reverse complement strand
AGTATTATCACAGCCGCATTGGCATTGCTCATCTCGACAGCATGCAGCGGCGGCGTAAAACAGGAGAAAGTTATGGCAAAAGACGGAAAGGCAATTGTAGTGTTCTTCTCGCATGCGGGAGACAACTACGCAGTAGGTAACATCGAAGTGGGCAACACGAAGATTGTGGCCGACTACATCACAGAATTGACGGGCGCTGAGCAGTTTGAAATTGTCACCCACAAGTATGACGGCATGGCCTATACGCCGCTCATCAACATGGCTAAGGAAGAGGCCAGCAAGGGCGAGCTGCCCGAGTATGAGGGAGACATCGACCTGAGCAAGTACGACACGGTGTTCATCGGTGGTCCCGTCTGGTGGGGTACCTATCCGCAAGTGATGTTCACCTTCTTCAAGAATCATGAGAGCGACCTGAAGGGCAAGACCATTATTCCTTTCACCACCCACGAAGGCAGCGGACTTGCCAACTGCGTAGAGGACGTTAAGGCTGCCTTCCCGGGTGCTTACGTCCAGAAGGGCTTCAGCATCTACGGCCACGAGGTGCGCACAGAAAAGAAAAAGGTTGAGAAGTGGATAAGAAGTTTGAGTGAAAAATAAAGAATTAAGCAATATGAGAGACTTCGTATTTGAGAACAAAACCAAAGTTTATTTTGGCAAGGAGCAGCTGTGCCACCTGCATGAGGAAGTGGCACGTTTCGGCAAGCGTGTGCTGATGGTCTATGGCGGCGGCAGCATCAAGAGAATCGGCTTGTACGACAAGGTGATGGCCGAACTGCAGAAAGCGGGTGCCGATGTGTTTGAACTGCCTGGCGTAGAGCCTAACCCGCGCCACACGACGGTAAACAAGGGTGCCGCCATCTGCAAGCAGGAGGGCATCGACGTACTGTTGGCTGTCGGCGGCGGTTCTACCATCGATGCCACGAAGGCCATTGCAGCAGGCGCAAAGTATGAGGGCGATGACGTGTGGGACTTGATTTCGCAGAAAGCCACAGTCAACGAGACGCTGCCCATCATCACCGTGCTGACCCTCTCGGCCACTGGCTCCGAGATGGATGGCGGCTGCGTGATCAGCAATGTGGAGACCAACGAGAAGCTGGGCTATTTCGCTCCCGACAACAACCCCGACGTGTCGTTCCTTGACCCGACGAACACCTTCTCGGTGAATGCCTATCAGACAGCCTGCGGCAGCGTGGACATCATGTCGCACATCTTCGACGTAGCCTATTTCAGCAAGAAGCAGTCGATGGACATGTTGCTGCGGATTCAGGAAGAGGTGCTGAAGACCGTTGTGAAATATGCGCCCGTGGCAGTAGCCAAGCCCGATGACTATGAGGCCCGTGCCAACCTGATGTGGGCATCGTCGTGGGCACTGAACAACTTCCTCTACGAGGGATTCTTCCAGGCCACCGTCTGCCACTCGATGGAGCATGAGCTGTCGGCATTCTATGATATTACCCACGGCCACGGCTTGGCCATCCTCACACCTCGGTGGCTGACATACGTGCTTGACGAGGAGACAGCCCCCATCATCCAACGCTTCGGCGTGAACGTCATGGGACTGGACGGCTCGCTGTCCGCAATGGAAGGAGCAAAAGCCGCTATTCAGGCTCTTGAGACCTTCTTCTTCGAGACCCTTGGACTGAAGCCTCGCCTCTCAGACCTTGGTATCGATGACAAGAACTTTGCGGCAATGGCGCGTAAGGCCTGTGGTGCTGAAGGCATCCTCCACGGTTTCACCGACCTGACTCCTGCCGATGTTGAGAAGATTTTCAGAATGTGTCTGTAAATATTAGATAAGAACATGGAAGAAGTAAGAATTGACATGCGCAAGCAGACTCCAGAAGAGGTTGCGCAAGGTATGAAGGAGGCTCAGCTCTGCTTCAAACTGAATCATACGATGCCCTATACCGACGAGTATAACAGCCTGCTGAAAGAACTGCTCGGCGAGATGGGAGAGGGCAGCAGAGTGATGCCCCCGACGACTGTCGTGAGAGGACAGAATGTGAAGATTGGTAAAAATGTTGTGGTGATGACCAACTCTCTCTTCATGAGTGCAGGCGGCATCACCATCGAGGATGACGTACTGGTAGCCGCCAACGCCCAACTCATTTCCAACAACCACGACCCCGAGGAGCATCAGATACTGACCTGCAAGCCCGTGGTGCTGAAACGCAACTGCTGGATAGGTGCTGGAGCAACGATTCTGCCAGGCGTCACTGTTGGTGAGAATGCCATTGTTGGTGCAGGAGCTGTCGTGACCAAAGACGTAGAACCGAATACCGTTGTGGGTGGCATCCCTGCAAAACTGATTAAGAGACTGTGAAACGAAAACAAACAATTATCGATATGAATACAATCAAATTATACAACGGCGTTGAGATGCCGGCTTTGGGCTACGGCGTGTTTCTCGTAAGCCCTGAAGAGTGTGAGCGTTGCGTGAGTGATGCATTAAGTGTAGGCTATCGCCTGATTGATACGGCACAGGCCTACCAGAATGAGGAGGGCGTTGGCAATGCCTGGCGCAAGAGTGGCATCAAGCGCGAAGATTTGTTCCTTGTAACAAAGGTCTGGATATCCAATGCTGGTGAAGAACAGGCTGCTAAGAGCATCGATGAGAGTCTGCGTAAGTTGCAGACGGAGTACATTGATTTGTTACTCATCCATCAGGCCTACGGCGACGTGTTCGGCACGTGGCGGGCTATGGAGAAGGCTTATCGTGCTGGCAAGGTGCGCGCCATCGGCGTGAGCAACTTCCAGGCAGGCCGTTTCTTCGACTTCGCCCACTATGTAGAGCTGAAGCCGATGGTTAACCAGTTGCAGTGCAACACGCTTTCTCAGCAGACTGGAATTGAGCCGATTCTTGGCGAGTTTGGCGCCAAGATGATGGCATGGTATCCGCTCGGAGGACAGGGCACAACCGACATCGTAAAGAGTGAATTACTGGCTTCTATCGGTGCTAAGTATAAAAAGACTGCTGCTCAGGTAGCTCTTCGTTGGCTCACTCAGCGTGGCATCGTGGCTATTCCTAAGTCGAGTCATAAGGAGCGCATGGCGCAGAATATCGACATCTTCGACTTCACGCTGAGCGATGACGAGATGGCTCAGATTGCCAAGATGAACCAGCATGACACGGGCATCATCAACTTCGGTGACCCGCAGTTTGTGAAGTATCTCATTGAGACATATGGTTAAGCGAGAGCAGTATTATGCGAATCCAATAATAGAAGAAGGTTGGAAGGGTCGGGACAGTTGGTTGTTCGGTCGCGACCGAACAACCGAAACATATATACGTGTTGGCCTGAACATATATACGTGTTAGCGTGTACATATAGACGTGTCGGCCAGCGCATACAGTTGTGAAGTGGATTCCTTTATTTCCCCACAAACTCGCTGGGGGTGAGTCCTGTGATACGTTTGAAGAGGCGAGTGAAGTGATGGGGAAAGTCGAAGCCGAGCAGGCGTGAGGTTTCGCTGATATTATGCCCCTGCATCAGCAGGCTTTTCGCCTGATTGATAATGTAGTTATGGATGTAGCCGATAGCCGTGCCCCCTGTGGCTTTGTGGACGATGTCGCCGAAGTAGCGAGGAGAATAGGCCAGCTCGGAAGCGCACCAGGCGACGGTGGGCAGCCCCTGTGACAGTTGGCGGTTCTCGCGGAAATAGGTCTGAAGCAAGTTGTGAAAGCGCTTCAGCAGGTCGGCCTCTCCCCTATCCTCTTCCGACAGCTGGCGCTGATAGATGCGGTTGCAGTACTCGAGTATCAGGTGCAGATAAGCCTGCAGCACTTTTCTTAAAGATGGCGAATCCGGGTGCGTTTGCAACTCTTGCCTCATCTGCGCCACCAACTGCGTGATACAAAGCCATTCGTCGGGTTCCATGCGCAGTGAACCATCGAAGAAATAGGAGAAGAACTGGTAGCGGTCTATCTGACGTTCCAACTCACTGCCGTGCAACAGTTCGGGCGACCACAGCAGGACCCAGCCACACAACGAGATGCGCTCGCCGTTGTCCTCCAATCCGCCTATCTGTCCGGGTTCTACGGCTATGATGGAGCCATCGCTCACCTGCAATCGCCTTATGCCGTAGGAGAGGTCATGGGGAAACTGCCGTTGGATGAACAGCCCGTACACGCCATAGTTATTCAGGCTATGACGGAAGGGCGCCAGCTCATCGTAGTGGATGATGCTAACTAACGGGTGTAGCTCGGGTGCTTCGACAAAGCGTGCGTAATCATTGGGGCTGTCAACTTTCAAAACATTCTTCATACTGGCGGATGGATATTGTTTTCGTGTGCAAAGGTATAAAAAGAGCCTTAAATAGCCTAATAATGGTATATTATTTACGTTTTTTAATAACGTTCTGCGAAATTGGTAGATTATTAGCCAATTTGTGTAACGCCTATATAATATAATATATGTTTCTTTGCACTATGAAAACGAAAACAAAGGCATTATTGCTGGGTCTTATGATGACAGCAAACAGTTTCGCTCAGGGCGTGATTGATGTGCACTCACACCTCATCACTCCTGAGTTTGTGTCGGCTCTCGAAAGTGAGGGACGACTGATCCATCCGCAGTATCTGACGGAGTATCTCGCCTTTGCCAACGAGGTGGACCGCCTGAGTATAGAACGCGAGCCAGGCGTCATCTGCCTCTACCCGATGCAGAGTGCCGAGGACTCATGCCGGATTCGCATCCTCGAGATCTATGCCTCCGAGGAAGCTTATCAGCAGCACCTGAAGACCGACCACTTCCAGAAGTACAAGCAAGGCACGCTCCACATGGTGAAGGACCTGAAGCTGCCCACCATGAAACCCCTCGACCCCGAGACAATGAAACTGATATTCAAAAAACAACGATAACGATGAGACAAATTCTATTATTCTTATCAGCCATACTACTCTGCTGCTGTTCTGCAGATAACGAAGTGAAGGCTGAGACTCCTGCCAATACGGGCAACAACAGTAATACCGGCAAGACGCTCGTGGTGTATTACAGCTACACCGGTAACAGCCGCGAGATTGTGAACACGCTGACCAGTCAGATTCAGGCCGACGTGCTGGAGATTCAGCCTGCTGAAAAGGGGCTGAAATATGAGGCTAGCAACTATGCCTTAGGCACACAGTTACTGGAAGCCATCAAGGCGAATCCCAACGACCTCAGCAGCTATCCCGCCATCGACCCCGTAGCGACCTCGCTCAGTGGCTACGAGAACATCATCATCGTGACGCCGCTGTGGTGGAGCCAGATGGCAGCCATCATGCAGACCTACCTCTTTCAGAGTGCCTCTGAGATGGCAGGCAAGCACGTGGGGCTGATTGTGTCGAGCCATTCGAGCGGCATCAGCGGCGTGGTGGCAGATGCCCGCAGGCTGCTGCCCGAAGTGACGTGGATGGGCGATGCCCTGTGGATCAACGCCAGCAACAATTCCAGGCGCGCCTCGCTGATAGAGGAGTGGCTCAAGACTTTGAATTTCGCTGAAGGACAAACGACTATGGATAAAATGTACATCACCATCGGCGGGCAGACGCAGAGCGTGACGCTCGTGGACAACGCCGCCACCCGGGCGCTACTCGAGATACTGCGGCAGGCAACCGTCACCGTGACCCTCAACAGCAGCGGCGGCTTTGAGATTTGGGGAGCATTAGGCTTCTCCCTGCCCACCAGCAACCAGCAGATGACGGCTCAGCCCGGCGACGTCATCCTCTACAACGGCAGCAACATCTGCCTGTTCTATGGCTCTAACTCGTGGAGCTATACGCGACTGGGCAAGATCGACGGACTCTCGGAAAGCCAGCTTCGCGCGTTCCTGAAGGCAGGCGAGAGCAACATCAGCGTAACGCTGTCTGTGGATGTCCAGACAGACATAAGGAACATCAAAGGAGAGGGGAACGCTCAAGGCGAGGGGAATCTTTACTCGCTGAACGGCCAAAGAGTGAAGAACCCGACGAAAGGGCTGTATATCCGAAACGGTAAAAAGATAGCAATATGAAAAGAGTTATTGTCATTTCAACGAGCCTGCGCAAGGGCTCAAACAGCGATATGCTCGCAGACCAGTTCGTGAAAGGCGCCAAGGCTGCCGGACACGAAGTGGAGAAGATTTCGCTTGTCGGCAAGAACATCCAGTTCTGCAAGGGATGCCTGGGGTGCCAGAAGCTGGGACGCTGCGTCATCAACGACGACGTGAACGACATCATGGCAAAGGTGCTGCAGGCCGACGTCATTTGCTGGGCAACACCTATTTATTACTACGAGATGAGCGGTCAGATGAAGACGCTCATCGACCGCATGAATGCCATGTACGAACAGGACTATCACTTCCGCGAAATCTATCTGCTGACGACGGCTGCCGAAAACGAAACCGAGACACCCAAGCGCGCAGAAATCGGTCTGACGGGCTGGATAGACTGCTATCCAAAGTCGCATCTGGCAGGACACCTCTTCTGCGGAGGCGTAAACGATGCCCGCGAGATAGAAGGCAACACCAAGCTGCAGGAGGCTTTTGAGTTAGGAGAAAAAATATAGGCGGGTTCACAGGGATGCTGTACTATATGGATCATGCACAGCATCATCCTCCACGTGAAGTGAGGCCTCGAAATCATCATCAAAAACTAATACAATTACAATATGAAGCGTATTACCTTTCTTCTATTCACTTTCACCTCTTTACTTCCATCGTCTGCCCAGGAGCTGCGCAGCGACATCGGCCTGAGCGACCCATTCATCATGGCTGACGCAAGGTCACAGCAGTACTATATGACCGGTACAGGCGGCGGGCTGTGGAAGAGCAGCGACCTGGAAGTGTGGACCTATCTGGGCTTCCCCTTGCAGTTCAACGAGGCGGCATGGATGGGAGCCAGTCCGCAGGTGTGGGCTTCAGAGATACATTGCATCGACGGGAAGTACTACAACTTCTCGACTCTGACCAACGGCAACATCACCATCGACAGCGACGGACACCCACGACGTGCCGTACACATCATGAGCAGCACCTTGCCCGAGGGCAAATACACGCTCATCAGCGGGGGTGACGCCACCTACGTGCCGGCTGAGAAGACGACGCTCGATGCCTCTTATTTCGAGGACACCGACGGCAAGCGCTATCTCATCTATTGCCACGAGTGGATACAGAACAGCAACGGCACCATTGAGTACATCGAACTAAAGCCGGACATGAAGGGTACCGTAGGCGAAGGCGTGGTGATGACACGGGCACACGATGCGACATGGAACACCAGTCCCGTGACCGACGGCCCTTACCTGTTCCGCATACAGACAGGACGCTTGGGAATGATATGGACCAGCTGGCACGGCGGACGCTACGTCCAAGGTGTGGCCTACTCATCAACTGGCAAAATGAATGGCCCGTGGGTTCACGAACCGCTACCCATCACGCCCGACAACTACGGCCACGGCATGCTCTTCCGCACCTTCGAGGGACAGCTGCTCATGTCCATCCACAGCCATCGCACCATCGACGAGTCGCGCCAGATTTGGGAGCGCCACCCCACCCTCTTCATTATGGACGATAGCGGTGACCGTCTGCGTACCGTCATGGAATACAAGGTAAATATCGGAGCAGCCAATCCGGCACGCGTCTTGGTCGATAACCCCGAGTTTGAGTACGGCAAGCAGGGCTGGACCTGCACGACAGGCGCACAAAACCAACTCATCGCCACCAATCAGTCAGGAGCCATCACGGGGAACTTCTTCGAGAGTTGGGATGCCAATTCCTTCACAGGCGAGATCTATCAGGAAAAGGCGGTCCCCAACGGCACCTATCAGCTGACGGCAGCTGCCTTCCGCAGCCAGCTCATCAGCGGCGGCAAGCAGGATGCAGAGGCGGTATATCTGTTTGCCAACAACGAGCGTGTGCTGGTCGATAACACCACTCCACAAAACTACAGCGTCACGGTGCACGTCACCGATGGTCATCTGCGTTTCGGTATCGCATCCGTGAAGAAAAATTTCCGTTGGATGGGCATCGACAATGTTTTCATCAACTACTACGGCGAAACCGAACTGACTGCCGAAGAAATAGAAGATGCACAGCGCACAGCCAACATATTTCTGCGCAACCGACGAGATGGTAAGTTCCTCAATGCCGGGCAGTCGTGGGGCACGCAGGCCATTCTCTCCAACCTGCCCCTCGATCTGCGCCTTGTAGCGCTGTCAGATGGCAAATATGCCATCGACACCCGCATCAGCAACGGCTCTCTCAATCACTATGCCGGCAACAATGGATATCTCGACAGTGGCCTCACACCATTCACCATCAGCCACGTGGACGAGCACGCCGTTACTCTCACCACCGACGACACCCACTACTGGGGTAGCACGGGCGGCACTATCGTCAGCACATCCATGACTAATGCCTCGGCAAGGGGAGCTCAGTGGGAGGTGCTGACGCGCGATGACCTCCTTGATGAACTTTCTGAAGCCACGCCTGACGCACCGGCCGACGCCAGCTTCCTCATCCAGTGCCCCGGCTTTGGGCGCAACGATACTCGCGTCTCGGCTTGGAACATCAGCGGCGATTGCACCAACAGCACCCTCTCCGGCGGCAACAACACCAACAACTGTGCCGAGTCATTCCACTCGCCCTTCACCATCAGCCAAGCCCTTCAAGATGCTCCCGCTGGTACTTATGCCCTCACGGCACAGGGCTTCTATCGTCAGGACGAGGGCAGGACCGAGCAGCCGCCTGTGTTCTTCATCGGCGACAACACCGTACCACTCACCAGCAATTCGCACGGCGAAAATTCTATGGAAGATGCCTCCGCATCGTTCACCGCCAAACGATACACCATCGCACCCCTCCTGTTCTACTATGACGGCCAACGTCCCTTCACCTTGGGCATCCGTGGCACAGCCACAGCCCAATGGGTCGTTTGGGACAATTTCCAGCTGAAGTACTTGGGAAGTGATAATTCAACAGGAATCCAAGAGGCTGTAACCAGCCAAAAGGAACAAGATGACACCGTCTATGACCTCAGCGGCCGTAGAGTGATGAAGCCTTCGAGAGGAATCTATATCAAGGACGGAAAGAAGATAATAAAATAGGTATGAAAAACGTTATATTAACAGCACTGCTGCTGGGTGGAATGCTCACGGCTTGTAATGACGGCTGTGATTATGCAAGCAAAGACGGATAAAGAACATGAAGTAACTGACGTTCAGCGCACCACGACCTTATTCCCATTCACTATATAGAATCCTTTGTGCAGGGAGTTGCAGTCCAAGGGACTGGAAGTGGCATTGTGACCGACGTGTCGTCCAGTGAGATCGAACACGTCGGTGCTGTTTCTTGAATGAAGGGAGACGCCGTTGGCACCTTTGTCAGGCTGGCTGAGGGCATCGATGCCGTCGGCTTTATTGTCTCCCAGGCGCAATAGGCGCACGCCGTGGCTGGGTACGCTGACGCTGATGGTGCCCGTGGCAGTGCCGAGGTCTGTCTTCTGCCAGATATCATGGACGGGCACGGCCTCGTCTGCGGCGTATCCCAACGAGGTGAGGTCGAATACAAAGGGTACTTCCTTGACTACGCTGATGATGAATTCCATGGTCGTGCCACTGGAGGAGCCGTTGTCCGTATCGCAGCTGGAGTCGTAGCCGCAGAGTGCACGGAAAGTCTTGAAAGAGTGGCCGGCTGGCAGGTCATAGACGAGCGTGCACTGGGCGTTCATCCCGAGTCCTGTCTGGTAGGTCTTGCCCTCTACGCGCAGAGGACCGTTCTCCACGTTGCGGTTCACGTGCAGCGAGCCCCATTCCGAGGAGTAGGAGGACGGCGTGAGCGTGGTCAGCGAGACCTCGTTGCCCTCGGCGTCGATGAGCACGGGGTTGATAAGGTCGGCGCGGTCGTAGGCAAAGCCGTCGCCGTAGTTGCTGACGACGATTTGCAGTTGTCCTGCCCCATCGATGTCGGCCTCCAGGGTCTTGGACTTCGTGCCGGTGCGTGAAATGAGTCCGGAGCGGGCGGTGGCATTGTCTTGCTCTGCAGCCAACGGATTCTGATTGAAGACTAAGAACCGCAGGCTGGTAGTGGCACCGGCCTGATTGATTCCCGAGTCATCGGCGGCCGCCAGGGCACGGAAACGCACGACGTCCAGTTCATCGGGAATCTGGAAGAAGATAGCAGCATTGGCATCGGTGCTGAAGCCGCGGTCATAGGCCTGGCCCATCACCTTCATCTTGCCGCCATGGTCCACGTTAACGTTCTCGCGCACGCGGTTGAAGTAGGACTTGGTGTAGTCGCGTGTCTTGTATGTGCCGGTCAGGGCTACCTCTGTGCCGTCGCGCAGGACGAGTGTGGGATTGATCCAGTCGCCGTGGTCATAGTTGAAGTTGTCGCCACCATCGTCCACCACCAGCACCAGCGTCTTGCTACCCTCGGGCCAGGGGATGTCCACCTGCACGGCGTGACCGTCGGTGGTGTAGGCGACGGTCTCAGAGCGGTAGAGTGCTTTCTGCCCCACAATCCAACGGGTGTTGTCGCGCTGGAAGAGCGCCAAATAGCGGTTGCCCGTGGCAGGATCCACAGAGGTCCATACGGTGTGCCCGTTATCCTCGTCGGCCAGCACCTGATGGGCGTCCTGCCCATACTTGTGCATCTGGTGGTACTCCTCGTTGTTCAAGAGCGAGAGGGTGAAGTCGTCGTTCTTCGTCATCTCACCGCCGAAGAAGAGCGGCGAGTGGCAGATGCCCCAGAGGGTCATCATCGTGAGCTGTTCGTTCTGTGTCAGCTGTGTCCAGTGGCCGGGGTCGGCATTGGTGTAGCCGGGGTCGGCCACGGTGGCTGCGATATGGCCAAGTGGTAGCATATCGCAGTCGGCGTAGTTACCGGGACGGACGTACTGGCTCCAGAAATGAGCCTCAGGGAAGACAGCGTCCACGGCACTCCAGTTGTCCCAGAGGTCGTCCATCATACGCCACATGTTGGCGTTCTGGAGGCATGCCTCGGCGCTGTCATACGGCGTCTTGCCAGGGCTGAGTGAGAGCACGATAGGGCGGCCGGTCTGGTCGATGGCGTGGCGGATCATCTGCACCTCGTCGGTGTAGAAGGGACGCGAGAGGTCATCGATTTTCAGGAAGTCCACGCCCCACTCGGCGTAGAGGTCCATTATGCTGTTGTAGTAGAGCTGACCGTATTGATTATCGCGCACGCGCAGGTTGTCACCCAGCCAGCTGCAGGGCGAGGTGGTGCCGCTATAGACTTGTGTCCAAGGTGTCTGCTCGCTGCCCTTGAGCTTATAGTTGCTGCCGACTACCACCTTTGGCACGCCGCGCATGAGATGGATTCCGAATTTCAGGCCCATGGCGTGCAGCTTGTCGGCCAACGCCTTGAAGCCCTGATTCTTGCCATCGACCATGCAGGAGGGGAAGCGGGTGGGCGAAGGCAGGTAGCGGCCGTACTCGTCGAGGACGTAGTCCTGAGTGCCTTGCTGGTTATACCATCCTCCACCGAGCGAAGGGTGGTTGCAGTACCACCGGATATCGATGACCACATACTCCCATCCATGGCGGACGAGGTCGTTGTCCACCAGATACTGTGCATTCTGCATCACCTCCTTCTCAGTGACGGAGGAGAAATAGCAGTCCCACGAATTCCAGCCCATCGGAGGCGTCATAGCCCACGTGCGGAACTCGGCAATGTCATCCTGGGCAGAGGTCCCAGACAGACAACCCACGAGCGCCACTGCCAGGACGCTCATTCTTTTGAATAGTTGAAGTACACGCATTCTTCTTTAAACTTTAAACATTAAACCAATTATTCATGTTTCGCATATGCTCAACTTATGAGGTTATAAGATGATAAGGTAGCGAAGCGTGTTGGTTATGAGGTGAAATATGTTTCTTCTGTCTATATGATAGCTATTCTCACCTAAGAATCTGTATGCGAAGCGACCTGGTAACCTGAAAACCTGACGAAACTGAGCTTGCGAAAGTTGAGCCAATTATTTAATGATTATCCGCAATCGTACCACCAAGACGCTGGAAGCGTCTCCTCTCA
>CAMVIB010000059.1 GCA_947167455.1 uncultured Prevotellaceae bacterium | reverse complement strand
TATTGAGAGGAGACGCTTCCAGCGTCTTGGTGGTACGATTGCGGATAATCATTTTATTTTATATGGTTACAATGAGAATCCTATACACGCTTGGCATAATGATAGTATCGGCCACAATAGCTATGGCCTCATGCGTCGTCAAGGGCAATACGGTTGAGAGTGTGGGCACGGCACACGTTGAAGACACCGTTGGCGGCCGCCACGACGATGCCCTCGCAAACGCCATAAGCAGTGGTGATGTCGCCACGCCGACATACTGCGTTGAGGGCAGGTTGGACATGTCGGCACCCGCCGCCAGTCAGTCGGAGACGGTGACATGGACCCACTTCCCGAATGACGTCGCCGAGCTGCGCGAGGCACAACGCCAGATTGGCAACACGCTTGGAGGCGCCGTTGCGCTTCAGCTCATGGCCTTCGAGATATACCGCCACGACCGTCGTGAGGGCGAGGAGGCCATACGTCTGGTGAACTACAAGAGCAATGTGCAGTCGGTGTTGAGTGTCATCTCACAACGCTACAGCCGGAGCGAGCATTCGCCGGAGGAGGACTTGTATGTGCAGCCATACATCGTGGCATCGTTTCTCAAGGGTGCCACGACCGCCAATCGCTACACTCCCGATGAGCCATACAGCATCACCGTCTATTGGGATGCCAGCCGTCAGGTGGAAGAGGCTTCGCCGTATGTCGGCGGCGGACATCTATGCCGTGTTCATGTCATGAACGCCAACTATGGCACTCCCAAACGTAGCGTGCAGGTCATAAAGACCACGCCAGAGGCCTGTTTTCTCATACAGAACAGCCCCTCTCTCTACACGCAGTGTCCGCCCATCAGCGGCAGATGGACTTACGTCATGAAGTGATGTGATTAGCGCTGCTGTCTGCGTCGCGGCAGCGTGAACGAGAGGTCTGTCCTTGCTGCAGGTGTGACGTCGAATGTGAGAAGGCTTGCCGCCACGCTGCCGTCCTTATGCCTCACGCCTGCCGAGAGTATGTATGTTCCCGGCCGGAGCACTAGTGAGTCGGGCGCTATGGTGCGCAATGAGGAGTTGTCGGGGAATGACAGCCTGTGTAGCTTGCCGTCATGGAGGCGTGAGATGGTGAAGTGCTTGCAGTACCTCGGATTGACGATGCCCGCTGCGGGCGTGAAGAGCAGGCGCAACGAACCGCTGGCGGCGGTGTCGGCCTTCTGTGACATCCTGGCATACGACAGTGGCGGCACGTCGCGCCACTGCTCGTCATCATGCCATTGCAGACGCCCGTCCACCTCGTTAATGCGTGCAGGATAGCCTAAGCTGCGCGCCGTTGCCACGAAGAACAGCCGCTTGCCGAGGTCATCGGCCAGGCGTGAGGTATAGACTGACGTCGGTGTCTGGCAGAGTTGTTGCGGATTCTGCCCGCTCACGAGCACGATGCTGTCACGACACCACGTCACGAGCTCTGCCATCGAGCCGATGTGCCGCATCCGCCCACGCAGGAACCACTTATATGGCACCAGGGGCTCGCCGGCGATGCGCGGGTTCACGACGTAGCGCATCTGGATGTCATTGAGTTCGTCGGTAGCCGTCTGCGTGTAGAGATTGTCGTGCAGGACATCGAGCGAGACATCGTGCCAGTCTTTCTCGGTGAGCAGGTCGAGCAGCTTAGATGTCATACGGGTGTCCCACGGCCCTTCGGTGAGAGCCTGAATTGTAGCCTGGTTGCCACGCCAGCGGTCGTCGGTCAGTGTGGCCTCATAGCTCATGCGGGTGGCATCATCGTCCTTGACGCGTAAGTCATTTGCCTGTTGCTGTTGCTGCTGCTGTGTGACATGAGGAGCTGTCGGCACAGCCATAGGAGCCTGCATGCTGACGTTCATCTGTCTGGGGAATGCCGCATCGCCGAGGCGCAGTTTCACCCTGCGGTCGTGTGTCATGGAGGCCTGTGCCATGTCGTAGAGTCCGTCCTTGCTTGCCCAAATCATGATGTCGCCGCGGCCGAGAGCTATGGAGGCATGTCCGTCGCGGCCGGTGCAAAGTGTCGCCACCGTGGTCAGCCCGGCAGTATTCCACACCTTACACTCGACTTCGGCCTCTGCCACTGCCCTGCCCTTCTTGTCCACGACAGTGACATCGAGGCGTGACGTCGGTGTGTAGCTGGCAGTGACGTTGATGTTGGTGAGCAGCGAGAAGTCGCGCACCACTTCGGCCTCGCCGTCGGCATACCTGCCGAAGACATCCACACCCACGAACATGGCACGTGATGCATCGGTCATGAAGTCGGCCTTGTCGAGCACAGGTTGCGGCTGACAAGGGTCGATATGATGCCAGGTGCCGTCAGTCCACACCTCGACCCATGACCTTGAACTGTCTGTGTGCGGGAACACCGCCGTTACGAGGCGTGCCGGTATGGCCACAGCCCTCAGTGCTGCCACTGTCATCACCGCCAGCTCGCGGTGGTTGCCGTAGGCGGTGAGCATGGTTGCCGTAGGAGCGAGAGTGCGTGAGTCGGTGTGCCGGTAGGCAGCGTGTTGGCGGCACCAGTGGTTCACCTCCATGACGGCCTCTTCCATCGTCATACCCTGCAGACGTGTGTGCAGCTGTTCGAAGAAGAGTTGTCGCGACTCGTCGAGAGCCTCATCCGCCACACGTGGCGGGAGGATGAAATGGCGGGCCTCCTGCTCCGGCACCCTTTCTCCCCACGGCATGGCAGCCAGTGCCGTCAGTGTGAGGCGCACATGCCTCCCCACATAGGCCGTGTCGGTGGCGAGGCGGTCTGTCAGCGGCAGATGTGCCTCCACGAAACGCTTAGCGTCTTTCTCTGTGAAAGCAAAGGCGCCGGTGGCCCATGTCAGAGCCACCAGCGCCAATGTTGAAAGTCGATTCATAAGAGAATAGGTATGTTTTCTACATGTTGTCTCCCTCGCTCTTCATGTCGATTTCCTCGCCGTCGGTGGTGAAGAACTGACATTGAAGGAAGGCAAGACGTTGGTTGGGCATGATTCGGACGCCAAATCCATATTTCATCTGCCACCGCAGTTTCAGGCTTATAAGTCCCTGATTGATGTATGCTGCGACGTATGGGTGCACATGCAGCACGAACGATTTTATCCCGAGCTGGTTCACGAGCTGGTCGATTTTCTTCTCGAGGACATCGGTGAAGAGGAAGCTGCTCTTGATGGTGCCCTTGCCCATACATGTCGGGCAGGTCTCATCGACATGAACTTCCATGACAGGGCGCACACGCTGGCGCGTGATCTGCATGAGTCCGAACTTCGACAGAGGCAGTATGTTGTGGCGTGCGCGGTCGCGCTTCATGTTCTCGCACATGCGTTCGTAGAGTTTCTGTCTGTCCTCTGCGAGCGACATGTCAATGAAGTCCACCACAATGATGCCGCCCATGTCGCGCAGCCTGAGCTGGCGCGCCAGTTCGTCGGCAGCACCGAGGTTCACCTCGAGTGCATTGGCCTCTTGTCCGTCGGGGTTCTTGGCACGATTGCCACTGTTCACATCCACCACGTGGAGGGCTTCGGTGTGCTCTATGATAAGGTATGCACCGTGTTTGTAGCTTACCGTCTTTCCGAATGAAGTCTTAATCTGCCGTGTGACGTCGAAATTGTCGAAGATGGGCAACTTGCCCTTGTAAAGCTTGACAATGCCGGTCATCTCGGGTGCTATGAGCTGCACGTAGTCATGGACTTCCTGAAAGATGCGGGGGTCGTTGATGTAGATGTTCTCGTAGGTCGGTGTGAGCAGGTCCCTGAGCAGTGCCACCGTCCTGCTTGTCTCTTCGTAGCAAAGGGCGGGCAGCTGCTTGGCGGCGTGTGCGCGGGCTATGGTGTCCTCCCATCGGTGCAGCAGAGCCATGAGTTCGGCGTCGAGTTCGGCGACGCGTTTGCCTTCGGCCACCGTGCGCACGATGACGCCGAAGTTCTTGGGCTTGATGCTCTGTATGAGCTGCTTGAGTCGTGCACGCTCGGCACTCGACTTGATTTTCGATGAGACGTGCACCTTGTCGGTGAAGGGCACCAGCACGAGGAATCGTCCCGGGAAAGTGATTTCGCATGTCAGCCTCGGGCCTTTGGTGGAGATAGGCTCCTTCACGATCTGCACGAGCAGCTCCTGTCCGAGCTCCAACACATTCTGCACACTTCCCTCCTTTGGCAATTCGGGCTGAATGGCGGCCTTGGCCATGGGGAAGATGCTCTTCTTGTCGTTGAGGATGTGCTTGAGATACTTGGCGTAGGAGTTGTACTGCGGTCCGAGGTCGAGGTAGTGTAGGAAGGCGTCACGTTCATGACCAACGTTTACGAAGCACGCGTTCAAGCCTGGCATCAGCTTGCGCACTTTGGCAAAATAGATGTTGCCCACGTTGAAGCTCGCCTGTTGCTGCTCCTCCTGGTACTCCACGAGGCGCTTGTCCTCGGTCAGGGCAATGGCGATCTTCTTGGGCTGAACGTCAACTATTACTTCACAGGTCATGAATGTTGATTAGTGTTTGTTGGGATTTTTGTCAAAAACAAGGAACAAACCGCACCCAGAGCTTGGGGCGTGATTTGTTCCTCGTTGTGACTCACGAAGTCCGTTTTTTAGGAATGAGAGCCAAACAGAGCATACATTACTTATTTGCTCTTATGTCTGTTCTTTCTCAGTCTTTTCTTGCGCTTGTGAGTTGACATCTTGTGTCTTTTCTTCTTTTTTCCGCTTGGCATAGTGGTATTTGAGTTTAATAAGTTGATTGAATATAATTACGTGAATTTAAATCGTGGGTTAAGCCTCCTTGACAGCGTCGATGAATACCTTTGCGGGCTTGAATGCCGGGATATTGTGCTCGGGGATAATCATCGTGGTGTTCTTGGTGATATTGCGAGCTGTCTTCGTAGCGCGTTTCTTGAGTATGAAGCTGCCAAAGCCACGGAGATAAACGTTTTCCTGCTCGTCAGCAAGAGCCTCCTTTATAGATTCCATGAATGCCTCGACAGTAGTTAGAACAGTCTGTCTGTCAATGCCAGTTTTCTTGGCGATGCTGACAACGATTTCTTGTTTAGTCATTGCTGTATTTTACTTTAATTTTATGGATTATTAGTCTGTCTGTTTGCTTTTCGGGCTGCAAATGTAGCAACTTTCAAGCAGTTACGGAAATATTTAAACGTTTTTTTTGAAAAAAAATGCTTTCGTGATGCTTTTTGGGGCTTTTTTATCTCCGTGATGTTTGATTTGCATGCCTGTCAGCGCGTGGGTGGTGTCGGCGCGTGGGTGTCGGCGCGTTGCCTGCCGCGGCACGCTACTGCTACTTTGCCTCCGGCTCCTTGCCCACTATGACCTTGATACTCACTATGCGTCGCTCGTCCATCTCCATGACCTCGAAAGTGAAGCGGCCATAGTGCATGCGCTCGTGAAGCTGCGGGAACTCGCCCTTGAGTTCGAGCAGGAGTCCTGCCAGCGTGTCGGCATCGCCCTCCACGGCATCGAAGGTGTCGCCGTCGATGCCCAGGAGGCGGCAGAAGTCGGTGAGCAACGTCTTGGCTTCGAAGATGTATGTGAACTGGTTGAGACGTGTGAAGGGGCGTTCCTCCTCGTCGTACTCGTCGCGTATGTCGCCCACTATTTCCTCGATGATGTCCTCCATCGTCACCAGGCCGCTCGTGCCGCCGAACTCATCTACGACGATGGCGATGTGTACCTTCTGAGCCTGGAAGTCGCGCAGAAGGTCGTCGATCATCTTAGTCTCAGGGACGAAGGTGGCGGGGCGCACCAGCGTCTGCCAACGGAAGGTGGCGGGCTTGGTGAGGTGCGGCAGCAGATCCTTGATGTAGAGGATGCCCGTGATATGGTCTTCGTTGCCCGAATAGACGGGGATTCGAGAATAGTTGTTCTCCACTATGCACTTTATGACATCGGGAAACGGAGTCTTCACATCAAGATCCACGATATCCACCCGTGGCGTCATCACCTCGCGCGCCATCTCGCCGCTGAAGCGTATGATGCCCTTCAGCATCTGACTCTCCTCGGCAATCTCCGACTTGTCGGTGAGTTCGAGAGCCTGCTCGAGGTCGTCAACGGAGAGCTGCTGAGGTGAGGTGTCGATGTGGTTGGTGATACGCCGCGACAACAGCAGCAGGCTGCTGACAGGCCTCCACACATGCATCAGCACGCCATAGACGGGTGTCGCCCTGCGTGCCGTGCGCAGCGGGTGCTGGGCAGTGGCAATCTTGGGCATGATCTCGCCGAAGAGCAGCAGGAGGAACGTCAGCAGCACGGTGAGCAAGATGAATTCGAGCAACGTATTGGTGCCGAAATCCACCGTCTGCATGAAGAAATAGTTGAGCAGCAGGATTATGGCCACGTTGACGAAGTTGTTGGAGCACAATATCGTTGCCAACAGACGTTCGCTGTCGGCGAGCAGTTCCTTGAGCTTACGGTCGGAAGGGTGATGTTCGTCGTCGATGTCGGCACGGTCTGCCGGCGAGAGCGAGAAGAAGGCTATCTCGCTGCCGCTGACGAAGGCCGAACATGCCAGCAGCATGAGTGCCAGCACGAGCGCCACCCATGCCCCGGGCGTAGGGGTGTAGAACGTTACGAAGTCTTGCAGCATCATTGCCGTGTGCCGGGGTTAGGACTCTGATTCGACGGTGCGCCGGCGTTCGACCTTGAGCCTACGAGTTCGAAGGTGTCAGCCCAAATCTCAGTGACATAGCGCGTGATGCCTTTCTTGTCATCGTAGGAGCGTGTCTTGATGCGCCCCTCGACATATACGAGGTCGCCCTTATGGACATATTTCTCCGCGAACTCGGCAGCCTGGCGCCACAGCACAACGTTGTGCCATTCCGTGCGGTCGGGCACACGAGTGCCGCTCTCCAGTTCGTAGCCACGCTCCGTGGTGGCCACGGCGAGCTGAGCCACGGCTACGCCTTTATCCACGTAACGCACATCGGGATCCTTGCCCAGATTGCCCATGATGATAGCTTTATTGACCGATGCCATGTTAGAGATGTATGAGAATAGAGTGTATATGTTGAGAAATCAATATTGGCGCTCGCCGAAGATGGTGGTGCCGATGCGCACGAGCGTGGCGCCCTCCTCTACGGCTATGTGCCAGTCGTGGCTCATGCCCATCGAGAGGTGACGGAACGCACATGCCGCCTCGTCGTCGGCGGCAGAGGCAGCTATCGCGTCGCGCAACTGTCGGTGGGTCTGAGCCGCAAGGCGGAACTCTGAGCGTATCTGTCGGACATCGTCGGTGTTCGATGCCATGCACATTACTCCTGCCAGACGGACGCCTTCGAGCTGTCGCCACACGCCGGACTCGACATACTCTATTGCCTCCCCGGGCGTGAAGCCGAACTTCGTCTCCTCCTGTGCCACATGCAGCTGTAACAGGCAGTCCACACGGAGGCCTGCGCGCAGGGCCTGTTTGCTCACTTCGTGCAGCAGATGGTCGGAGTCGATGGCATGTATGAGGCTCACGTGCGCCACCAGCGGCTTCACCTTGTTGGTCTGCAGATGGCCTATGAAGTGCCACTCGATGTCGGCAGGCAGCAGGGGACATTTGGCCGTCAGCTCCTGGACATGGCTCTCGCCGAAGATGCGCTGTCCGGCAGCGTAGGCCTCGGCGAGGGCTTCCACGGGATGGAACTTCGACACCGCCACGAGCTGCACGCCCTCCGGCAGTTCGCTCTTTATCTTTTGTATCGCTTCGGCTATCATGGCGTTACTGAGCCTCCTGACGCTCGGCCTTCACATAGTGAAAGACATCCATGATCGACGTCTCTGTGATGGTCTCTATGACCCAATCGCCCATGGTACCCTTCATGTGCTCGTCGAGCTCGCGGACAGAGTCACGGAAGTCCGTGGCCTGCACCAGCACGCTCTGGCGGGTCTTCTTCTCGGCACCCGTCTTCTCGTCGAGGGTGATGAAGGCTATCTTCGCGCGGAACCAGCGGTCGGCGTTGTTGTCGTTGCTCTCCATCACCTCGGCGAGCTTGGCACGCTTTATGTCAGTGATGGTGTATTCGCCTGTCATGAAGGGTGTAATCTCCTCTATGAAGCGACGCTCGGCCTCGGTGAAGCTCAGAGCCTCCACAAGATATGGTTCAGTAACTTTCTTCTGCAAGCCCGTCTCGGTAGTCTTCTCGTAGCGGACTTTACACTCAAACCAGTCGTTGTTCATTATCGTATTCAAGATATATGTTTCTTAATGGCGGTGCAAAGATACGCCTTTTTATTGAAGAAACAGCAGAGTTCGTTGAATATTTTTTGTCTTTACGTGCGAAAGGCATACCTTTGTACCGCTAAAACGAAACAACGCTTCACACTCATTTTAAATAATAACGCATTGCATTCATTTAATATATAATAAGGTATATACATCATGAAGAAAAGCCTCATCACAATTCTCGCCACAGCCCTCTCTGCCACTGCCGTGGCCGACGACCTGAGCTTCCTGACCCTCGAGCGCAGCGACGGCACCGCCGTCTCGCTCACAGCCATAGGCACGGAGCTGACCTTCGACGGTACGAACCTCGTGGCCACCAATGCCGCCACAGGCCAGAGTGCCACCATAGCCCTCAACGACATCGCGGTGATGTACTTCGCGGCGAAAGCCGTAACCACCGGCATCTCCGACACCGAGTCCACGCCACACGTCGCCGTGCGAGGAGGACGTATCGTGGTGGCAGCACCTGCCGGGGCACACGTGACGGTAGTCACCACCGCCGGAGCCGTCATCGCCGAGGCCACCGTCGGCGGCAGCAGTGCCACGCCAGTATCGCCGGCACTGCCGCGAGGCATATATATCGTCAAGGTCAACGAATCAGCAACAAAAGTATCTGTAAAATGAAAACAACAAAGACACTCATCATAGCGCTTCTCGCAGCAGCATCGCTGACTGCCGGCGCACAGACCCTGAACATCGTACAGGGCAGCGTGACGACTGCCGTCACGGCATCCACCGACAAGATGAAGTTCAGCAACGGCGGCACACAGCTCACCGTGGGCAACGCCACCTTCCCGACATCCGACATCAGCCGCATCTACGTTGACGACAGCACCGTTGCCGACAACACCGTCAACGTCACCTACAACGGCAAGGCTGCCAGCGTCGTCGTGGCAGGCAACATAGCACATCTCATCACGGCAACCGTCAGCGGCGCACACGTCAGCATCACACAGAGCGACGCCGTGGCCGAAGAGATCACCTACGCCCTCAGCGGCAACACCTCCGACGGCGAGTTCTACATGCAGGGTTCCTACAAGGCCACCGTAGAACTGCGAGGCCTCACACTCACCAACGCCACGCCGGTCTTTTCCGGAGCCGCCATGTGCATCATGAACGGCAAACGCATCGACCTCAGCGTCAAGAGCGGCACCACAAACAGCCTCACCGACTGCCCCAGCCCGGCCAGTGCCATCGAGCAGAAGTCGGCTCTATACTGCAAAGGCCATCTCGAGCTGAAGGGCAAGGGCGCGCTCACCGTCAACGGCACCTACGCCCACGCCATCAAGAGCGCAGAGTACATGAGTCTCAAGAACGCCTCCGTCACCGTGGCATCGGCAGTGAAGGACGGCATCTCGTGCGACGAATACTTTCTCATGGAGAGCGGCACGCTCGCCATCAGCGGTGTCGGCGACGACGGCATCCAGTGTGACCTCGACGGCACCACCAACACCGGCGAGACCACCGACCACGAGGATGAAGACTCCGGCAACATCTACATCAACGGCGGCACGCTCACCATCAGCACCACTGCCGCCGGTGGCAAGTGCATCAAGGCCGACTCCACACTCGTCGTCAACGACGGCATCCTGACCCTAACCGCCACGGGAGGCGTTGACACCAGCGACTCTACCGACCCCTCCTACGCCGCGGCACTCAGCGGCGGTAAGGTCGTCGTCAACGGCGGCACCGTCACTGCCAACGTCAAGGGCGCTGCCGGACGAGGCATCAAGGGATATGACGTCGTCACCAACGGCGGCACCGTCACCATCACAAACAGCGGCGGCACGGCCACCGTGGGCAGCGACGTCAAGGGAGCTAAGGGCATCAAGGCCCTCAACGCAGCCCTCAACGCCGGCACCATCACCATCACCATGACGGGTGCCGGAGGCAAGGGCATCCGCGTCGGCGACGGCACCCAGAGCAGCAACGGAGGCGGTGGCGGAGGCTGGCGCGCTCCCATGCAGGCTCCTGGCGGCGGTGGCTGGGGGCCCGGCGGTGGCGGCGGCGGCATGGGCGGTGGCTCATCATGGACTGACATACGCGGCTCATACACACAAGGCACGGCCGACGGCAATGGTCCTACGCTGAAAGTCACGACATCAGGAGCTTACAGCAACGCTTCATCCAAAGCCATCAAAGCCATCTGTGCGGTAACGCTTTACGGAGGCACGACAGAGATATACACCAGCACCAACAAGGCCGAGGGCCTGGAGTCCAAGACCAGCGTCACCATCGCCGGCGGCAAGCACTACCTGCAGTGCTACGACGACTGCATCAACTCTGCCGGTAAGATAACGTTCGACGGCGGCTACACCGTGGCCTACAGCACCGGCAACGATGTCATCGACAGCAACGCCGGCACGGCAGGAGCCATCACCATCGGCAACGGAGCCATCATGGCATACATGACCAAAGGCGACCCCGACGAGGCCTTCGACTGCGACAACAACAGCAACATACGCATCACCGGCAACGGCTACGCCATCGGAGCCGGAGGGGCACAGAGCAGCACCACCGGCACCATCTCCGGCGCCGCACAGGGCTACAGCTTCGTTGGCACGGTGAGCTACAAGGCCAACGCCTACAACACCCTTGCCGACGCATCGGGCAACAACCTCGTGACCTTCATGTTCCCCGTTTCCATAAACAGCAAGTGCACCCTCATCACTGCCAAGGGCATGACCTCTGGAGCGAAATATACCGTGAAGAGCAGCACTACGGCCCCCACCGACGCCACCGTGGCATGGCACGGACTCTACATCGGCAGCTCGGCCACAGGCACCACAAGCGTCGTCAACACCTTTACTGCCAAGTAAGACATGAAACGCAAGACACGTCTCTACGAACTCGTCACATACACCGTCATCTGGGTGCTGCTCTTCGCAGCACCCGTGATGACGGAGTTCGTACATTCTGTCTATGACAACGGCCACGCAGCTATAGAGTGGCACATCGTATGGCACGTGTGGCGCAGCTACGTGCCTTTCCTCGTGGCATTCGTGCTCCACGACTGTCTGCTCGCGCCGCGACTCATCTGCCGCCATCAGCGTATGCTCTATGCCGGCTGCATGACGGCAATCTGCGCATGCTTCGTGATCTACCAATGCTCCTTCCAGCCCGACAGGCGACCTCACCACCAAGCCCCACGGGTCAGCGAGACGGGGCCTCGACATGAGCCACGCTGCGGCAACGAGGATCACGACTTCATACCCTTCGACGACGACGGCACGCCCGATGCGCAACGTCCGACACGGCGGCCCGACCCCCACATGTTCAGCAAAGGAGGCGACCACATGCCGCGTCCGTTATTCGGAGAGCATGAAGTCATTGCCGTCATCATCCTGACTCTCATGTTCGGCATGAACCTCGGCATGAAGAACTATGTCATACAACGCGACCACGAGGCCGACATGGCGGAGCGTGAACACCGTAACCTCGAGCAGCAGCTGGAGTACCTGAAGTACCAGATCAACCCGCACTTCCTGATGAACACGCTCAACAACATCCATGCCCTCATCGACATCGACAGCGCCGAGGCACAACGCACCATCGTGGACCTCAGCCACCTGCTGCGCTTCGTGCTCTACGACGGTGCCAAGCCGCTGGTGCCGCTGACCTCGGAGCTGAAGTTCATAAGCGACTACATCGCTCTCATGCGACAGCGCCTGAGCGACAAGGTCGATATCAGCTTCACGACGCCCGACATCACCTCGACAGACATTCAGGTGCCGCCATTGCTGTTCATCACCTTCGTGGAGAATGCCTTCAAGCACGGCGTGAGCTACCGCAAGCATTCATTCATCCACATCGCCATTGCCATCGACGGACAGCACGTCACCTTCACCTGTCACAACAGCCGACAGACGGAAAGCGAGTCCTGCGCCACGCACCACGGCGGCGTAGGGCTTGAGAATGCGCGCGAACGTTTGGAACTGCTCTTCCACGGACGCTACACGCTCGACATCACGCCAACACCAACCGACTATTCCGTCCGACTCTCTTTCCCATACACCGTTGACGAGGCATAGATGGCGGCAGAAAGCTCATGTTATCTATAAGTACGATCAAGAACACTCACAATTCAGGGTTAATGATTTGGAGTGATTGTGTGTGGTTCTCGCGTGGGCGTCGCGGCAGTTAGTCGCATGGTGGCACGTTGTTGGTACTATCTCACAGGCCGTGGGGTCTTAATGTTTGTTCTACCAATCAGTGAGCTAAATTTATTTATTACTGTCCGCTAAACATTTCCCTTATGGAAAAATTTAGGGCTGAAACCTTC
>CAMVIB010000058.1 GCA_947167455.1 uncultured Prevotellaceae bacterium | reverse complement strand
ATTGAGCGAAGACCGCGTTGCGGTCTCTTTGGTGGTATGATTGCGGATAATCATATAAATAAATTGTAAATCGTAAATTGTAAGTCGTAGATTGTAAATTGTAAATTGTTAAATTGTAAATCGTAAATTGTTAAATTGTAAATCTACTCGGCGAGGACGGTCATCTCGGCGCCGCTGGCAAAGTCGAGGCCGTTTTGGGCGGAGAGGGCCGTGAAGCGGACGTAGCGTGCGCGCTGGGGCTTGGCGAAGGCGACGCGCTGGAGGGCGGCCTCGCGGGGGAACTCGCCCTCGGCGACGGGTGCAGACCAAGTCTTGCCGTCGGTGGAGAGCTGAATGCGATAGGCCTTGATGTTGCCGTTGGGGCCTCCGTCCTGGCGTGGCAGGTATGTGATGCCCTTTATGGTCTTGAGCTCGCCGCAGTCGAGATCGACGGTGTGGGGATACTTGGTGACGGTGACGCCGTAGGCCGTGTGCCAGATGGTGGCGGGGTTGCCATCGACGAGGCGGCTGGCGTTCTCGCCCGGCTCCTCGCTGCTGCAAGCCAGGATGGTGACAGGCACGTTCTCCACGCGGCCGAAGGTGCGGCTGATGCGCACGTCGGGTGTCTCGGTGTGCCAGATGGTGATGGTGCCTCCCTCGCGCATGGCGATGGGCTTGCCGTCGTAGGCAGCGGGCTTGGAGGCGCGTGGCTTGCGCACCTTGGCGGTGGGTGCCGGGGTGACGGTGTACATGACCTGCTCGCCGTTGAACTCGTTATATACTATGGTGACGTCGCCCTTGGCATCGCGTGTGATGCCTATGGGCAGGTCGCCAGCGTGAGAGCGGGGGAAGGCCGACGAGGCTATGGCGCGGGTGTCGGCCGTGGCTGCCGGGCGCATGAAGAAGCCGAAGGTGTTGGCGTCGGCATAGACGCGGTCGTGGTCGAGGGGTCCGCCCTGTCCGCAGCTGCTGCCGCCGAGGCCCGTGACCTTGGCGTCGAGATGCACATAGACATGGTCGCTGGCGGGCAGCTCGGCGGGATGGGCGGCAGTGGTGAGCTGCATGGCGCTCCATGGCAGCACGGAGCTGCTCATGTCTCCCGTGAGGGCGCCGAAGACGATGCCATGCCCGGTGGCGTCGGTGAGTGCGAGCCATTCCACCTCTTCGCGGTTGCCCATGGACTGCGGCTTGGGGAAGGCGACGAACTGGCGGCTGACGGTGCTCTCGTACACGCCCTTGAACATGCCGCTGCGGCGGTCGGCGTAGTTGTTCTGCGGCCCGCAGCCGAAATAGGCGAGCTTGGAGCCGTCGGCCTCGAAGCGCACGGGCAGCCTCAGCTCGAAGCCCAGGCGCGGCAGTATGGCCTTGGGGTCGCTGCCGGTGATGGCGCTCTCGCACTCTATGGTGCCGTCGGGATATACGGTCCACACGATGTTGCTGGTGAAGAAGAAAGCGGCCGGCTCGCCGCTGTCGGCGATGGTGTAGCGTCCGCTGCTGCCGCCGAGTATGCCGGCCTTGGTGCCGCGGCTCTCGACGCCGTAGTTGAGCACCACGGCGCCGTCGCGGCGGGTATAGACGTTGCGGCTGAGGACACGGTGGCTGAGGTCGTGGAGGCCGTTCTGATACCAGCTCTGGTAGTACCAGTTGTCGTTATCGACGGGTGCGCGCAGTGCGCTGACGACGGGTCCGCAGCCGGGTTCGATGATGGTGGTCATGTCGGCGTCGTCGCATGACTCGCCGCCCGTGCCAAGATAGTGGATGGTGCCCCGGGCATCGTCGAAGGTGACGAGGAAGGGTTGCGCGCCGGCGCCTGTCGCCGACGGGCGGATGGTGGTTATGTGGTCTGCGGCGCTCTCGGTGACGTTGAGCGTGGGCTGCTCTTTCCGGGCTGTGAAGAGGGGTTCCGACATAGCGCCCCAGAGAGGCACCTGCTCGGCCATCTGCACGTAGCCCCGCTTGGCCCACGGCATGTCGTGGCGCAGACGGAACTCCACGCGCAGGTCGTAGGCGTGGAACTGGTAGTAGCTGTCGTTCTCCACGTTGATGGGCAGCACAACAGGCATGGTCTTGCGCGGCGCTATGGGCGCCATGCCGTTGGGCTGCTGCGTAGGCACTGGAATCTGGGCCACCTCGAGGCCGTCGCGCAGGAGCACCATGACGATGTCCACGTAGTCGAGAGGTATGAAATAGTTCTTGTTGGTGATGGCGAGCTTGACCATCTGGCGCGTGAAACGGCCGTCGCCGCCCATGACGGGTGTGGCGCCCCAGACGCTGTCGAGGCGCACGCCCACGTTCTGATACACGTGCTTGACGTCGTAGTACTCGGGCTTTGGCGTGAGGTCGGGCAGCATGATGCCGTTCATGCAGAACATGCCGTCGTTGGGCAGGTCGCCGAAGTCGCCGCCGTAGAAGAATGTCTCCTCGGGGCGCGAGGCGGGAATAGTGAGGCCCGATGCCCCGGCCTCGGGCAGCGTGCGGCCGAACTGCGGCAGGGCGGCGGTAGGCACGGCGATGGCCTGATCGACCCAGTCCCAGATGGCTCCGCCGCAGATGTAGTTGGAGGTCTCTATGGCCTGCCAGAAGTCGATGAGGTTGCCGCCGGCGTTGCCCATGGAATGGGCATACTCAGAGATGTGGAAGGGGTACTTGGGTCCCTTGCCGCCCTTGGCGGCGAACTGCACCCACCCCACGCTGGGGTACTGGTTGCTGCCCATATCGACGATGTCGTTGTTGCGCTCATACTGCACGGGTCGGGAGGTGTCGAACGCCTTGATGGCATCGTAGGCGGCCACGAAGTTGCGGCCGGGGCCGGCCTCGTTGCCGAGGCTCCAGATGACGATGCTGGGGGCATTGACGTGGGCGCGCACCATCTCCATGTTGCGGGCCACGTGGGCGGCGCGCCACTCCTCGGGATGGGAGAGCGAGGCGTCGCCGTAGTAGTACTCGTGGCTCTCGATGTTGGCCTCGTCCTCGAGGTAGATGCCATACTTGTCGCACAGGTAGTACCAGTAGGGGTCGTTGGCATAGTGGGAGTTGCGCACGTGGTTGATGTTGCCCTGCTTCATGAGGAACACCTCATGCTCCATCTGCTCGCGGGTGATGGCGTGGCCTCGCCAGGGGCTTGTCTCGTGGCGGTTGACGCCCTTGAGCTTGACGGGGCGTCCGTTGACGTAGAAGTAGCGCCCGGCCATGTGGAACTCGTCCTGCTCGGCGGGGGTGTCGCGAATCTCTACGGTGCGCACGCCGAAATATGTGGAGCGCACGTCGAGGGTGCGGCCTTTCTTGTCGCGCAGCTCGGCGGTGAGCACGTAGCGGTAGGGTGCCTCGGCGCTCCAGGGGTGTATGCCGTCGAGGGTGATGTCGCTCTCGAGGCCGTCGGCCACGAGCGTGGCCACGGGTTCGGCGGCGGTCTTGTCGCCCCATAGCTCGACGGGCCACACCTTATACTCTATGGTGAGACCCTTGGCCACCTTGGAGCCATAGTTGCGCACGGCGGTCTCGACGCTGATGGTGGCCGACGAGAGGCCGTCGGCACCGGGGGTGGCGAGTTGCTTGGTGCGCACGACGAGGTCGGTGAGGGTGACGGGCGGTGTGGCGGTGAGATATACCGAGCGTATGATGCCCGGCAGGCGGAACATGTCCTGCGCCTCGAGGAAGGAGCCGTCGCTGTTGCGATAGACCTCCACGGCAATGAGCTGCTCGGGAGCCTTGGGGTCGAGGAAGGGGGTGATGTCGAAGGTGGCGGTGTTGCGCGAGTTCTTGGAGAAGCCCACATAGTGGCCGTTGACCCAGAGGTAGAAGAAGGAATCGACGCCGTCGAAGTTGAGGAAGACACGTTTCTTCGTCCACGTCACGGGCCAGATGAATGTGCGGCGGTAGGACCCCACCTCGTTGCGGTACTTGAAGGTGGTCCAGTCGTGGTTGACGGGTTCGCGCATGACGCCGCCGCGCCAGTCATCGACAGCCACCTGGTGCTGGAAGATGACCTTCTGGTTGGTGTAGATGGGCACGCCCCAGCGCATGGTACCGTCCTTCTGCAGGCCCTGCACGTTCCAGCATCCGGGCACGTCGATGCGCTCCCACTCCGTGGCGTCGAAGTCGGTCTTGTAGAAGTCCTTGGGGCGCTCGTCGGGCGTGGCTGCCCAGTGGAAGAACCATTTGCCGTCGAGGCTCTTCCAGGCGGCACCGCGTTCGGGCAGCACGCCGAGGGCATCCTTCACTGATGAGAAGGAGAAGGCGTAGGCCGTGGGCTGCAGCTTGTTGAGGGCGAGAGCCTGGGGCGACTCCCATTCGTTGCCGGCGGGTCCGGCGGGTGTCTTGTCGTAGGCGAATCCCGCCAGGGTGTCGGCGGGCAGCGCCATGGCCATCGAGGCTATGGCAGCGAGGCAAGATGTAAGTATCAGGCGTTTCATAGGGGGTAAGTATAGTTTCATAGGGGGTAAGTATAGAGGTTATTAGTTTTCGGTGGAGGATGGCTGGTGCCGTGCCGTTGCATTGGCCGGCATGTGGCCTTGGCGGTCCTACATGTGTCAAAAAGCACACGCGGCGCCGCCTATTCGTCGGTGTCGCCGCGATAATACTGCTTTGCCGACCCCACCTCGTAGCCCTGATAGGGCTTGTAGGGTTCGTAGTCGGAGCGGTAGGAGCTGACGCCCGAGGCCTCGTCGCCACCGTAGTAGCTGTTCTCGTGCAACTCGTATCTGGTGCTGCCCTTCCATGCTGCATCGGCCTGCCCGCTGGTGCCTCCGGAGACGTGTATCTCCTGGTAGAAGCGCCATTTATCCTGGTTGTTGCCCGGCAGGCCGTCGCAAGCCGTGAGGAGCATGGCGGTGGCACATGCTGCCGCGAGTGGGATGATGTTGCATTTTGGCTTGAGCATATATGTGAGTGTGTATGTGAGAGCTTGTGGGTTAAGATACGAAAAAGCCCGTCCTGAGCATGTGGACGAGCCTTATCTGCGTTGGGATACCCGGATTCGAACCAGGAAAAACAGAACCAAAACCTGTTGTGTTACCATTACACCATATCCCAATCCCGAGGCTTTTATTGCTAAAAGCGGTGCAAAGATAAGGCAAAAAACTGAAAGTCGAGCTATCTGTGGTGACTTTTTTTCATCTCTGGCATTATTTTTTGCTTGTTTACGGTTGGCAGGAGTCGTCAGTCATCATCTTCATGGCAGAAGATGGTGTCAACGGCATCGCGGACGTCGTCGAAGGCGAATCCTCTGGCCATGGCGAAACGCATGAGTTTCTCTCGCGTGGGCTGACAGGTCTGCCTGAGCTTTGAGTGCAACACCTGTTGCAGCACGTCGTGCAGCTCTGAGGATGGCAGCTGTGCTATGGCCTGGCGTATGTCATGGTCTGGCAGGCCTTTCTGCCGCAGTGATGCTGCTATTTTCACCGGTCCCCAGTGTGCGAAGCGTAACTGGTCGTTGGCATACGCTCGGCAGAACCGTGCCGTGTCCAGATAGCCTTCGATATACAGGCGTTGGATAATGGCCTGTATATCGTCGGCCGGTAGCTTGGACAGTTGTAGCTTGCGGCGTATGTCGCTCTCGCAGTGCTCGGCGGTGCTGCAGAGTGCCGCCATTCTGCTCAGTGCTGTCTCCGTAGTCACGCCTCAGGGCTGAAGTCCTCTTTCCCTACGCCGCAGATGGGGCATACCCAGTCGTCGGGCAGGTCTTCGAAAGCGGTGCCGGGAGCGATGCCGGCATCGGGGTCTCCAAGTTGGGGGTCATAGACATAACCGCAAGGGTCGCAAACGTACTTCTTCATAATTAAGCAAGTTTATAAAGGGTGAATAATTCTTGATTGTGCCAGCCTCTGTTGTGAGGCTATGCGGGGGCAAAAATAGTGTTTTCATTTGAAAAGTCTGTCACTTTTCCGCTATTTTTTGCTGTTTGACGGTGTTTTTGCTGCATTTTGTGTCCTGGCGGGTGCCTGTCATGGGCAGGAAAGGCTGCGGCGGCATCGCTGACACGGGCATATCACAGCTCGCGTCCCAGAAGTATAAATATTCCTTCTGGCCCCATGTTGAAGAGCAAGTCCACGATGCTCATGCCGGGCTTGAAGCCGATGCGCTGCATGAACACCTGGTAGTAGGGCTGGATGGCGACCGGCGCCTGTGCTGTGGTGGGTCGTGGCAGGGTAGTGATGTCCAGCAGTCGGCACACGGTGGCATGCAGTGCTTCGTTGAAATCGGCGAGGCATGTCCAGTGGTCGGTGTAGAACGGGCGGAAGTCATCGGCATAATATTCGAAGAACGGACTTTTGCCATAGGCTGTCTGCAGTGCATTCCAGTGGTGTGCGCGCCATCGGCCGTGGTCGCTGATGCGCAGGTCGCCTACGGTGGCATGTGTGGATTCTGCCACGAGGGGTATGGTGAGTGTCTGCGGCCCGTCGGGCATGAGAATGGTGCAGCGGTTGACGTTGCGCTGGCGGCTGTAGCGGCATCGTCGGTCAAGGTCATGGCAGCCACTGGCCACCATGGCGGCATACCACTCTACGGGTGGGAGATATGCTGATGTGAAGGGTGTCATCAGAAGGTCAGTGTGCGTGAATCGTCGGGCGCTACGCTGATGCTCACGTGCACGGCATCGTCGGGCAGGAGGGGTTCCACGAGTTCCGGCCACTCTATGAGGCAGATGTTGCCGCTGTAGAGATAGTCTTCGATGCCGATGGCCACAGCGTCCTCTATCTGCTGCAGCCGGTAGAAGTCGAAGTGAAAGATGCTCTCTGCCGTCGGCGAGCCTGTGACGGCATACTCGTTGACGATGGCGAATGTGGGCGATGTGATGGTGTCTGTGACTCCGAGCTGTCGGCACAGGGCGCGTATGAATGTCGTCTTGCCGGCTCCCATGCCGCCCACGAAGGCGAAGACGGTGCGGCCGTTCATGGCATCGGCGAACTGGCGTGCGGCATCGTCGATGGCTTCGATGTCAGGTATTGTGATAGTCATTGTCGGTTGGTTATGGCGGTGTTGTCAGCGTTTGACCTTCGGCGTGAGGCTGATGAGGGGGATTAGCATCTCCTCCATCGATATGCCTCCGTGCTGGAAGGTGTCGCGGTAGTATGATACGTAGTAGTTGTAGTTGTTGGGATATGCGAAGAAGGTGTCTCCCGTGGCGAAGATGTAGCGTGTGGAGAGGTTGGGTGCAGGCAGCTGTGCCTGGTGTGGCGAGGTGATGTCCACGACCTCGCGCGG
This sequence comes from uncultured Prevotellaceae bacterium, assembly GCA_947167455.1. Taxonomy (GTDB): domain Bacteria; phylum Bacteroidota; class Bacteroidia; order Bacteroidales; family Bacteroidaceae; genus Physcousia. The sequence goes on along the minus strand of CAMVIB010000058.1, from coordinate 6,682 downwards.
GTTGTAGTCGAGGTTCTTGCCCAGCTTGTAGCGCAGGTTGGTGTTGGTGTTGCGGTCGCCCTTGACGCGGATGGGGTTCTTGCAGCGTATGCTGCCGTGGTCGGTGGTGAGGATGATGTGGTAGTTGGTGTTTGCCAGCACCCTGAAGAGCTCGCCGACGGGCGAATGTCTGAGCCACGAGAGCGTTATGCTGCGGTAGGCCGCCTCGTTGCTGGCCAGCTCGCGCACCATCTGGCTCTCTGTGCGTGCGTGGCTGAGCATGTCAATGAAGTTGAGCACGCAGACGTTGAGGTTGTACTTCTGCAGCGACGGCAACTCGTGGAGTAGGTGCTCGGCGGCGGCGGAGTCGTTGACCTTGTGGTATGAGAAGGTGTTCTGCCGGCGGTAGCGCTGGAACTGTGTGCGTATGAGCGGGGCTTCATTGAGGTTCTTGCCCTCCTCGCTGTCCTCATCGACCCACAGGTCGGGGAACATCTCTGCTATGATGTTGGGCATGAGCCCCGAGAAGATGGCATTGCGGGCATACTGCGTTGCCGTGGGCAGTATGCTGGTGTAGAGGCTCTCCTCGATGGTGAAGCTGTCGGCAATCTCGCCCATGAGCACCCGCCACTGGTCATAGCGGAAGTTGTCTATCACGATGAGGAACACTTGCTGGCCGTCGTCGAGGAGCGGGAAGATGCTGTGCTTGAAGATGTCGGGGCTCATCAGCGGGCGGTCCTTGGCCTCCTTGTCGGCAATCCATCGAAGGTAGTTTGAGGCGACGAACTTGGCGAAGGCCTTGTTGGCCTCGCCCTTCTGCATGGCGAGCATGTCGAGCATGGAGCTGTCGGCATCGGAGAGCTGCAGCTCCCATCCCACGAGCTGGCGGTAGGCCTCATACCAGTCGTCGATGCTCCGTGCGTCGTCGATGAGCTGCGACAGCTGCATGAAGTTCTGGCGGTAGGCCGTCTGTGTGTGCTCGGTGACAAGTTCGCGCTGATGTATGTTCTTCTTCAGCGAGAGGAGTATCTGTGTGGGGTTGACGGGTTTTATGAGGTAGTCGGCAATCTTGCTGCCGATGGCCTGGTCCATGATGTTCTCCTCCTCGCTCTTCGTCACCATCACCACGGGTGTCGCCGGTGTGAGGTCCTTGATGCGCTGCAGAGTCTCCAGCCCGCTGAGGCCGGGCATGTTCTCGTCGAGGAGTATGAGGTCGAAATCTGCGGACGCACAGCGGTCTATGGCGTCGTAGCCGTTGCTGACGGTCTCGACGTCGTAGCCTTTCTTACGCAGGAAGAGAATGTGGGCTTTGAGGAGCTCTATCTCGTCGTCAACCCATAGCAGGCGGGCAGTCATAGGCGGGTGATGTTGTGAGTGGGGTTTGATGTTGTGTGGTTCGTATAGTGTTGCGGCAAGGCTCTGACGGCTACCAAAGCCAGTCTTCGTCGTCGTTGCCGCCGTTGTCGTCGGTGTCATCGTCGTTGCCGCCGTCGGTGTCGCTGTTCTCTGATGGCGGGGGTACGTCCTCGGGATCCACCACGGGCAGGTCTGTGGGTTCGTCGAGGATGAGCTGTTCCGGCAGCTGTATGCCAGAGAGCTTCTCGTCGTAGAACTCGGTGTAGTCTTCGTAGCTGAACTTCGTGCCGAGGAGCTTGAGGTTCTCCTCGCTGATAAGCACGACGCGTATGCCCTCGAGCAACTGTCTCATGCGGGCATCGGCGTGCAGCTGCTGGGCGTAGAGGTGCACCTCGTCGTAGTTCTTGAAGCCCGAGATCCTCAGCTGGGAGATGACTCCGGCCTGCACCGTCTCGATGTCGAAGTTGCGGGCCTGGAAGGTGAGGAAGTTGTAGGCGGCCATCTCATAGATGAGCTGGTTCTCATCGACCTCGCCGGCGGGGTATGCGAGCACGAAGACGAAGGGCACTTCAGGCTCGGCAGCGAGCGTGTCGGTAGCTGTGGAGTCGGCGGCAGCCTCAAGGCTTCGCGTGTCCCAGATGCTGCTGGCGTCCCATTTGTCGGAGACGAGTAGCCTGCCCTCCGTGATGCCCTTCACGATATACTGTGCCATCGCCGATATCTCGTCGGCAGAGTACTTCTCTGTGAGTGTCTTCAGCTCCTGGAAGAAGCGTTCGCGATGGTTGGTGTAGAGCTGTGTCATGGCGTGGATGAAGAGGAACTTGGCAGCATGCTGTCCGCCGTTGAAGTCGGTGGTGTCAACGGCATAGTTGGCGTCCACCTCATGATAGCGTTCCTCCTTGTAGGCTGTGTAGGTGGCGGCATACAGTGAGTCCTCAAGATGCTTGCCGTTCTGCGCCAGCTCTATGAAGCGGGGGTGCGAGATGGTGCGTGTGAGTTCGCTGTCGGCGAAGTTGGCTTGCAGCAGCTGGCGGTAGCGCTCGGTGTCGCCGGCATCGCCACGCCTCATGGCGAGGAGGAAGAGGTGGTAGTAAACGTCGTCGAGCGATGCCGTCTCGGGGAAATCGTTGACGAGTCTGAGCAGCATACGTTCGGCCCTGTCGAAGTCCTCGATGTGCTCCATGAGTGCCACACCGCCCTTGTAGAGCCCGTCTTCTATCTGCTTGTTCGAGGCCTCCAGCTGCTCCTCTGTCAGCGGCAGCTGACGTATGTAGTATTCGCGCTCATGGGGGTCGTTGGCCAGCGAGTCGAGCCGTGCCTGCTCCTCCTCGCTGAGGCCTTCGCTGCCAAGGCCAAGGCTGTCGGCAGCGGCCATATCCATGTCGCCGGGAGCTGACGTGTCGTCGGGCCGAGCCTTGGTGCTGCGGCGCCAGTTGTCCTCGTTGGGGCGCTGACCCCACCTGCGTTGGAATTCCTGCTTGCCCTGGCTGACGGTCTGTGCGTTGTAGAAATAGAAGGTGGTCGTCTGTCCGCCGCGGCGTGACGCTGCGGTGGTGGTGGCGGGGGTGGCAGTGCGGGGGCGCGATGCGGCAGCTGTAGTAGTGGTGGTGGCGGCAGCTCCGGCTCCACCTCTCAGGGCGGCTTTCTTCTCGGCCTCGCGCTCTTTCTTCTTCAGCTCGGCGATAACGCGGTCTATCACGGCGAGATATTCCTTCTCCGGCAGCTTGGCCAGGACCTGGAGGCTGTCCTGCAGCTTCACGGCAGAGAGGTGGGGCTCGGTCTGCGCCAGGGCTTTGCTGCGGCGTTCCACCTCGCGGTACTCGGGCTTCTCCTTCTTCATGAGCGTGGCAAGCTCGGCATAGCATGGCGCGGCCTTGATGTAGTCGCCGCGCTCCCACTGCAGCTCTCCCAGATGTTGCAGCACGACAGCCTTGGCGTAGCCGTTCAGCGTGCTCTCTTCTATGCCTTTCTCCCAGGCATAGATGGTGCGCATGGTGTCGCGGCTTGCCAGGTGGATGTTGCCGATGGCATAGTAGATGCGGTCGAGGTAGTCGGCATTGTTGGGGTTCTTGGCCATGCGCTGCAACTTACGTATCATGGCCCTGCCCTTGCCCTGAGCCGTAACCTCGGTCTGCATGATGCGGGCGTTGAAGGCCAGCTCGTAGGGAGGATTCATACGCACGCACTTGCCGAAGGCCTTGTAGGCTGCGTCTTTCTTGCCCACGCGGGCGTTGAGCTGCCCCAGCAGGTAGTAGAGCCTGGCACGTTGCATCCTGGGCTTGGCATGGCGTATCGAAGCCTCCAGCAAGGGTATGGCCTCGGCATACTGCTCCGTGGAGATGAAGTAGGCAGCACGTGAAGCATCGAACTCACGCTGTCCCTTCGGGGGGATGCTGTCGCGGCGCAGCTTGTTAAGTATGTCCTCGGCATCGTAGGGCCACTCCAGCAACACATAGCAGCGCGCCAGCTTGGCACGCGCCACACTGCTGACCTCCGGCTGTTGGCCGTAGAGGCGCACGATGTAGTTGTAGGTCGCTGCGGCCTCGATGAAATCGCCTGTCTGGAACTGGGCGTCGGCCAGCATCATCCAGGCATTGTGGATGTAGGGGTTGAACTCATTGCGCATGTAGAATGCCTTCTCCTTGGCCGTCATGCGTCCCAAAGGCTTCTTGGGCTTGCGCTTTATGCTGTGCTTCTTGATGGCCTTCTCGCTCTTGGTGATGGCTGTCTCGAAATTGCTCTTGCCGATGGAGGCCGTCTGCTTGTCGGCAACATAATACATTGGCAGCAGCGATGTGTAGTCGTCCTTATGTCCGCGTATCTGTGCGTCTATGCCCTCGTCGAAGGCCACGCGCCCGTTGTAGAGAGTGTTGAAACGTGCTGTCGTGGCGTGGTAGAAGCGTGAGGCGCCGGTGTTCTTCGATGTCGAGCACGCGACAACCGTCACTGCCGTCAGCAGTGAACATATATAATATAATATGGTACGCGCGCGAGGTGTCATCCTTGATAAAATAACGCATGCCGGCCGTCGTTTATTGCGCCGACACTTATAAAATTGACTCACTCTCCGAACCTCTGCTCCGAGAGGATGAGCAGCACCTCGTCTCTCACCGTTGCTGGCAGTGTGATGCCGCGCAGGTCGAGGCTGTGGGTCCAGTCCTCTACTTCGCGGGGGAACATGGTGTATAACACCTCGCGAAACTCGTCCTCCTCGGCGGCAGTGTAGGCATCGGCAGCGCGCCCGCGAAAGCGGTCCAGCTCCTCATCGTCGAAATACTCGGGCTCCTCGCCGGAACCCGACATGTAGCTCTCGCGCTCGCAGACGGCGTGCTGCCCGCAACACACAAAATCCTGGTTTGACATATCTTCTTTCATGAAAGGTGGGCTCTGTAAATTAGCTTTGAATTGCTCTCTGGCTATTCCCGGGCAGATCTTGCTTCAAGGCAGACGCTGGAAGCGTCTCCTCTCAATAACCGGGGGTGCGCAGTACCCCCGGATAGGGACAAAAAGGGGAACATCGACCCTGAAGGGGTCGCCCATTACGCTGTTCGGGCACTCTTTCAGAGTGCTTGCCTCTATAGAGCTTGTTATCCGGGGGTGCTCGCTACGCTCGTACCCTCGGTTATTGAGCGAAGACCGCGTTGCGGTCTCTTTGGTGGTATGATTGCGGATAATCATTAAATGTTATGGTGTGTGACTGTGAGGCTATTCCAGCGTTTCCACCCCGAAGCCCACGAGCCGCAGGTCGTCCCAGAAACGCGGATATGACTTGCTCACGACCTCGGGATTGTCTATCAATATGCTGCCCAGCACCATCGCCGCAGGGGCAAAGGCCATGGCCATGCGGTGGTCATCGTAGGTGGCGATGCACGTCCCCTCGGCAGGACACAGGTATGGCACCGAAGCCTGCCGCTGTGCCGACGCACCGTTCCAGCTCAGCACGCCGTCGGCCTCAACCTCTATGCTCACGCCCAGCTTGTCGAGTTCCGTCTGCAGGGCTGCAATGCGGTCGGTCTCCTTGATGCGCAGGCTCTGCAAACCCTTGAAGCGGAAGGCTATGTCGCGCAGGGCGCAGGCCACAACGACGGTCTGTGCCAGGTCGGGCGTAGAAGCGAAGTCCCACTCCAGGCGGTGCGGCACGGCACCACGGCGGATGAGCATGGCCCGTGGCTCGCTCTGCCCGCGCGCCACATGCAGCGTGCGCACTGACAGCTGCCCGAAGATGTCGGCCACGGCACTGTCGCCCTGAAGGCTGTCGGCAAAGAGCCCTTTCAGCGTGGCCGTCTCCTCCTGCTGGTCGGACAGGAAGACGATGGCATACCAATATGACGCCGCGCTCCAGTCGGACTCGATGTTGTAAGCCACAGGTGTATATGGCTGTGCCGCCACGGTAAGGCACTGGCCGTCGTCCCACTGCGCCATGGCGCCGAAGCTGCGCATCATGGCCAGCGTCATGTCGATGTATGGGCGGCTCATCACCTGCCCCTCCAGCTCCAGCCTCAGCCCCCCTCGCAGCAGTGGAGCTATCATCAGCAGTGCCGAGACATACTGCGAACTGATGTTTCCTGCCATGCGCAATGTGCCGCCTGTGAGCGGACGGCCACTGATGAGCAGCGGGGGAAAACCGTCGTTGCCCGCGTAGCTGATGTCGGCACCAAGCTGGCGCAACGCCTCCACAAGCTTGCCGATGGGACGCTCCTGCATGCGTCGCGAGCCAGTGAGCAGACGTGTGCCGGGAGTCATGGCCAGCAGCGCCGTGACAAAGCGCATGGCGGTGCCCGCAGCACCGATGTCTATGCTTGAGGGAGATGCCGGAGAGGGCCAGCCGCTGCTGCGCTCTTGCGATATCGTGGCCAGCGCGCGGAGCATGGCAGACGTGTCATCGCAGTCGGAGACGTTGGACAGCAGGCCGACATTGCCACCACTCAAGGCTGTGAGCAACAAGGCACGGTTGCTTATGCTCTTGCTGGAGGGCAGAGTCACCTCGGCAGAGAGGTTTTCGGGCTTCGAAACACGATATTTCATAAAAAAACACCTTTTATTTGAGTTTTTCGGCACAAAAGTAGCCAAAAATTTGCACATGACAAAAAAAATGCCTTACTTTGCACCCGCAAAACGGAAAAAGAGGCACAAAGGCCTTAAGCAAGCGCCGCTGTGTGACACTCCGTTGTGCAAATGATTCGGGATGTAGCTCAGTCCGGTTAGAGTACGCGTCTGGGGGGCGTGGGGTCGCTAGTTCGAATCTAGTCATCCCGACATCAAGAGAATAGCCTGCTGATATTCAGCAGGCTATTTTTGGTTCGCCCGACATGGGCATAATCTAACGGGTGTAAGTCCCGAGCGCGGC
>CAMVIB010000057.1 GCA_947167455.1 uncultured Prevotellaceae bacterium | reverse complement strand
GTCGGGTGCAAAGGTAAGAGTTGAACATTTGCGTTTTTTGGCCGCAAAGGTACAGAGATAAAATGAGGGGGAAAAGCCGGCTGCATTCGGATGGTTACAGCGTAGCGAGCACCCCCGGATAACAAGCTCTATAGAGGCAAGCACTCTGAAAGAGTGCCCGAACAGCGTAATGGGCGACCCCTTCAGGGTCGATGTTCCCCTTTTTGTCCCTATCCGGGGGTACTGCGCACCCCCGGTTATTGAGAGGAGACGCTTCCAGCGTCTTGGTGGTACGATTGCGGATAATAATTTCTTTTTTTCATCTGTCTTATCGTTTCCCGGTTACAATGGAACCCCATTGCGCCCTCAAAAACGACAAGGCATCTGATTAAACCCAAATCGGTCATTAGGACGGTCATTTTCGTGGTCGTCTTCATAACCGATTGATAACAGTCCTTTTGTAATTTGACTTTTCTAATGACCGCCATTAGAAATTCAACCATACAAAAGACGAAATTTCAACACGTTACAAACTTTACCACGGATTATTGCGCTTCTAATGACCGATTCGGGTTAAAAATAACAACGGTTATCATCATAACTCTAATGACCGATCTGGGTTAAAGCAGGGGTGGCTCATCACATTGGAATGTGAATGAGCCACCCCTGCGGTGTTAGAGAAGGCCGACCACCTACGGGGTTGCTTTATTTCTCGAAATGCTGAGTCTTGTCACCATAGTTGCCGTATGTGCCATAGTGACCATATCGGCCATAGTAGGTGCCATACTTGCTGTAGGTGCCATACTTGCCATAGCCGTAGTAGAAACCATTAGTGCGCTTGGTGAGGTCAACACCGTTGAGCACGAGGTTTATCTTCGGCATCTTGCCCTCTGAGGCCGTGCGGTTGATGAGCTCGAAGTCGCCCTTTGTGGTGTGCTCTGCACGAACGACGAAGAATGTCACGTCCACCAGACGCGAGAGCGCGAAAGTGTCACTGACGAGTCCCACGGGAGGCGTGTCGAGGATGATATAGTCATACTTCGTCTTGAGGTAGTCGATTCCCTCGTCGAGGATATTGCGGGTGATGAGTTCGCCGGGATTTGGCGGTATGACACCTGCTGGCAGCACGTCGAGGTTCGGGTTGACCACGCCGCGCACGATCTGGTCTTCAAGGAGGTCGAAGTCGGCAGAGTTGGCACGCAAGTATGTCGTGATGCCCTTTTCGCTCTTGGGCAGTCCGAAGAGCTTCACGAGTCGTGGTTTGCGTACGTCGAGACCGATGATGATGACATGCTTGCCGAGCAGTGCGAGCGACATGGCGAGGTTTGTAGCCACGAAGGTCTTGCCCTCGCCAGGCACACAGCTGGTGCAGCACAGCACCTTCTCCGTCGGAGCCATGACGAAGGAGAGGTTCGTGCGCAGGCCACGGAAGGCCTCTTCCATCATGTTGTTGGTGTTCTCCTTCACGACGATGGCACGCTCACCCTCGGCAAGGTCGGAGGTGAGAGGTATGTCTGCCAGCACAGAGAGCTTGGTGAGCTTCTCGATATCCTCGCGGCCGTTGATGCGGAAGCGCAGCATCTCCAGCAAGTAGAAGATGGCGAGCGGCAGCGTCAGTCCGAGGATGAATGCGGCGAGCATGATGAGGCTCGACTTTGGGCTCACCTTGCCGTCGCGCTGCGGCATGTCGATGATACGTGCCTTGTTGGCAGTGGAGGCCAGCGAGATGTAGTTCTCCTCGCGTTTCTGCAGGAGCATGAGGTAGAGGTTGGCCTTAATCTCCTGCTGGCGGCCTATATTGTTGAGCACACGCTCCTGTGTCGGGGTGTTGCTGACCTTCGTGGAGAAGTGTGCAAACTGCGAGTCGATACTTGTCTTCTGCACCTGTAGGTCGCGGAAGATGCTCCTCAGCTGCTGCTCCACGGCGGCCCACAGTGCGCTGACCTCGGCGGTGAGCTTCTGCACGGCAGGTGCATCCTCGCTCGACGACGTTGCCAGACGGTTTCGTGCCAGCAGCTTGTCGTTGTAGTCGCGAATCATGGCATTGGTGCTCTGGTCGGTGATGCCGAGGTTGGCGGGGATGAGTTCCTTATCGTTGTTGGGGTTGTGCACGTAGTCGAGCAGTCCCTGCACGAGACTCATCTGCGTCTGTATGTCAACCTGCTTCTTCTGGAAGTCGGTGGTCTGCGTCAGAGCCTGGCTGGCATCCGTGGGGAGGTTTATGAGCTGGTTACTGCGTTTGTAGCCTTCGAGGTCACCTTCTGTCTCATCGAGTTCTGAGCGTATGATCTCGATACGGTCGTTGATGAACTCCTCGGTCTTGCGCGCCACCTCGTTCTTGTCCTCGTTGGCATCCTCGTTGTAGGACTGCACGAGCTGCAGGAGGTAGTCGTTGGCACGCTCCCACGATGTGTCGAGCATCGTCAGCAGCGCCACGCTGGTCATCTTGGACGTCGGCTGTGCGCTCAGGCTCTTGGCATACATACGGCCCATCATCACCGGCGGATAAATCATCACCTGAAGTTCGCGCTCCGGCAGGTCATAGCCAGGGTTGAGGGTGAAGAGTATCTTGCCCACCTTGGTGTTGACGGTCGAGGGGAAAGCATCGATGTCACGACGCATCACCTCGCCCTCGCTGTTGTTCTTGCTGGGCAGCAGTATCTCCACGTGAATGCCTTCGCCCTTGCGGGTGATGGTGATGGGTATGGGTTGCTGCAGATGGTCTTGGCGTGCCTCCTCGAGATCTACGATGACGGGGCTGGTCTTGTAGAGCTCTGCCTCGCCGACACGTCCCTGAACGGTGTATGTCACATAGAGCTTCAGCGCCTTCACGGCACGTGTTGCCACGGCCGTCGAGCTGATGATTTCCAACTCATTGTCGAAACCCGTAGAGTTTGTCACGACGCCGAGCTGGTCGAGCGCGAGTTCCTGGCCGCTGCGCTTGCTGCTAGTATCATCCTTGATGAGGATTTTGGTTGAGGATTGATAGACTGGATGCTGATAGCGCAGGTAGAGGTACGCCAAGGTGACGCAGAACAGTGTCGAGAAGATAAACCAGTACCAGTGAAGCACGATTATCGACCACACCTTGCGGAAGTCGATTCCCGAGGACCCCATGTCCTCTGTCTTTGTTGTTTGAATGTATTCTGCCATATAGTAGGTTATGTAATATTCAGAAACAAACATTACTTAGAGCCGCTAAGCGGGTGCAAAGGTAGCTATAGTTTTTGAAATGCCGAAAGTTTTGGACGAAAAAATACACTTTCGTTAGGTGGATTCGACAAAAAGCCTTACCTTTGCGCCAAAATCATCATGCAAACATGAAAGGAATCGTTTTAGCCGGCGGCTCAGGAACCCGCCTTTACCCCATAACGAAGGGCGTGTCAAAACAGATGCTTCCCATCTTCGACAAGCCCATGATCTACTACCCCATCTCCGTACTCATGCTCGCCGGCATACGCGAGATACTCATCATCTCCACCCCCACGGACCTGCCCGCCTTCCGGCGGCTGCTGGGCGACGGCTCGGACTTCGGAGTGCGCTTCGCCTACGCCGAGCAGCCCTCGCCCGACGGTCTGGCCCAGGCCTTCATCATCGGTGCCGACTTCGTAGGCGACGATGCCGTGTGCCTCGTGCTGGGCGACAACATCTTCCACGGTGCGGGCCTCACGGGCATGTTGCGCGAGTCCGTGCGCACCGCCGAGCAACAGGCGAAGGCCACGGTGTTTGGCTACTGGGTCAACGACCCTGAGCGCTACGGCGTGGCCGAGTTCGATGCCAGCGGCAACTGCCTCAGCATCGAGGAGAAGCCCGCACAGCCTAAGTCCAACTACGCCGTCGTGGGCCTGTACTTCTATCCCAACAAGGTCCTCGACGTGGCCCGCAGCATACGCCCGAGCGCCCGCGGCGAGCTGGAAATCACGAGCGTGAACCAGCGTTTCCTTGAGGACGGCGAGCTGAAGGTGCAGACACTCGGCCGCGGCTTCGCATGGCTCGACACCGGCACCCACGACAGCCTCAGTGAGGCATCAACCTTCATCGAGGTCATAGAGAAACGCCAGGGCCTTAAGGTGGCCTGCCTGGAGGGCATAGCCTTCCGCCAGGGCTGGATCGATGCCGACCACCTGCGCCGTCTCGCCGAGCCCATGCGCAAGAACCAGTATGGACAGTACCTGCTCAAGCTGGCCGACGAGGGCCACAGGATGATGGCAGAGGAATAGCCCGGCATGGCCTCCCCCATCTCAGAATCATTTTTTACCAACACATATTTACATGTCATTCCTTAGCAAACTCTTTGGCCGCAAGGCCGAACAAGAAGAGACAAAGGTCGGCGGCATCGAAGACTTCATGACGCTGATCCGTGTCTATTTCGAGGCCACCATAGCCGCACAAGTGGGCATCAGCAACCTCGCCGCCCTGCCCGACCTCCGCACGTTCAAGCAGACCCTGAAGGTGCCCACCGTCAACAATAAGCTCGGCGTCGGCGAGAAGAAACGCTGTGCCGCTATGCTCAGCGAGATATACGGTGCCAGCGACGGCCTGACGAAGGAGATCGACGCCAGCGTCAAGAAGCGCTGCCGCCGCCTTCAGGACGTGCAGCCCTACATGATACAGTTCCAGGGCTTCTCGCAAGACCTCATGATGCTCACCGGCAACCTCATGCAGTGGAAGCTCCGCCTGCCGGGCTTCATGCAGAAAGCCCTCCGCTCGATGACCGAGAAGACCGTTCACGACATCCTCACTAAGGACACCTGGAGCGATGACAACGCCCGTCGCATGGCTGCACAGATACGCCGCTACCAGCAAACTCTGGGATTCTCCGAAGCATGGATTTCTGAGTACGCACAGACCCTCGTAGCCCTCGCCAAGAAGGAAAAGAGGGCAAATATCGACGACGAGACACAAAAATAACGCGCGAAACTTGCACAATTAAAAAAACTGTGCTACCTTCGCGCCAAATTCGTAAATCAGCCAACAACGATGACAGCCGAAGAAGAGAAGACCATACACCTGCTGGAGACTCGCACACGGCAACTCATTCTCAAGTTCGAACAGCTGAAACGTGAGAATGCCGAGTTGCTCGACGACCTCGTGGCCAAGGACACGGAACTCGAGACGGCACGTCAGCGCATAAAGAAGTTGGAGGCCGATTACGCGAACCTCAAGATGGCACGCATGCTCACCCTGGGCGACGGCGACGTCAATCAGGCCAAACTGCGAGTCAATCGACTGGTGCGAGACGTAGATAAGTGTATCGCCCTGCTCAAAGCCATGGACATGTCAGACATGACCACGTAAGCCCAGAGACAGACACCTTGTTCCGACGCTATAACCCACTACCCCACCCCCTGACGACAATGGAAATAAGCGATACCTTTCAGATAAAGCTGAAACTCGGCAGCATGACGTTCCCCATAACAATACGCCGGGAGGACGAGTTGCTCTACCGTGACGCTGAGAAGCTCATCAACCAACGGTATGCATTCTATGCCAACAAGTTTCCACATCTGACGAGCGAGACCTACCTCATGATGTCAACCATAGAAATCGCCGTGCGCCTGCAACTGGCAGAGACAACCGGCAACCTGCAGCCCGTGATGGCACAGCTCAACGGCCTCATAAGCGATGTAGAGACAGCACTGAAGTAAGGACTCACCTCAAGAGACCTATCAACCCGCGACGCACCGACCATGTGCCCTGCCGCTACGGCAGGAGGCACTGGGCAGGTGCGTCGTTATTGTTTAATCATAATAACATTTACACAACCAACCAACTAATGACAACAATCCCACTGATAATCACAATCGCTTCAGCAGTGATTGCCATTGCCGTGCTCATCTATCAGCTCGTGTGGTACCGCCACATCAGGCCAGCACGCATGAAGACACTACACGACGAGGCCAAGAAAGAGGCCGAAGTCATCAAGCAGAAGAAACTCCTCGAAGTGAAGGAGAAATTCCTCAATAAGAAAGCCGAGCTGGAGAAGGAAGTGCAGCAGCGCAACCAGCAGATACAGCAGAGCGAGAACCGCATCAAGCAGCGCGAGCTCAGCCTCAACCAGCGGCAGGACGAGCTCGGACGCCGCAAGAACGAACAGGAAGCCGAGCGCAAGCGCCTCGACCAGCAGCAGAGCCTCCTGCAGAAACGCGAGGAGGAACTGGAGCAGCGTCTGGAGAGCCTCATCGACCAGGAACGCTCACAGCTCGAGAAGATCAGCGGCCTCAGCGCCGAGGAGGCCAAGGAGCGCCTCGTCGAGACCCTGAAGGACGAGGCCAAGACGGCCGCCGCCAGCTACATCAACGAGATTATGGACGATGCCAAGATGACGGCCAACAAGGAGGCCAAGCGCATCATCATACAGACCATACAACGTGTGGCCACCGAGACGGCTGTTGAGAACTCCGTGACGGTGTTTCACATCGAGAACGACGACGTCAAGGGTCGCATCATCGGCCGCGAAGGCCGCAACATACGCGCACTCGAAGCCGCAGCAGGTGTCGAGATCGTGGTCGATGACACGCCAGAGGCCATCGTCATCTCCGCCTTCGACCCCGTGCGCCGTGAGATCTGCCGTCTGGCGCTGCACCAGCTCGTGGCCGACGGACGCATACACCCGGCACGCATCGAGGAGGTCGTGGCAAAGGTGAAGAAGCAGATTGACGAGGAAATCATGGAGACAGGCAAACGCACGGCCATCGACCTCGGCGTGCACGGCCTGCACCCCGAGCTCATACGCATCATAGGCAAGATGAAATACCGTTCCAGCTACGGCCAGAACCTGCTGCAGCACGCCCGCGAGACGGCCAACCTCTGTGCCGTGATGGCCAGCGAGCTGGGTCTGAACCCGAAGAAGGCACGCCGTGCAGGACTCTTGCACGACATCGGCAAGGTGCCCGACGAGGAGCCCGAACTGCCGCACGCACTCTATGGTGCCAAGCTGGCCGAGAAGTATAAGGAGAAGCCCGACATCTGCAACGCCATCGGCGCCCACCACGAAGAGATGGAGATGACATCGCTCATCGCACCCATCGTCCTCGCCTGCGATGCCATCAGCGGCGCACGCCCCGGTGCACGCCGTGAGATTGCCGAGGCATACATCAAACGTCTGAAGGACCTCGAGAACATCGCCATGAGCTACCCCGGCGTCACAAAGACCTACGCCATACAGGCCGGACGCGAGCTGCGCGTCATCGTCGGTGCCGACAAGATTGACGACAAGCAGATTGAGACCCTCAGCGCCGACATCGCCACGAAGATCCAGAACGAGATGACCTATCCCGGACAGGTGAAGATCACCGTCATCCGCGAGACACGCGCCGTGAGCTTCGCAAAATAAAGCACATTCTACCGTCGGACACACGAAGCGCCTGGGCAAGTCGCACGACTCGCTCAGGCGCTTTTTTCATGCCCTCTGCACCAAGGCGGGAAAGCCCCTAGGGGAGTTATGTAACTCGCCTAGGGAAGTTACATAACTCGCCTAGGCGAGTTTCATAACTCCCCTAGGGGCTTTCCCGCCTTGCCTCAGAGGACGTCGGAACACCCCCCAGACGTGACAACAACAACCTCTTGGCGAGGCACCTGCATCCCCCGGGTGAGGCACTCGCTTCCCCTAGGCGAGGCACTCGCTTCCCCTATGGGTTGTTTTGCACACCTTATTGGGACACAACTCAGCTGCCCCCAGGCGGCCACGTCATGGTGCGGCGATGGCGTGTGAGCCTGCTTTTCTGTGAAGCAACACAATAAAGTGTTTCACTCGCGCGTTATAATATAAAGGAATAAATATAGCCGCACCACACAGGTCATGAGAATTGACTTCACAACATACATAAGCTCAGCTTTCGTAATAGGTCTGGTAGCATCGGCCATTACGATACCACTGATAATATCCTTTTGTCAGAAATACGGCTATTACGACCAGCCCAACATACGCAAGGTCCACCACACCGCCGTGCCGCGACTCGGGGGGCTGGTGTTCCTGCCATCGATGGCAATAGCCTTCGCTACCACGATGCTGGCCTACCACGACCAGACGGAGACACCCCTCAGGCTGCACCTGTCGTCGGCCGTGATGGTGCTCGGCGCCGCTTGCATCTATACCATAGGACTCGTTGATGACATCAAGAACCTGTCGGCGATGGTGAAATTCGTGTTCATGCTCATAGCATCGTCGCTGATGCCTCTCTGCCATTTACTCATCACTGACCTACACGGGCTCTTCGGCATACACGAGCTGCCGATATGGCTGGCCTACGGCATCACGGTGCTTACCATCATGACCATCGTCAATGCCGTGAATCTCATCGACGGTATCGACGGCCTCGCCTCGGGCTACGCCATCATTGTGCTCGCCATTCTCATCAACCGCTTCCTCGACCTGCGCGCACCGACTTTCACACTGCTGGGTGCGAGCCTCGCAGGCTCCGTGCTGGCCTTCTTCCTCTTCAACGTGTTCGGCCATATAGGTCGTCGCAAGATTTTCATGGGCGATGCCGGAAGCCTCATCCTCGGCTACGTCATGGCATATCTGGGCATCAAATACCTCATCCTCTCCGAGGGAGACATCTACGTCCACGGCAATCCGCTGCTCGTGCCATACTCACTGTTCATAGTGCCTGTGTTCGACCTTGTGCGGGTGGCACTGACACGCATCATCGCCGGGCAGCCTATGTTTCAGGCCGACAAGCGCCACATCCACCACATACTCATCGACATAGGCCTCACGATGCATCAGACGCTGGCCACAATACTCATGATGGTGATAGTGTTCATCATCGCCAACCTCGTACTTCAGGAATGTGGGTTAGGCATCACGGCCATTTTCTTCATCGATGTGGCGGCATTCGCCCTTTTTATCATCACGCTAAGCATCATACGCCGCAGCAAGACAGCGCATGCATGAGCATTCCCAAAAGGTATGCGCCCTGACAGGCGTCAGACAGGCATCGCCAACACCTTCTCCATGATGGGAGCCATGTCGTAATACTTATACTCTGCCAGACGTCCGCCGAAGATGACATTGTCCAGCTGCGCCGCACGCTCCTGATAGACGGCCAGCAGACGGCTGTTATGGTCGTCATTGACAGGATAATACGGCTCGTGACCCGGCGTCCACTCTGCGCTGAACTCTCTCGATATCACGGTTTGCGGACAGGCATCGACCTCAGCACCGAACATCTCGAAGTGCTTGTGCTCAATGATGCGAGTGTAGGGCACCTCGCGCTCGGTGTAGTTCACCACGGCATTGCCTTGGAAATTGGCTTGATCCAGTGTCTCCGACTCGAAGCACACGGTGCGATATGCCAGATGTCCGCTGCTGTAGCCGAAGAACTCATCGATAGGCCCCGTATATACCACACGGTCGAAGTGCATGCCCTGCAGTGTGACGCCATAGCGTGTCATGGCCGTGGGGTCAACCCCACTCTGACGACATAAGTCGAAGAAGTCGCAGCCCGTGCGCGTCTCAACGCCCTCCAGCAATCCGTCGATGAGGCGGTTGTAGCCACCCACGGGTATGCCCTGATAGCGGTCGTTGAAATAGTTGTTGTCGAAGACGAAACGCACGGGCAGACGCTTTATTATGAATGCCGGGAGCTCCGAACACGGACGTCCCCACTGCTTCTCGGTATAGCCCTTGATGAGACGCTCATAGATGTCACGCCCGATGAGAAGCATGGCCTGCTCCTCCAGGTTGCGGGGCTCGCTGATGCCTTCGCGACGCATACGTGCCACGACATCGGCACGCTGCTGGTCAATGCGCGCCTTCGCCTCTGCCGGTGTGAGCACCCCCCACATCTGGTGGAAGGTATTCATGTTGAAAGGCAGGTTGTAGAGCCGGCCCTGATAGTTGGCCAGAGGCGAGTTCGTGAAGCGGTTGAAGGGGACGATGGAATTCACAAGTTGCCACACGTCGCCGTTGTCGGTATGAAAGATGTGAGGGCCGTATTTATGCACGTTGATGCCAGAGATCTTCTCGCAAAAGAGGTTGCCACCGAGTTGCGGCCGTTTGTCAATGACTACACAACGCTTGCCGGCACGCTTGGCATGCCAGGCAAAAGTGGCACCGAAGAGTCCGGAACCGACAATAAGATAGTCATAGCGATTCGTCATCAAAGCCTATAAGAGATATAATATGAAAAGTCTATATATCATAACGCAGAAGTAGCCAAAATAGTGTGGAGTGCGGAGGAAAAAATGCAATAATATGGTTTTTGCTTTATTCATATCAAAAAAAAGGTCGCCGCATTTGGCCTTTCGCAAAAATGTTGTAACTTTGCATCAAGAAAAGACAAAATCAATGATTCCCGGACTTGTATCCATCATAACACCGATGTATAAAGGCGCGGAGTTCGTTGGCGAGACCATCGAGACGGTGCTCGCACAGACGTACCCGCAATGGGAGATGATTATCGTAGATGACCACTCTCCCGACGGCGGCGCTGGCATACGTGCCGTAAGGCACTATGCCGACAACGAGCCGCGCATACACCTCATAGAGAGCAAGAGCAACGGCGGCTCGTCGGGCGCACGCAACATTGCCTTGCGGGCTGCACGAGGGCAGTATATTTCATTCCTCGACTCCGACGACCTCTGGCAGGCCGACTTCCTGGAACGTCAGCTGGCGTTTATGAAGAAGCAAGATGCCTCGCTGGTATTCTCGTCATACCGACGCATCGACGAGAAGACAAAGCAGGAGGTGCTGAGGCCGTTCATCGTTCCAGAGAGGGTGACATACAAGAGTATGCTCAAGACGTGCGACATCTTCCCCTCCACAGCTATCTATGACACTGCCAAGACAGAGAAGATATTCTTCAACGAGAAGATGGGCAGTCTGCGCGACGACTACGTCTATTGGCTGCACATGCTCAAGGACATACACGTGGGCCACGGCAACAAGGACATCCTCGTGAGCTACCGTATGCGCAAGAGCTCCATCACGGCCGACAAGAAGAAGGTAATCTACCCACAGTGGCGCGTGCTGCGCGAGGTGGAGAAGCTGCCGCTGCCGGTGTGCATCTACAACATCTGCTGCTGGGGCGTCATCTCGCTGCTCAAATACAGAAAATAGAAGGCGCCATCACCGTCCCGGCAGCACGATAGCGGATAATCATTTTATGATTATCGGCAAGACAGCAGACAATCCGGCCTATCGCATCATGCGGTTTATGATGTGACGGCTCATGCGCGGCGAGAGCCAGATGCACAGTGCCATGCCCCATCGGCGAAGGCCGATGGAAGGATGCGTGGCACAGTGGCGCACAGCCTTGCGGAACAAGTGGTGGTGCATCGTACGCTCCACGAACGCCCGTGCCTCGGGATGCATGTATGAGAGAGGGATATATTTCCTCAGCAGGCACGAGGAGAGGAACGAGAAGAGCAACGTCTGAAAAGAGATGTCGCCCACGGTGACAGGCTTGGCAGTGCTGCCGTCATGGGCGTGGGCATCGTGCATCACCAAGACCCGGTCGCTGAGCCACGCCGTAGCGTCCTCTGCCGCCGTCAGCGCTTGGAAGTCACGCTCTTGTATGCGTGAGGCATTGGTGGAGCTGTCGGCATTGCCGAGGACATAATGGTAGGGATTCAGCGGTAGCTGCAGGACACGCCCGCATTGCACAAAAAACTCGAGGTTGAACTGCAGATCCTCATAGATACGCCCTTCGGCAAATGCCGCTTGCAGCTCGCGCACTTTTGCCGCACGAAACAGCTTGTTGACGGGGAACGTGCGAAATGTACCCTCTTGGTTGCTCTCACGGAAATAGTCTGTACCAGTGGCATACGAACGCTGGCGCAGTATGGGAGACGGCATGCTGAGCTGGCCATCGTCCAACCGCAGACCGAACACAACGGCATCTGCCGTCACACCTCCATCGACGGCCGTTGTGCAGTCGGCTATCACCTGCCGTGCCTCGGCAGTGTCAACAAAGTCGTCGGCATCGACAAACCAAATGTAGTCGCCACTGGCAACAGCGATGCCGCGGTTGCGCGCGGCACCCTGACCGCGGTTGGACTGCGTCAGCACCTTGGCGCACGGCAGCTGCTCGGCCTCGACAAAGGCGCGCACGGTCTGCAGGGTGTCGTCGGACGAGCCGTCATCGACAAACACGAGCTCGTGGCCCTCACGCAGCAGGGGCAGCAACGTCGTCAGACAACGTCCTACGAGCTGCCGGACATTGAAGGCAGGAATTATGAACGAGACTTTCACCACTCCACAAGCCTACTTCACCACACGTGCCAAGGCATCGAGGAAGCCGTGGCCATAACGCTGGTCGGGTTCGACATAGTTGCCCTCGGCCCATTCGTTCCAGGAACGCAGGAACAGGATGCGACGCTCGGCAGGCTTGTGGGAAATCAGCTCATACGCCTGACGCACATGAGCCTCGAAGGCCTCTGGCGTAGCCCCGACATAGACACCTTCCAGCGTACCGGTACGAGGTGTGCGGTCCCATCCCGACATGATGGTGGGAAAGACATTGTCCCATTTATCCTCGGGGGCAAAGAACTGGCTTGTCACACGCGGAAAGTCGTATTTCATTGCCGGCAGGAACGACAGACGTTCGTGCAAGGCCTTGCGGATGAGGTTCGCTGTGCGACCGCCGACTATCATCTCGGCTCTCTGCTTACCGAAGGAGTTGATGCCGTCGAAGCCGAGAGAGAGGATATCGTTGAACACCTTGGCACTGCTCTTGAGGTCGGGCATGTGGCGCTCGAAGGTGCCGTCGTCGCGACGCGTGGCCGTCGTGGTGGACTTTGTCAGCGCGACAAAGAATATCCCCGGCAGGCCACTGGCCTCGGCCAGCTCTCGCCATAGGGCTATGAAACGCTGTATGTCGGTGAAGAAATACGGGTCGAAGATGACAAACAGCGGCTTGCCATCGACACGTACATAACGCCTGTCGCGGAATGCCGGCAGACAATAGTTGAAATGCGCCACGTAGTCCGCCTCGCCGGGATATTGCTGCTCGGCTATCATGCGCGTGCCGCCACCCTTCTGCCACGTGCCGGTAGTCCAGTCGTGGTTGGCCCACGCAAGGGCAAACGGGAAATCGGGCTTGCCGCTATGCAGCACCTCCTCGAAGGGTCGCTGCAAGAGCATCCGCCCGTTGCCAAACCAGTAGTGCCAATACACGAAGCCTTCCACACCGGCATTACGGGCCAGCAGCACCTGCTGCTCGCGCACCTCCGGCAGACGCAGGTCATAGAAACCCAAGTCGGCAGGTATGCGCGGCTGGTAGTGACCGCGGAAGAGGGGACGGGCCTTGGCCACGTTGGTCCATTCGGTGAAGCCCGGCCCCCACGCCGCATCATTCTCCGGGATGGGATGGAACTGCGGCAGATAGTATGCTAAGACTCTTGCTTTCATAGATGCTGTGGGTCGTTATTACATTCCCCAAACCATTATCGTGCGACCCCTACACTGTCGGGGTTCATGCCACAAGCGCTCGTCCCGTGACCTCGTCTGCGAGCGGTCGAAGATGATGGGATTTGCGCTATCGCGCCGCAAAGGTAAGCTTTTCTGACGACGTGGCAAAGGAAAACACACGTTTTCCATACAAAAGTACTACGGCTTGATGTCTCGGATGCCTGTTATGGGCGAACCGTCAGCCACCTCGAACGGACTCTCCACGGCCATCACGGCACACTTCTGACAGAGGGCACGATTCTGGGCCGTCACCTGCTGCTGGGGGTAAGGATAGGCCGAGAGTTCACTCTCTGGGAGCGACGTCACCGTAGGCAGCTTATCGACCGAGAATACGAAGAGTGGCGCGAAGAGCGTCTGCGCCCATGCGCAGGCGGCGATGTAACGCCCGACGCCGATATCGAGATGCGTGCCGTCGCGTGTAAGCTGGCCTTCGCCGTTGAGCTCTGTGTTACGTGCGTTCTGTATGGCTGTGCCTGTAGGGATGATGATATCAATGCCGTCATAGACAACCATGCGAGACGCTGCGACACAGATCTTCTCCCAACGGCTGACATTGTTGAGACGGTCGGAAAAGCCGTCGGCATAGCTCCATGCCAATTGCCAGGCCAATGCCACATCTGGGTTGGTGCAGTGGCCGAGCACACCGTCGATGAGGCCGCGCAAATGAGGGTTGAAGGTGTCGTAGTTGGTGGCTGCACCAGAATATTGTTGGAACACAATGACATCCCAGTCTGCCGACAGCAACTCGCTAAACTCCCCATCATGAACGGGCATCGGTGTGCCACCAGCGAAAAGAGGCGACACCGTCTCGCCGGAGAGCAGGCGCTCGTACCAATATTGTAGCGATGCGCCGGAGCTGACGACGTAGTACAAAGAGTATTTGCTATCGTCCACACCGGCATCCTTGAGAATCTTGGGGAGATACGTAATACCGTCGATGGTGTAGCTGTTGCCGACGGCCAGCACCCGCAGACGTCCTTTGCCATAAGGCAATGGGTTGTTCCTGAAATAGCAATCCGAATTGTCGGCAGGGGCGTCCTGCCGCATCATCTCCTTCACAATGGCATTGTCGTCAGCATCGTCATCGACAGAGCATGCCACGATTGTGGAAGTCAGCAGACATGGCAACAACATAGTGGCCACCAATGCGAAAAGACGCGGGAACAAACGTGATAATGGTTGAAAAAAGTCCATCTCCTATAACTATTTGCCGCAAAATTAGCCTTTTGATTCGACATGACAAAGAAAAAGAACAAAATTAATGAAATGATTATCCGCAATCATACCACCAAAGAGACCGCAACGCGGTCTTCGCTTT
>CAMVIB010000056.1 GCA_947167455.1 uncultured Prevotellaceae bacterium | reverse complement strand
TAGGCGAGTTACCTAACTCCCCTAGGGGCTTAATCGGCACCCTCGGGAGCAGTGAAAAAAGTCGTTTGGAGCATCAAGAGATACAATTATTTTCATCAATACGATGCCGAGTCGGATAAATGTTGTACCTTTGTGGCGGCAATCTATGGCAGGCACATAAGTTTCGAGCATTGCCCCGCCACACGCCACAAGAGCTGCCCTTCAACATGCCACGAGCATCTGCATGAAGCGTCGCAAGGGCTCAGAAATATAAAAATAACCAATGGATAACCGCAACATAAATTACGTACCCCCGCAGCAGCCGTCAAAGAGCGCCGCTGGTATGGCGACTCTCTTCGCCACCTTCTTCCATATCGGTCTCTTCACCATCGGCGGCGGCTATGCCATGATCCCCCTCATAGAAGCCAAGGTAGTAGATGAGAAGCAGTGGATTTCTCGCGAAGACCTCCTCGATCTCATGGCTGTAGCCCAGTCGTGTCCCGGCATCTTTGCCGTGAACATCGCCATCTTCATAGGTTACAAGATACGCGGTGTGGCAGGAGCACTGATGTCAACCATCGGATGTATCATGCCGTCGTTCATGATCATCCTGGCCATTGCGCTCTTCTTCCGCCAGTTTCAGGATAACGTGTGGGTGTCACGCGCTTTCCGCGGCATCCGACCTTGTGTCGTGGCCCTCATCGCCGCTCCTACGTTCAAGATGGCAAAGACTGCCCATATCGGCTGGACCAACGTTTGGATACCCGCCCTCGGCGCCTTCCTTATATGGATGTTCGGTGTTTCGCCCATCTGGGTCATCTTAGCTGCCGGTCTGGGCGGTTACCTCTACGGCAAGCTCATAGACCTCACCCATACACAACAGCCCAGCCACTGAGTCGGTAGTGGCTCCGTAGCCACCCCGACAAGCGCGCCCCCCTTCAGAAAACAAATCACCTGCCACCTATAATTAAGATGTGGTCAATTCCCCAGCGCACATGATATTCTTTCAACTCTTCTACACCTTCTTCCTCATAGGCCTCTTCGGCTTCGGTGGCGGCTATGCCATGATCTCAATGATTCAGGGCGAGGTCGTTACAAATCACCACTGGATGACGATGGGCGAATTCACAGACATTGTAGCCGTGTCGCAGATGACTCCCGGCCCCATCGGCATCAACTCAGCCACTTACGTCGGCTACACCTCTATCGTCAACGCCGGAGGCACTCACTGGATGGGCATTCTGGGTTCTGCCACGGCAACATTCGCCGTGATGTTGCCGTCATTCATCCTCATGCTGCTCATCTCCAAGTTCTTGATGAAGTACAAGAACCATCCTGTTGTGGAGCATGTGTTCACAGGTCTTCGCCCCGCCGTCGTCGGCCTTTTGGCAGCTGCCGTTCTCCTTCTTCTTACTCCGGAGAACTTCTCGACGCCACGAGAGTCGGCCTGGCAGTTCTGGATCAGCGTAGGCATCTTCGTCTGCACTCTCATCGCCTGTCAGGTCTATAAGATGAGCCCTATCCGCGTGCTCATCTTCTGCGCTCTTGTTGGCATTCTGCTATTCTGACAGCCGCATCGTGCGCTGAAGCCGCCTCTGCGTCAAGGCTGACAGGTGTGAGGTTTACCGTCTTTTTTTGCTTTTCCTCCTGTGCCACCACCATTTCAGTGCCGCCACGAGGCGGTCGATAATGGTGAATAGTGCCTGTGGCAGTACGTATGCCATCAGCAGTGCCAGGAACGTCTCAGAGTGTGGTGTGGGCTTTGGCTCCGCGCCATAATACCGACTGAAGTCGGCAGTCTTCTCGAGGATATTTGACATCATCAAGTCACTGCTTTTATCCACTATCACGCCGTGATGCAATATGACGAGTCCCGGATTGCTGCGAACGATGGTCTTCAGCGTCAGTTCATCGGTAAAGGCGAAGTCATATTCCGCACCGGTGAGAGCCTGCCACCTATTAATCTGCGGTACTGTGGATGCGGTGAGACAGATGAATCTGTGTCCATTGGCAGATGCGAAGTCAGAAAGCGCGTTGATGACATCCATCTGTCCATCGCTTGCAAATTCGATATGTGGAGCGATGAGCAGGAAGACGTAGCCTGTGTCGGCCAGCAGACAGTCGATGTCAACAGGCTCATTTGTCGGCAGTTCGGGTATTGGGTCGATAGTAAAGTCCAGGATTTCCGGTTGCTCGTTGGGGTCTTCCGGCCATTGCATAGCCTTCGCTATGTCCTGTCCGACGAAGAAAGGCCTGAAGTCCACAACGGGTTCGACGGCAATGCACGTCATTGCGAGCACAGTCCCGAAGACAATCGAATAGAGCGAGATGAGCCACTGTGCGCTCACGGAGATGAGCCTCGTCTGATGTCGCCGTGTCCAGCACAAGAGAACAGCCATTGCGAGTAGGAGTGCATCCTTGGCGAAAGTCTGCCAGTTTGTCAGTTTCAGCGCATCGCCAAAGCATCCGCAGTCTGCCACGGCATCGGTGACAGCCAGCCACAGCGTCAGCGGTGTGAAGACGAGCAGCATTGCCACGATGGCCCTTGTGGTAAGCCTTCGCCTTATGCCGAAGAAGAGATATACTCCAAAGCAGAACTCTGCCAGCGCCAGAATGACGGAAGCCACCAGCGGCATCGGTTGCACAATCAGACTTGTTGCCCGAAGTGCCACGGCGTAGTCTTCGAGTTTGTATGCTGTGCCATAGGGGTCGATGAGCTTCACCAACCCCGAAAAAATGAATGTGGTGGACACGAGCATCCGGCACGTGTTCACCACAGTCCATATCAGTATTTTCTTCATTGCTCAGTCGTGCTGGTCGAATGTGAGCTTTATGAGTCCGAAGACAGCGTAGTTGAGCATGTCCATGTAGTTGGCATCTATGCCTTCGCTTGCCAGCAGTGCTTCAGCCCCGAGGGTCTCTATCTGCTTGGTGCGGAATATCTTTTGCAGTATGAGGTCGGTGTAGCTGCTGACTCGCATCCCTCGCCATGCCTCATCGTAGTCGTGGTTTTTCCGCAACATGAGTTGCAGCGACTCCTCTGCGAGGACATCATACTCAGCCAGTGCCTCATCGGGCGACATGTCATCGGGTTTCTCTGCGAAGCCATGCTTGAGCTGTATGAGTCCTATGACAGCATAGTTGACAATGCCTATGAACTCAGGTGCTATGCCCTCGCCCACCCTTGACTCCCCTTTGAGTTCGAGTGAGCGAATGCGGTTGGCCTTTATGTAAAGTTGGTCGGTTAGCGATGTGACGCGCAGTATTCTCCATGCTGCGCCATAGTCGTGCAGCTTGGCCTCGAAGACGCTCCTACATTTGGCCATCACGGCCCTGAACTGCTCTTCAGTTGTCATGAGTACTTGATAACTTGTCCGGCACGCAGCTTGCTACGCTTCGACAGCCCGTTGATACGGCAGAGGTTAGCCACTGTTGTGCCATGTTTCTTGGCAATGCTGTAGAGCGTCTCTCCACGTCGCACCTTGTGGAAGCGGGTTCGAGCAGAGCTCTTTGCCTTGCCAGCGGGTGCAGCAGCATCCTCCGAGCTGTTGTAGCTGACCTCCTCCTCTTCTGCCGACGTGGCCGTAGTGTTGGCAGCAAGTTCCTGTCCGGCATTACGTCGTCCGCTGTGGCTGCCTATTAGCGTTCCGCGTCCTCGTCCGCGGAACACATAGAAATCGCCCGTCACATCCTGTGCCTCGAAGTCGAAGAGCTTGGCAGGGTCGATGTATTCGCCCAGGAGTCGTGTCTCGAAGTGCAGGTGTACGCCTGTGCTGCGTCCTGTCCTTCCTGCCAGGCCTATCGGTGTTCCGGCCTTTACGGTCTTGCCCTCGGCAGTCAGGTGTCGTGACAGGTGTCCATACACCGTTTCCAAGCCGTTGTTGTGGCGTATCACCACCACGTTGCCATAGCCTCCGGGCTGATTATCAACGACCCGCACCTTGCCGTCGAAGGCAGCGCGAATGGTGTCGCCCATGTATGCGTTGATGTCTAAGCCCTTGTGCTGACGACGGAAACGACGACGGTAGCCATAGTTGGACGTGACGATGCGGTTTGTCGTAGGCATGCAGAAATGCCGCAAGTCTATCTTGTAGTCTTTCGGCAACTCCACATTAGAGTAAAGGTTGATGCTGCTGTTCTCCCAGTCGGGGTAGAGCTCGTCGTCGATTTCGGTGTCTTGTATGATTTCTTGTTGGATGAGGCGCTGAATGGCTACGCTGTCTATTGCTCTCATCTTCTTGTCAACAGGTGCCTGTCGTGCTATCAGGTCCTGTGCGGTCGTTGGTATCGCCAGCGTTGCGAATGCGCAAATAGCCGTTGTTCTTCTGATAAGTCGTTTAAGCATTTGTGGTTTTTGGTCTGTGAGATATGTTTAGTAGTTAGCGAAAGTGCGAATTGCGCGTGTGCTTAATACTCGTCTGTAGCGTAAAGGAAAGGCAAGAGTGCATGCTTGTAGTCGAAGATTTCCTCTGGCTTGAAGAAGCGGTCGAGCTCAATCTTGGCATTCTCTGGCGAATCGGAGGCATGAACGATGTTCTGCTGATTGCTCATGGCATAGTCACCGCGGATTGTTCCCGGGTCAGCCTTACGGCCATTGGTGAATCCCGTCATGCCTCTTACTACTGCCACGGCCTCGACTCCTCGCAGCGCCATGGCTACGACCGGTGATGCCTTCATGGAGTTGGCAAGTGCGGGGAAGAATGGTCTGTCCACGAGATGCGAGTAGTGCTCACGCAGTATCTTGTCGTCAAGCTGCATCATTTTCATGCCTGCCACCTGAAGCCCACGACGCTCAAAGCGGTTGACGATTTCGCCTATGAGCTGGCGTTGCACGCAACTGGGTTTGAGCAATACGAGTGTAGTTTCCATATCTGAGATTTGGTGTTCTAAAACAATATAAGTACACTATTTGGTGGCAAAGGTACAATAATTTATGCGAAAGTGTTGATATTTGTCATAAGTTTTTATCTGTTTTTGACATTTTTTTCAATATTCTACATATCTTTGCACCGCAAACCACATTAAACACTATCTGAATGAACCTCACACAACATACATACGCCCTTGCAGCTCTGACTCTGGTCTTGGCTGTGTCAGCCTGTGGCGGCAGTATGTGCAAGGTGACGTCACGAGCTTCCGGCGAGCGCTATGACAGCATCTATTCTAAGACCTGCGATGCCGCCCTTCTGCGTCATGCCGACGACAGTCTCCGCTCCATCGGGCACGCAGATGCCGAGCGCATCCATGTGCTCAAGCAGCTGGGACGTGTGCTACGCAATCAGAGCGACTTTGAGGATGCGTTGTCGGCCCACCGCGAGGGTCTGGAGCTTGCCCTTCGCCATCTCGACACCGTCGAAGCCGTGCGCGCGTATAATAATATAGGTACCGACTACCGCCGTATGGGTCTGCTGGACAATGCCGCCGAGCAGTATTACTCTGCACTTCAGCTTAACGACAGCTACTCCGACTCCGAATGCTTTGCCACCCGCAAGAACCGCGTGGTGGCCCTCAACGGGCTCGGCAACATATACCTCAGCATGGGCGACCTCTGCCTTGCCGACAGCATCTTCCGTCAGGCTCTGGCCACGGAACATGCGTTGGGCAGCCACCTGGGTCAAGCCATAAACCTCTCCAACATAGGTTCCATCTTCGAGACGCAGGGCATGCTGGACTCGGCACGCATCTATTATGAGCGTTCCCTGGCAGAGAACGAGGCCGAAGGGTCGAGGCTCGGTGTGGCCCTGTGCCACATCAACTTCGGCAGCCTGCACGAGCGTGCCGACGACTACCCTTCCGCCATTGCCGACTACCGCCGCGCCTACGACATGCTGCATGACGGCAGCGACCAGTGGCACTGGCTGCAAGCCGCCGTGGCCCTGGCAAAAGCCTACCTGTCCACTCACGACAGGTCTGCCACGCGCCACTATCTCGACACGGCATGGGCTGTTGCCGTGAGCATAGGTTCGCTGGAACATGAAGCCGAGGTGGCCCGTCTGCGTTCGTCGCTGGCCGAGGAGGAAGGCGACATGCGAGGTGCCCTGGACTATTTCCGCCAGAGTCTGGCACTTTCCGACAGCGTCGCCGGCATCAACAAGGCCGGCAACACCCATGAGACGCGCCTACGCTATAAGGAGGGTGTTATGCGCGACGAGATGACCGCCTTGCAACGTCTCTTCTCTGCCGAACGCCGGGCCATGGTGATGACCATCGTGGCAATAACGCTGGCCCTCGTCATCGTGATGGGTCTGGCGGCGTGGCTCATCGTGTTCGTGCGCCGGCGCATCAAGCACCACCGCCGCCTCATTGCCGAATACGAACGTCGTCTGGAGCAAGTTCTCGGCGAGTTGCAAGAGGCCTCGACCGCCAATGCCGACAGCCCTGCCACAGCATCTGTCGCCACAGCTACGGCCGTCGCCACAGACTCCGTACCCGCCACGTCTGCCACGACGGGCACTGCGCCTGCTTCAGCAGTCTTCACGCCATCGGCAGATGCCTGCGACGTTGCCGTGAGCGACAGTCACGCTGCCGCCAACGAGCTTTTCATGCGCGACTTCAACAAACTCATCAACGACAACCTGGACTCGCCAGACCTCAGCGTGGCAATGCTCTCTCAACACCTCGGCATGAGTCAGCGCCAGCTGAGCCGCAAGGTGCGGCAGCTCACGGAGCTCGACACCCAGACCTGCATCCGCACCGCGCGCATCCGTCAGGCCAAGCGCCTGCTTCGCCACAGCGACATGTCGGTGTTCGACGTTGCCGTGAAGTGCGGCTTTGACAGTGCATCATATTTCTCACGCGTCTTCAGGCTCGAGGTCGGCAAATCGCCCTCCGACTACCGCCGTGGCGGTGATGCGGCCTGACATCACGCCCTTTCCGCCTGGCACGGCGCACACGGTGCCCCACCCTGCCAACAACGTCACAGCATACATAACATAAACCGAGCAAGCACTATGAGAACGATCAGAATCATCATGTCGTTACTGCTCATGGCAAACATCATCACCACCGATGCTCAGGAACACAAGCGCCGCGAAGCCGCTGCCGATACGCCTTCGCGTCCCGCCCTGAATGACACCGACGGCAATCACGTCAATGCCCATGGCGGCTGCATAATCCGCGTAGGCTCAACATGGTACTGGTATGGCGAGGCTCGTCCGCAACGCGGCTTCACCTCGCTCGGCGTATCGCTCTACACCTACGACATCCCCACCCGCGAGCCACTCTTACCGGGTATGCTCGACGGCCCCGGCATGCGCTACAACCCCTCGTTTCTCGCCGACAAGAAGTGGGTGAACCGCGGCCTTGTGCTGGAGGTGGTTGACAGTGCCGGCTCGCCCATCGAGCGCGGCTGCATCATAGAGCGTCCCAAAGTGATCTACAACCGCCGTGCCAGGAAGTTCATCATGCTCTTCCACCTTGAGCTGAAGGGTCGTGGCTACGAAGCTGCTCAGGTAGGTTTCGCTGTCAGCGACAATGCCGAAGGCCCCTTCGTGTTCCACCATGCCCAGCGTCCCAACGCCGGCATATGGCCAGCAGGTTGGACAGAGGCCGACATTGCCCTGGCGCGCAAGCACGAGCCCTCGGACTTCGCCGAATGGTGGACAGCGCCGTGGCGCAAGGCCGTGGAAGAAGGCATGTTCGTGGCCCGCGATTTCGAGCAAGGGCAGATGAGCCGCGACATGACGGTCTATCAGGACCGCCGCGGCCGCTGGTGGCACGTATATTCATCAGAGGAGAACCTCACCATCCATGCCGCCGAGCTCACAGAGGACTGTCTGGGTTACACAGGGCGTTACTACCGCATCGCCCCCGGAGGCCAGAACGAGGCTCCTGTGCTCTTCAACATGAACGACAAGGTGTGGATGGTGTGTAGCGGTTGCACCGGCTGGGAGCCCAACGAGGCCCGCATGTTCGCCGCCGACAGCATCAGCGGCAAGTGGATCCAGTACCCCTCGCCCATGCGCGGCGAGGGTGCCGAGCGCACCTTTGGCGCTCAGGGAGCCTGTGCCGTCTGCGATGGCGACAACGTGTGGTTTGTCGCCGATGTGTGGTTTCCGAGGAGCCTTGCCCAAAGCCGCTACGTAAGCACAGAGGTGCGCCGTTGGGATGAGGCCGTGCCTACCATCCCCCACATGTGGTAGCTCTGGGCCGACACTCACGCCTCGGGCATCAGCAGTGAGCTGTCGCCATAGCTCAGGAAGCGGAAACCGTTGTCGAGCGCGAAGCGATATACCTCTCGCCAGCGCCCGTCGCCTATGAAAGCCGACACGAGCAGCAACAGTGTGCTCTGGGGCTGATGGAAGTTTGTGACCATGCGCTTCACGATATGGTACTTATATCCGGGAGCGATGATGATGCGCGTGGCAGTATGCAGGGCACCGATGGCATGCCTGTCCATCCACTCCGCAATGGCTTCGAGAGCCTCTGTCGCCGTGGGCAGTCCTTCGGGGTGTGCCCCGGCGATTTCGTAAGGCTCCCACTGCTCAATGCGCAGGTCGGCCTCTGTGGCATCATGGTTGGCTATGATGTGCAGGCCGATATAGTAGAGCGACTCCAGCGTCCGCACACTCGTGGTGCCTACGGCCGTGCACTCACCGCCATGACGCAACAAAGCGTCTATGACGGCACGCGGCACATAGATCCACTCGGCATGCATGGCGTGGCCGCCTATGAGCGAGCTCTTGACAGGCTTGAAGGTGCCTGCGCCGACGTGCAGCGTCAGCTCGGCACGCTCTATACCTCGGCTGTCGAGCTGCGCCAGCACACGCGGCGTGAAGTGCAGCCCCGCCGTGGGTGCCGCCACGCTGCCCTCTACCTTAGAGTAAACGGTCTGGTAGGTCTGCTTGTCGCTCTCCTCCGTGGCACGGTTGAGATATGGCGGTATCGGCAGCTCGCCGCAGGCCTCCAGCACCTGTGCCCACGTGACATCGTCGCCGTCCCACACAAAAGTTATCAGCGACTCGCCGCCCTGGGCATCGTCGCGTGTGGCGGTTAGAGTCACCTCGCGGCCATCGACGTCCAGCTGTCGGCTCAGGGTGCCGCCCTTCCACTTCTTGGAATTGCCCACGAGGCAATGCCACTGACACGACCGTGTCTGCTGGAACATCAGCACATAGTCGCTCGGCGAGGCCGGTTCGAGGCAGAACACCTCTATCAGCGCTCCCGTCAGCCCCTCTGCGGCAGCCTTGCGGAAATGCAGGCGTGCCTGTATGACGCGCGTGTTGTTCATCACCACAAGCGACCCCTCGGGCAGCATGTCCGGCAGCTCGCGGAAAGTGTGCTGGCTGATGTCGGCGCCACGCATGACTAGCAGCTTCGAGGCGTCGCGCTCGGCCAGAGGGTATCTGGCGATGCGCTCGTCAGGGAGGTCGTAGGCATAGTCGGCAATCTTGATATTCTTCGGATCAGACATGGCAATGGGTTTAATGAATAGTCACCATGGTAGCGCCGTAGCCGTATTCGCGGAACGAGGCATCCTGCGCCGTGCATGAGCGGTAACGGTGGTGCAGCTCGTTGAGCAGTGCATCGCGCAACACCCCTTCTCCCTTGCCATGAATGAACACTATGCGCTGTCCGTGTTTGCCCTTGTAGCGCTCCATCACCGTGCGAAATTCTGTGAGCTGCGTGTTGAGCAACACAGAATTCGACAGGCCGGCAGTGTTGTCGAGCAGTGCGGAGATATGCAAGTCCACCTCTATGACATCATCCTTGGGGTTGTGGTTGGGCTTGGAGTAATGCACGTCGCGGCCGGAGGCACCGTCTGACGCCTGATGTCCGTTCTTGGCATTCATGTCGGAGGCCAGCTTGGCAGCCATCTCCGCAGCCTTCAGCGCTCGCTTGGCAGCCTTCAGTGCCTCACGTTCCTGCTCGCGCGTCCTCGCGCCGTCGTGCTCTGTGGCCGCGTCAGCCTCTGCGGTCTCATCGTCGGCATACGACTCGCGGCGCTGGCTGTCGAGTTCCTCCACGAGTTCGGCAGCCTCGGCGAAGACCTTGCGCACAGGACGGTCGTCGCGCACGAGGTCGTAGATAAGTGCCGGTTCGCGGAAGAAGGGTGACTCCTGGAAGACGTGCAGCTTGTAGAACTTCACCATGTCGAGCCTCAGCTCCACGCCGACGGCGGGCTTCAGCATGAAAGGCTTGTCCTGCTTCCATGCCATGACCTGCACGGCCAGCCTCTCCAGGTCATTGAGTTGCGAACGGTCGAAGGTCTCGATGAGAGATTTGGTGTTGGGTTCGAGGGTAGATTGCCAACGCAGATGCCATGCCGCCCCCTCTGCCGAGGCCAGCATGATGCTCAGGTAGTAGTTGGAATCGTTGATGATGTATGCCTCGAAGCGCGTAGATGTCAGCTCACGGGCATTCTCGGGTATGAATGCGAGACACACGTTGAGCATGTCACCGCCCTTTCGCTCCACAGGCTTGGCCTTGAAGGTCACAGGTCTGTCGGCAGGGTCATAATCCTCATCATCCGAGGGTATGCGACGCGGGGCCAGGGGTGCCGTAACGGCTTTGTCGCGCATCGGCGCGGCACCGTAAGCCGGTGCTGCCGGCTTGGCCTGTTGGCTGGCACGCTGTGCCGCACCGGGGTTTGGCCGCTCGAAATTATTGGCGTTGGTCTCTATCACCACCACCTGCGAGCGGAGCATCGGGATGTCAAAGCCATCCTCGTCTTCAATAAGTACGATGTCCTTGCCTTGAAAGCCCGATATGGTTCCGCCTCCCACTTCATTGAGGAAGCGCACTTTCTGTCCTATTTCCATTCTGTATGTCGTTTTTGCAATTTGGGTGCAAAGGTAGTAAAAAATGTTCACACATGCAGGCTCGACACACAGAGTTTAATGTTTTTTGTGATAAGATGCGCACATGACGACTAAAAAAGACACGGCGACGCACACGTTACAAAAAGTTTTCTGTATCTTTGTCGCCGCATAACCTTTATTATTGAAATGGACAATAACATCTTCGCACACATCATAAGCCAACGCACACAGTTGGCCGAGCGTCAGGTGGCTCATACTCTGGAGCTGCTGGCCGACGGTGCCACCATACCCTTCATAGCCCGCTACCGCAAAGAGCGCACGGGTGGCCTCGACGAGGTTCAGATCTCTACCATTGCCGAACTGGGCGAGCGTCTCAGCGACATTGCCAAGCGCAAGGCGACCATCGTCAACACCATCACCGAGCAACAGCGCATGACTCCCGAGCTGGAGAAGCGTATTGCCGACTGCTGGGACATCACCGAGCTCGAAGACATCTACCTGCCCTACAAACCTCGCCGCCGCACACGTGCGCAGGTGGCTCGCGAGCATGGTCTGGAACCCCTGGCCACACTGCTCATGCAGCAACGCGAGTCCGACCCCACCGCTGCTGCCGCAACGTTCGTGAGTGCCGACGTGCCATCTGCCGCCGAAGCGCTGAAGGGCGCGCAGGACATCATCGCCGAGACGGTGAGCGAAGACGAGCGGTCGCGTCAGTGCGTAAGAGGCATGTTCCGACGCACTGCCGTCATCACCTCAAAGCTCGTGAGCCGCAAGCCACGTAGTGCCAAGGACGATGCCACCGGTGCCGCCGACTTCGATGCCAAGGCAGCCAAATACAGCGACTATTACGACTGGAGCGAGCCTCTGCGACGTTGCTCCGGCCACAGGTTGCTGGCCATGCGCCGTGGCGAGTCCGAGGGCGTGCTGAGGGTGAGCATCGACATCGACGACGACGAGGCCACCGAACGTCTCCGCCGCCAGTGGGTGAAGGGTCGCGGGCCGTGCTCTGACCTTGTAGGCGAAGCTGTTGCCGACGCCTACAAGCGTCTCCTCGCCCCCTCTATCGAGACGGAGTTCGCCTCACTGTCCAAGACACAGGCCGACGACGAAGCCATTCGCGTCTTCGCCGACAACCTGCGTCAGCTACTGCTGGGTGCGCCGCTGGGTCAGAAACGCGTGCTGGCCATCGACCCGGGCTTCCGCACAGGCTGCAAGGTGGTGTGTCTCGATGCTCAGGGCAACCTCCTGCATCACGAAGCCATCTTCCCGCATCCCCCTGCCGCACGACGTGCCGATGCCATGGAGCACACCGCCGCCATGCTGCGCCGCTACCACATCGAAGCCATTGCCATCGGCAACGGCACAGCCAGCCGCGAGACAAAGGATTTCGTGGATTTCACCCTACATCAGCTGGGGTTCAGCGTGCCTGTCTATGTGGTGTCGGAGGACGGCGCATCGGTCTATTCCGCATCGAAGGTGGCACGCGATGAGTTCCCTGACGAAGACGTCACCGTGCGCGGCGCCGTGAGCATCGGTCGCCGACTGATGGATCCGCTGGCCGAGCTCGTGAAGATAGACCCCAAAAGCATCGGAGTGGGTCAGTATCAGCACGACGTCGATCAGGCGAAGCTCAAGCACTCGCTCGACCAAACCGTAGAGAGCTGCGTGAACCTCGTTGGCGTGAACCTCAACACCGCCTCGCAACACCTGCTGACATACGTCAGCGGACTCGGGCCGTCGCTGGCAAAGAACATTGTGGATTACCGCCGCGAGCACGGCCCCTTCGCATCGAGGGCAGCACTGAAGAAGGTGCCCCGGCTCGGCCCTGCCGCCTTCGAGCAATGTGCCGGTTTCCTGCGCATTCCCGAGGCCGAGAACCCTCTCGACGGCACCGCCGTGCACCCCGAGCGCTATGCACTGGTAGAGCACATGGCCGACGACCAGGGTTGCAGCGTAGCTGACCTCATTGCCGACAAGGAACGTCGCGCGCGCGTGAACATTAATAATTATATAGGTGGCGATGTCGGGTTGCCGACGCTCACCGACATCATGGCTGAGCTGGAGAAGCCCGGCCGTGACCCGCGCGCCGACGTCGAGGAGTTTGAGTTTGACCCCACGGTGAGTGACATCGCCGACCTGCACGAGGGCATGGAGCTGCCGGGCATCATCACCAATATCACTAACTTCGGAGCCTTCGTTGACGTGGGCGTGCATCAAGACGGTCTCGTGCACATCTCACAACTCGCCGACCGCTACGTGAGCCACCCCACCGACATCGTGCGTCTGCACCAGCATGTGCGCGTCCGTGTCACAGAGGTTGACCTTCGCCGCAACCGCATATCTCTCACCATGAAGGGCATTCATGGGTCATGACGATGGCACGTTGCAGGGTTTTATGAGTGCGAAAGACTGACAAGTTGGCAGACCGGGACGCTTTGGCACGCCTTTCGCTCGTATGAAGGCGAACAAGAAGCAAACAACATTATATACAAAGGAACAAACAACATTATAAACTCATAAAACCAATAACGATTATGAAGATTCAACCTTTAGCAGACCGCGTTCTTATAGAACCCGCTGCAGCAGAAGAGAAGACCGTCGGAGGTATCATTATACCCGACACAGCTAAGGAGAAGCCACTCCAGGGTACTGTCGTTGCCGTGGGCGGCGGCACCAAGGACGAAGAGATGGTGCTCAAGGCAGGCGACCAAGTCCTTTATGGCAAGTATGCCGGCACCGAGCTCGAGCACGAGGGTAAGAAGTACCTCATCATGCGTCAGAGCGACGTAGTGGCTAAGATGGCCTGACGCAACAACGGAATAACGCAACAACGTAATAACGTTATACCGAAACACCGAAATAACGCAACATCGTAACAACGTAATAAATCAACAGAAAAATGGCTAAAGAAATAAAATTCAATATCGAAGCCCGCGAGCAGATGAAGCAGGGCGTTGACCAGTTGGCAAATGCCGTCAAAGTAACTCTTGGCCCGAAAGGACGCAACGTCATCATCGAGAAAAAGTTCGGTGCTCCCCAGATCACGAAGGACGGTGTCACCGTGGCCAAAGAGATTGAGCTGGCCGATGCCTTCCAGAACGCCGGCGCTCAGCTCGTCAAGAGCGTAGCCTCCAAGACCGGCGACGATGCCGGCGACGGCACTACGACAGCCACTGTCCTGGCTCAGGCCATCGTGCGCGAGGGCTTGAAGAACGTCACCGCCGGTGCCAACCCCATGGATCTCAAGCGCGGCATCGACAAGGCCGTGGCCAAGGTTGTGGAGTGCATCCACGGCATGAGCGAACAGGTAGGCGACGACTACGAGAAGATTGAGCAGGTTGCCACCGTGAGCGCCAACAACGATCCCGAGATTGGTAAGCTCCTGGCCGAGGCTATGCAGAAAGTGTCGAAGGACGGCGTCATCACCATCGAGGAGGCCAAGGGCCGCGACACCACCATCGGCGTGGTCGAGGGTATGCAGTTCGACCGCGGCTACCTCAGCGCCTACTTCGTCACCAACACCGAGAAGATGGAGTGCGAGATGGAGAACCCTTACATCCTCATCTACGACAAGAAGATCTCCAACCTGAAGGACTTCCTGCCCATCCTGGAACCGGCAGTACAGACCGGCCGTCCGTTGCTCGTCATTGCCGAAGATGTCGATAGCGAGGCTCTCACCACCCTCGTCGTCAACCGTCTGCGTGGCCAGCTGAAGATCTGCGCCGTGAAGGCTCCGGGCTTCGGCGACCGTCGCAAGGCAATGCTCGAAGACATCGCCATCCTCACCGGCGGCGTCGTCATCAGTGAGGAGAAGGGTCTGAAGCTCGAACAGGCCACCATCGAGATGCTGGGTTCTGCCGACAAGGTGACCATCACCAAAGACAACACCACCATCGTCAGCGGCCATGGCCAGAGCGAGCTCATCAAAGACCGTATCAACCAGATCAAGAACGAGATTCAGAACACCACATCTTCATACGACAAGGAGAAGCTGCAGGAGCGTCTTGCCAAGCTCTCCGGCGGCGTGGCAGTGCTCTACGTGGGTGCTCCCTCTGAGACAGAGATGAAGGAGAAGAAGGACCGCGTTGACGATGCTCTCTGCGCCACCCGCGCAGCCATCGAGGAGGGTATCATCCCGGGCGGCGGCGTAGCCTACATCCGTGCCATCAAGGCTCTCGAAGGCCTGAAGGGCGAGAACTCCGATGAGACCACCGGCATCCGCATCGTGGAGCGTGCCATCGAGGAGCCTCTGCGTCAGATTGTCGAGAATGCCGGTCTGGAAGGCAGCGT
>CAMVIB010000055.1 GCA_947167455.1 uncultured Prevotellaceae bacterium | reverse complement strand
CCGCGCTCGGGACTTACACCCGTTAGATTATGCCCATGTCGGGCGAACCAAAAAAGAAGGTTGTCTCACGACAACCTCCCTTTCATTAACCTTAAATCTAATACCATGAAAAACACGTTGCAAAGGTAGGCATTTTTTCCATATCTGCAATAGTATTTATATAGAAAATGCAACCTCGTTTGCATCGTTTAACATTTACGGGCTACTACTTGTGCTTTTGTTAAAGGGATTAACACTTACGCGACTCATTCCACGTGTAGCACCAGGCCCTTCAGGTATTCACCTTCTGGATGATAAATGTTTATGGGGTGATCTGCCGGCTGATGCAACTGATGCAGTATTCGCACGCGTCGTCCGCTCTGCGCAGCTGCCGTGAAAACGGCCAGACGGAACTGGTCTTTGTTCACCGCCTGCGAGCACGAGAATGTGAACAAGATACCTCCCGGTGCAATCTTCTCGAAGGCCCGAGCATTGAGTCGGGTATATCCCTTCAAGGCGTTGCGCAGCGCATCCTTGTGTTTGGCAAAGGCTGGCGGGTCGAGTATTATGAGGTCATACGCCCCAGTCTTCATGTCACTGAGAAAACGGAAAGCGTCTTGTGCAAATGCCTCATGGCGTGTGTCGCCGGGGAAGTTGAGGTTGACATTGGCAGTAGCCATATCTATGGCTTTTGCCGAGCTGTCAACAGAATGCACCAGACGTGCACCGCCACGCATGGCATATACAGAGAAGCCACCCGTGTAGCAGAACATGTTGAGCACGGCACGGCCTTTAGCGAAGCTCTCCAGCAGGCTGCGGTTGTCACGCTGGTCAACGAAGAAGCCCGTCTTCTGGCCATGCAGCCAGTCTATGTGGAACTTAAGGCCGTTCTCCACGGCGATGTTGTCGGCGGTGTCGCCCCACAGGAAGCCGTTCTCCTGCCCCAATTCGGCCTTGAAAGGCAGCGTTGTCTCACTCTTGTAGAAGATGCTGTGCAGCGATTCGCCCATCACATCGCGCAGGGCCTTAGCAATCTCCTCGCGGCACACATGCATGCCTACGCTATGAGCCTGCACCACGGCCGTGGGGCCGTATATGTCAATCACCAGACCCGGAAGGTTGTCGCCCTCGCCATGCACGAGGCGGTAGGTGGTGTTGTCCGTTGTATCGGCAAGGTGCAGGGCACGCCTCAGTTCGAGTGCCGCCGACAGTCGTCGGTGCCAGAAGGCGGCATCTATGGCCTCGTCGGAGAAGGTGAGCACGCGCACGGCAATGGAGCCTATCTGCCAGTGGCCGATGGCTATGAAGTCACCTGTGGAAGTCACTACGAGTACAAGGTCGCCCTCCTCGACATTGCCGTCGATGCGCTGTATCGCGCCCGAGAACACCCATGGATGGAAGCGGCGCAGCGAGTCCTCCTTGCCGCGCTTGAGGTGGATGGTAGATAGCTGTCGCATTATAATATATATATGTGTGATTAGGATTTCACGTGAGAAGGCCGCCGCTGTTCACAGCAGTTCGTAATCGCGCGTGGTGAGCAGGCGGTTTATCTCATCGTAGAGCAACAGACATGTCCACGCGTCGGTGGCTGCATAGAGCTTCTGTGCGTCGGTGAGCACATCGGCATCCCAGTTCGAGAGGCGTTGCGACTTCGAGATCTTGCGCCCGAATATATTGGCATACAACTTCTGCAGGCTCATATCCTCGATGCCAAGACGCTTAACGTAGTCCTGTAGCTCAAGATAGTTACCAGGCTCGAAATCAAAGCGTCGCCGCAGCTGAGCCCAGTCATCGTGTAGCGAGAGCCCCACTTTCTGTGTGCCTTGGTCCGTGAGCAGACGCAGCACACACTGTGGCAGCCCGATGCGGTTGAGTCTGAACAGAAAGCAAGTGTCTGTCGTGGACACTTGCAGCAACGACACCGGGTTCATGCCGCCCGGACGGAAGTTGGGGCGTGTCTCGGTGTCTATGCCCAGCCGTGGCGAGCGCAACAGGTAATCTACGGCACGTCGGGCCTCGCCCTCGCTGAGGATTACGATGATGCGTCCCGGGAATGCCTCACGCGGCAGAGTGTTGATGAGCGTTTTATCGTATTTTCTGTAAATCTGTTTCAATGTGTGTTACGGGTGTCATGATAGTTACGACATTTCGGCGGTGCCTGGTGCTATGCCCCGGCTTGGTCGATGTAGGTCACTCTGTGCAGCCTGCGCAGGACATCCACGAGGTCGGCACCCCAGTAGAGCTCGAAGGTGTCTCGAACAGCCCATAGAGCCTCTTCGGTGTTCTCCTCCATGCCGGCACGGTATGTCTCCACGAAGTTGCGAACGGGCTGATAGATGTCGGCCAGACACTCGCTGACATTGCGCCAGCGCAGCTCTCCCGTCTGCACGCCCTCATCGTAGAGCGTATCCTCGAACTCATCAATCTCGCCCATGGTCTCTGCAAGACTCATGCGCAGCCATTCGTAGTCGGATTCGCTGACATAGCTCTCGGGCGAGAAAGCGTCGGCGCCATCCACCTCAGGCAACAGCTGAGCCTTGGCATAAAGTAGCGGCAGTAGCTTCAGCAGCTTTGCCACGAGGTCGTCACGGTCGTGACTTTGGTGTTGTTCGAGCAGCAGGCATGTCTCTGTGGCCACGGCAACGAACTCCACTACGGATTGTGAATAGACTATGTGCATCGTCTGTTTGTAAGTTGTTTTTTTGATTTTAGGGTGCAAAAGTACTTTTTTTTTGCAAAAATATCTAATCTTTTGTTCAGAACTTGAATAAAATACTTAATTTTGCACCCGAAATAAGGAATAGAAGAAATTTATGACTAAGCAACCCCCTCAAAAGGAGCCTCGAAAGCGCTCCCAGAGACGTAGTGCGCCAAAGCCTGCTGCCCAGGCCGTGGGTTTCGGCGTGAAGACCGCCCTTCGCGGCGACAAGGACGAACCCATGACCCGTGAGGAGTCGGTACGTATGGTGGCTGGCGTGCTCCTGTTGGCCCTGGCAGCATTCACGCTTCTTGCATTGGTGTCACACCTCTTCACCGGCGGCGAGGACCAGAAGGTGCTGCAGGGCGGCTACGTCGGCAGTGCCCGGAACTGGGTGGGCTACCTCGGAGCCATGTGGAGCCACTACTGGATTCACGAGAACTTCGGATTCGGTGCCTTCATGATTCCCGTCTTCCTCTTCGCGGCAGCACTGCGCCTGACTCATGCCTATTATGTCAGGCTCTGGAAGTGGTTTGTCAACTGCACGTTCCTCCTCGTCTGGTTCAGCGTGGCCGGAGCTTTTTTCCTCAAGGCATTCTTTGCCTCGCAGCCGTCAATGAGCTATATCAATCCCGGTGGCTATCACGGCAACTACGTCGTGGCAGTACTCGAAGGGCATATCGGCGTAGTGGGTACATTCTTCGTCATCGTGCTCGCCTTGGTGGCATATCTGTGCTACGTCAGTGCAGAGACCATCCGCATCCTGCGACGTCTCATGCACCCCGGCCAGCTGGCACGCCAGCTCAACGAGCGGTACCCCGTAATGGCACTTGTTGCGGCTCTGCTCAACAAACTGAAACGCACAGAGACCTCTGACGACTATGAAGCCGCTTCACCCTCACACCCCGACATCGATGCCTCGCAACATGGCGATGATGCCGACGCCGAGCATCAGGCCACAGTCGTTGACTTCACCTCAGAGCTGCCGGCCGGCAAGCGAAAACGCTCAAAGCGCTCAGCTGACACTGACGATAATGCCGACGCCGCTGAGGTCGCAGAAGCCGATGTTCCACAGCACGTTGACCTCAATCCTGACCCCGACGTCCCGATGGCCATATTAGATACCGCCGATGACACATCTCCCGCCGACGATGCCGCTCCCACCGACGACGGCGACACGTCATCGTGGATTAACATGCCCGAAGGCGACCAGCCTGCACAGCCTGCCGACGGCACAGCCGCCGATGGCAGCGAGCTGGAACTTATCGTAGAGAAGAACAAGCAGGAACCCGAGGCCGATGCCGAGAAGCCCATAGAACCCTACGACCCAAAACTCGACCTCGAGTTCTACAAGTACCCCACCCTCGACTTGCTGAAGCATTATGAGATTGACGCCAGCGCCAACCTCGACCGCGAAGAACTCACCAAGAACAAAGACCAGATCGTCTCCGTCCTGAAGAGCTTCGGCGTGGAGATATCTTCCATCAAGGCAACCATAGGCCCCACCATCACCCTCTACGAGATTACCCCCGCACCGGGCGTGCGCATCACCAAGATTCGCAACCTCGAGGATGACATAGCGCTCTCACTCGCCGCACTCGGCATACGCATCATAGCTCCCATTCCCGGCAAGGGCACCATAGGCATCGAGGTGCCTAACGCCAAACCGCAGATAGTGTCCATGGAGAGCATCATCAACAGCCGCAAATTCCAGGAATCTACCATGGAGCTGCCCATGGCGCTGGGCAAGACCATCACCAACGAGGTCTTCATGGCCGATCTCGCCAAGATGCCTCACCTACTCGTGGCAGGTGCCACGGGTCAAGGTAAGTCCGTAGGCCTCAACGCCATCATCACATCGCTGCTCTACAAGAAACACCCCGCCGAGCTGAAGTTCGTCATGGTGGATCCCAAGAAGGTGGAATTCAGCATCTACTCGCCTATCGTCAACCACTTCCTCGCGCAAATCGAGGACGACACCGACGAACCCATCATCACCGACGTACAGAAGGTGGTGAACACGCTCAAGAGCCTCTGCGTGGAGATGGACACACGCTACGACCTCCTCAAACGCGCGCGCGCGAAAAACATTAAGGAATATAACGAGAAGTTCCGCAACCGCCAGCTCAACCCCAACAACGGCCACCACTTCTTGCCATATATCGTGGTGGTCATAGACGAGTTCGGCGACCTCATCATGACAGCCGGCAAAGAGATTGAGCTGCCAATAGCACGCATCGCCCAGCTGGCACGTGCCGTGGGCATACACATGATAATAGCCACGCAACGACCCACCACGAACATCATCACCGGCACCATAAAGGCCAACTTCCCGGCACGAATGGCATTCCGCGTCAGCGCCATGATAGACTCACGCACCATCCTCGACCGCCCCGGAGCCAACCAGCTCATCGGTAAGGGCGACATGCTATTCCTTGCCGGCTCGGAGCCTGTGCGTCTGCAATGTGCATTCGTTGACACGCCCGAGGTAGAGGCCATAGCCAACTACATAGCGCGCCAGCAGAGCTATCTCGGACCATTCCCGCTGCCACTGCCGCCAGTCGAAGACGGAGGGTCGAACAGCGGAGCCGCCGAGGTCGATGTCCACAACCTCGACCCGCTGTTCCGCGAGGCTGCCAAGCTCATCATCATCAAGCAGCAGGGTTCAACATCGCTCATACAGCGTAAGTTCTCCATCGGCTTCAACCGTGCCGGACGACTCATGGACCAGCTGGAACGCATCGGTGTGGTGGGACCCGCACAGGGTGCCAAGCCCCGCGAGGTGCTCATTCAGGATGAGCTCTCCCTTGAGATGCTTCTCAACAATGTGTCCTGACGCCCGTCGTGAGCGACAGGTCAAGTGCTGTGTTAAACAAAGGGACGCGATATTTCATGTCGCGACCCTTTGTTTTTCATTCGCTTCCTTGTATCGCGTCCAATGACCGATGGAATACAGATAGCCAAATGAACCATAGAGATGTGTGCAGGTAGCAGAGCGCAGCCGCAACCGACGATGGTTTCGGCAAGCTATAAAAGAATGTGTCGATCGTCGAGGCATGCCTCGACAGACCGGTGCATAAATCATAAAGACTCTTGCTTTCTGGCGAAATTTACCTTTCTCATTGCACCTATGCATCTTTGCACAAAGATGCTTGCGAACATCGAAACAGCCTGCGCATGACGTGAGGTCAGGCGCAGGCTGCGTTGAAGTTACTGTGTCACAACAGAGGGGAACTCAGCTTACCAATGTCGGTTATGCCGCAGTGGCAGGATGCCAGACACAGGGAGGCAATAGAAGGCCGTTGAAGTCAGAAATGGAAGCCCAGGGTGAATGTCAAGTTGTGACGGTCGAGGTTGACAGAGGTGGGCAACAGTGAGCGCTCGGTGACGTCAAACTGAGCCTCGGAGCGTCCCATGGTCTGGTAGCTGTCATCGAAGGCATAGAAGTCACCCGTCTGTGCGCGATACTTGTATGCCAAGTCGGCATAGAATATCTTGCCCCGATATCCGAGTCCGAAGGTGAAGATATTAGCCGCCGAGAGATTGGTGTAGTCGGTGCCGAGGGCATATTCGAGTGCATAGCTGTCTATACTCTGGTCGAGACGTGCTCCGGACTTCATGGGGCTGCTGTAAAAGTTGTAGCCTGCACGCACGGCGACTTGGTCGATAGGCTTCACTTCGAGTCCGACACGTACATTGTGTACGCCACGCATCATGTTATTTGTAAGACTGTTCATGCTGCGGTCGAAATCCATCGATGACGACTGGTTCCATCCGTTGGATGCTGTGGGATAGCCCTGCTTGACGTGATTGTTGAGAGCATACTCGTACTCGATGTCCCATGCTATGAGCTTGTCATAGGTTGAGCCTATGCTTACGCGGAA
Organism: uncultured Prevotellaceae bacterium; assembly: GCA_947167455.1. GTDB lineage: Bacteria > Bacteroidota > Bacteroidia > Bacteroidales > Bacteroidaceae > Physcousia. The sequence goes on along the minus strand of CAMVIB010000055.1, from coordinate 8,812 downwards.
CTTCCATGGCGAGCGCACGTTGAACTCAAGGTAGTTGCCGTCGGGGCTGTCGAGGATATTGTATTGGCCAGGTTGGTCAATATAGTTGTAGATAGCCTTTCCGTTGGCGTCAGTGTGGTCGAATTTCCACTTCGATGCGATGCTGAAGTAGCTGTCCTCCTGCTTGAGCTTGTAGAATGACGGCGTCTCGATGGCGAAGCCTATCCTGAGAGGGTTGTCCTCGATGGGTCTGAGGATAGTTCCAAGCTTGAAGTTGACGCCTACGCCCTTGACCTTCTGGTTGGAGAGTATGTCGTAGTCCTGCACGGAACCGTCAGAGCCGTCACGGAACTCCACGTACCGCTGGTTGCTGCTGTAGTTCAGGAAGTCGATGCCGAAGGTGAATCCTAGGTACCAGCGGTCGTGTATGTTTCCAGAGAGGTTGAAGTCGAGTCCGTAGAGGTTGCCTGAGGTGAGACGGTTGAAGTCGTAGCCCTGGCTGGCGATGTGCGTGCCTCCCGGCAGGTCGTAGAGCATGGCATCGTAAGCCTGTGTGGCGAGCATGCCTTTCGGTGCGCCATTGGTGCCGTCGCTCCTGTCATAGAGTCCGTAGATCTTGGCGAGCTGTGCCGCCTGTGTGAAGCCTCCGAGCCTGTTGCTTGATGTGAAGAGCGAGTGGGCGTAGTTGGCTTTCTTCTGGAAGTTGATGCCGAAGTTCACGAAGCCTCCGTCGTTGCGGAATGCAGCCACGAAGCCTATCTGGTCGAAGGTGTAGCGTGCCCTTGCATCGCCGTTGTAGGGTGTAGCACTCTGTATCTGTGTGCCCATGGTTATGCTGATGTCGTTTCTGCGGAACACGCCTATTGCGGCGGGGTTGTTGCTCATGGCCGAGATGTCGGCTCCGAGTGCTCCCATGGCTCCTCCCATACCGACGTAGCGCGCCGAGCCTATGATGTCGGAGGTGTTGGTCATGCGGTCGTTGTTGTATGAGTCTTGTGCGTGCAAGGCCGTAGCAGCCACGGCCATCGTCAGTGTTATGGCTATGAATCTTTTCATGTGAATGTACGTGCTGAAGTGATGGTATGTGTTTTAGTGTGCTTCTCGATGTGTTAATTAAGTGTTTTTGCGTGTCATGACAATAGCAGTGTGGTGCGGTCATCGCCCACCGCGTCCGCCGCCGGAGCGACCTCCGCCGCCACCGCCTCCTGAGCGTCCGCCACCGCCGAAGCCGCCTCCACCGCCGAAGCTGCCTCCGCCGCCGAATGACGACGAGCCGGAACTACGTGTCGTGCCTCCGCTGTAGGAACGTCCTGCCGACGAGGTGCTTCCGCTGTAGGAACGTCCTGCCGACGAGGTGCCACTGCTGCGCACACCGCCATAGGTGGACGGCGTGGATGTGGCGGAGCGTCCTGCGCTACGGCTCATGCCAGCACGCCCTGTGCCGCCCGTGCCGATGGTGTAGCCTCTGCCGTCGGAGCGTGAATACCCTCCTGAGCGCGATGAGGAGCCATATCGTCCTGCGCCGCCGCGTCCGCCGCGATTCATGCCGTAGGAGCGTCCTGTCTGTCCGGGTGTGCGTCCGTAGTGTCCTCCGCGGTCCACGAAGTTGCCCCCGTGATAGCGCCCGCCGTAGGCATATCCACCGCCATAATAGTGGTATGGGCGATAGCCGTGATAGAAGCCGTAGTAGGGACCGTTCCAGTGATTCCATCCCCAATAGACACCCCAGTAGGGTCTGTGCCATCCGTAGGTGCCCCAGTATGGGTCGTAGCCCCAGTAGTATGAGTCGAAGTACCAGGGGTCGTACCATGGGTCGTAATAGCTGTAACGCCATGGCGACAGATATACGCTGGCATAACCGAAGCGGTTGAGTCTCTGGCTGTAGGCATAGTCCTCGCCATCGATGAAGCCGTCGTCGTAGCCCTGCGAATAGACATCATTAGCGAAACGTCTCGTGGTGAGCACGGTGGAGTCGCTCATGACATAGAGAGTGTCAGAGCCAGAGAGCTGGTAGGCTTTGCGCGAAGCCGAGGGCCTGCGGTTGTACTCGTCGATGTCGCGGGGCGAAGCGGTATAGACGGGTGTGTCGTCGGCGTCGGTGTATATTACCTGAACGTCCTCGCGGGGTGAGTAAGTCCTTTGCTGTGGCGTGTATGATGATGTCGTGGTGGTGTGTGACTTCTTCTTCGGGACGAAGTAGATGTCATCGTCTTGCGCAACTGCCCATGTAGCAGGCAGCGCGAGCAGCATTGCTGCAATGAGAGTCTTGTGAGTGTTCATGATGTTGAAGTGGTGAAAATGTTTGCAAATAAGTGTGTTATTCTTAGACAGCGCAAAGGTAGGTCATTACGTTGAGCCGCGCAAAAGGAAAACCCTAAAGCTGTGGGGAGAAATCCCTACTTCTTGCTGATGTCGAACTTGGCCACCACGGGATTGTGGTCGCTGTAGGTCATGTCGAGTGTACTGTAGTCGAAACAAGGCATCTGCCTGTCGGCGAAGATGTAGTCGATCCTGAATAAGCCCCTGGCACCCCGGTATGTAGCTCCGTAGCCATGTCCTCCGGTGGTGAATCCATCGGTGAGATCTCCGAGCAGGGTCTTGTAGGTGAAGCTGTAAGGCACGTCGTTGAAGTCACCGGCAAGGATTATGGGGTGTGGGCTCTCTCGCTTGGCGTTGGCTATTGTAATAGCCTGTCCGCTTCGCACGCTGAGTCCGAAGGCGTAGTTGCCGAGCAGGAGCCTGTAGATGCGGTCGTTGTTGATGCGCGAACCGATGGTGTTGCGGTCGGTGTCGATGGCATCAGGATCCATGGGAATGTCGTCGAGGTCAATCTGTGCATTCTCTTTTGCCAGCTGGTGCAGGGCGCTGTTTATGCCTGTCGTCTCCATGTGTACATTGAAGACTCGCACGACGAGGTTGGAAGCCACCTCGATGTCAGCCCACTGCCACCCGTTGTTCGAGTACTCGAACTTGAACTCCTGATGGTCGCGTATGGGATAGCGTGAGAATATCGCCATGTCGCCGCTGCCTGCCACGGAGTATTCGTAGAGGTTACGCACGCGCGTGCGAACATTATTATTATCTCCCGGTATGTCGTCGCGATACTCCTGTAGGCACACTATGTCGCAGTTGGAGCGGTTGAGCGTCGTCATGATGTCTTGTGCGATGAATCCCGACGCCTCGCTCGAGAAGCTGCGCACGTTGTATGTAGCCACGGTGAGCACGTTGTTGTGCATTGACGTGTCGGCCGAGGCGAATCTCAGGTTGGTGCATATGTAATTCCAGCAGAACGGCATCGGCAGCAGTGGCAGCAATGCCCATAGCCATCGTCGTCTGACGGCAAGCCAGTAGATGAGTGCTATGATGTCGAGAACGATGAACACGGGCAACATCACCACAGAACAGGCGTGGAACGTATTCCCTATCGGGCTGCTGTTGCCACCTGTCAGTCCGTAGAATATCATCACCACCACAATCACCGTGAGTATAGTGACTAAAAGCTTCATGTAAACGAAAACAGCACGTCTTCCCATTCGTTGTCTTTTTTTGCAGGATGAAACCTTTACAATATACTTATCTTATCTTGGAGACAATCATTACTTCATCAATGGTATGTACATCGAGAATGTAGAGCCCTCGCCCTGTTTGGACTGCACCTCGAGGTGTCCGCCATTGGCCTTTGCGAAGCTCTGGCACAGCAGCAGTCCGAGCCCCGAGCCTTCCTCACGGTTCGTGCCGAACTTAGAGAAGTGAGTGTCCTTGTTGAAGAGTCGTCCCACCTCCTCCTCCGTCATGCCGCATCCATGGTCGCGAACGCTCATCACGGCGTAGTCGCCATCGACGCGCTCTACGATTTCTATGGAAGAGCCCTCGTTGCTGAACTTGATGGCGTTGGAGAGGAAGTTGCGCAGCACGGTCTTGCACATGTCCATGTCGGCATGGACATTGACGCTGGGGTCGGCACCTTCGATGGTGAGTGTTATACCCTTCATCTCTGCCACCTTCCGATACATGTCATAGACGGCCTCGATCATGATGTTGAGTGCGAAGTCCTGGAACACCGTCTTGAGCTTGCCTGTCTGGCTCTTTGTCCATTTCAGCAGGTTGTCGAGGAGTGAGAAGAGCTCCGTGACCTGATTGTTACACTCGACGATGAGTCCGTGCATGTCCTCTCCGATGAGTTCTGCGGGCAGCATGTCCTCGAACATCTTTATGGTGACCTGAATGGCTCCGAGTGGCGAGCGCAGGTCATGGGCTATCACGCTGTAGAGCTTGTCGCGGCCGTAGATTGTCTCTCGCAGTTCGATGTTCTGTCGCTCGATGATTTGCCGTGCTGCCACGAGTTGTATCTGCGAGCGCACGCGCTCGAGCAGTATGTCCTTCTCGAACGGCTTGCCGATATAGTCGGCGGCACCGGCCCTGAAGCCTTCGAGCATGGACTCGGTGTTGTCGAGTGCCGTGAGGAAAATCACGGGAATGTCCTTCGTCTCGGCCTGTCCCTTCAGTATCTGACATATCTGGAATCCTGAGAGCTGCGGCATCATGACGTCGAGGAGTATGAGGTCGGGCATCTCGGCGTTGACGAGATCTACGACCTTAAGAGGTTCGCCACAAGTGATCACCTTGTAGCCGCTGCGCGAGAGCATCACTCTTAGCAGCATGACGTTGGCGGGTACGTCATCAACGACAAGCACCTTGAAGTCCGCCGGGTTTATTTGCAGAAATTCGTTGTCTGCCATGGTTGTCAAGTGTTATTTCCTATGTTTGTTTACTTTATTCGCGGCCGGAAGTAGTCGATGACCTTCTGCAGGCCTTCACGCAGTGACACCTTCGGTTCCCACCCCAGCATCTCACGTGCGAGTGTGATGTCGGGCTTGCGCTGTCGCGGGTCGTCTTGCGGCAGTGGCAAGAATACGAGCTTTGACTTCGAACCCGTCAGTTCGATGACCATATTCGCCAGCTCGAGCATAGTGAATTCGCCCGGGTTGCCGAGGTTGATGGGTCCCGTGAAGCTATCGTCGGTGGCCATGACACGTATCATTCCCTCTATGAGGTCAGTGACATACTGGAAGGAGCGTGTCTGCTGTCCGTCGCCGTAGATGGTGATGTCCTCGTTCTTGAGTGCCGAGACGACGAAGTTGGTCACCACGCGTCCGTCGTAGGCCTGCATCTTAGGGCCATAGGTGTTGAAAATGCGTATTATCTTCGAGCGCACGCCGTGGAGTCGGTGGTAGTCCATTGCCAGCGTCTCGGCGCAACGCTTACCCTCGTCATAGCACGAGCGTATGCCGATGGGGTTGACATTGCCCCAGTAGGTCTCGGGCTGTGGATGCACGGTGGGGTCTCCATAGACCTCACTCGTGGAGGCGTGCAGGATTTTGCAGTGTGTGCGTCGTGCCAGTCCCATGAGGTGGTAGATACCGAAGATTGCCGTCTTCGTTGTCTGTATGGGGTCGTGCTGATAGTGTATCGGGCTTGCCGGACAGGCGAGGTTGTAGATCTCGTCAACCTCTGCCCAGTATGGCTGGGTCACGTCATGACGCACGATTTCGAAGTTAGGCTTGCCAATGAGGTGCCATACGTTCTCCTTCGACCCCGTATAATAGTTGTCGAGGCAGATGACGTCATGGCCGTCGTTGACGAGACGCTCGCAGAGATGTGAACCGATAAAACCGGCACCGCCGGTGACTAAAATGCGCTTCATTTACGATGTTTTATTGAAATTTGCGTACAAAATTAGCAAAAGCGTCGTTGCCACGCAAACTATTTTGCGAAAAAAGCGGCTGAAAGCAGAAAAAAATGTACCTTTGCACCGCATTTCAACCAAAACACACGTTATGAAAGCATTTGTATTCCCCGGTCAGGGTGCCCAGTTCCCCGGAATGGGCAAGGACCTCTATGACAACAATGCCGACGCACGCGCACTCTTTGACCGTGCCAACGACATCCTTGGTTTCGACATCACAAGCATCATGTTCGACGGCACAGCCGACGAGCTCAAGCAGACGCGAGTGACACAGCCTGCCGTGTTCCTTCACAGCGTGGCCCTCGCCCTGAGCCTCGGCGACCGTTTCCAGCCAGATATGGTGGGTGGCCACTCCCTGGGCGAATTCAGCGCCCTCGTGGCAGCAGGAGCCCTGAGCTTCGACGACGGCCTGCGCCTTGTCAGCTCACGTGCCCAGGCCATGCAGAAAGCCTGCGAAGCCCAGCCCTCTACGATGGCTGCCATCATAGGTCTCGACGACGAGAGCGTGGAGCGCGTCTGCGCCGAGGTGAACGCTGAAGTCGGCATCTGCATACCCGCCAACTACAACAACCCCGGTCAGCTCGTCATCAGCGGCACCGTGGAGGCCATCAACGAGGCCTGCACACGCCTGAAGGCCGCAGGAGCAAAACGCGCACTGCCACTGGCCGTGGGCGGAGCCTTCCACAGCCCCCTCATGCAGCCCGCCAAGGATGAGCTTCAGGCTGCCATCGAGGCTACTGAGTTCCTGACACCCAAGTGTCCCGTCTATCAGAACGTTGACGGCAAGGCACATACCGAGCCTGCCGAGATCAAGCAGAATCTCATAGCCCAGCTCACCGCCAGCGTCCGCTGGACCCAGGAGGTGCAGGCCATGTTGGCCGCCGGTGCTACAGAATTCACCGAGTGCGGCCCCGGCAAGGCTCTTCAGGGCATGATAGCCAAAATTGCCAAAGGCATCGAGGGCATCACCATACAGGCTGCCACCGACCTGTGATTTCGCCATGCGACGCTCACGACTCACCACACAGGCTTGCATAGGACTGGCATGTCTTATGCAAGCCTGTGCTGCTTCAACCACAGATTTAGCTATGACAGACAAACCAGTTATATATCAAGTCTTCACACGCCTCTTCGGCAACGACACTACAACCAACCGGCCCAATGGCGACCGCTCACAGAATGGTTGCGGCACGATGGCGGCCTTCACGGCGAAAGCCCTCGGCGAGATCCGCCAGCTTGGCGCCACCCACATCTGGTACACCGGCGTCATCGAGCACGCCACGCAGACCGACTACTCGGCCTACGGCATAGAACGCGACCACCCCGCCATCGTGAAGGGTAAGGCCGGCAGCGCCTACGCCATAAAGGACTATTACGACATCGACCCCGACCTGGCCACAAGCGTCCCGGCACGCATGAAGGAGTTCGAGAACCTCGTGACACGCACCCACCGTGCAGGCCTGAAGGTCATCATAGACTTCGTGCCCAACCATGTGGCGAGGACCTACCACAGCGATGCCTGTCCGGAGGGCATTGCCCACCTCGGTGCCGGCGATGACACCACACTGTGCTTCTCGCCGCAGAACAATTTCTACTACTATCCCGGCCAGGCGTTCACCGCCGACTTCGACCTTTACGCCGGACAGCAGCAGCCCTACGTCGAGCAGCCCGCACGTGCCACCGGCAACGACGTCTTCAGCCCCCATGCTGGCAGCAACGACTGGTATGAGACCGTGAAGCTCAACTACGGCGTGGATTATGCCAACGGGCGCTCCACGCACTTCGATCCTGTGCCATCGACATGGGAGAAGATGCTGGGCATCCTGCAGTTCTGGGCCGGCAAGGGCATCGACGGCTTCCGCTGCGATATGGCCGAGATGGTGCCCTCGGAGTTCTGGGGATGGGCCATACCTAAGGTCAAGGCCGCACACCCCGACATCGTCTTCATTGCCGAGATCTATGGCCCCGATGCCTATCGCCGCTATATCCACGAGGGGCATTTCGACTATCTGTATGACAAAGTGGGACTCTACGACACGCTGCGTGCCGTCACCGTAGGTCTTGCCAATGCCGAGAGCATCACCTCGTGCTGGCAGGCTGTTGACGACATACGCCCGCACATGCTGTCGTTCCTCGAGAACCACGACGAGCAGCGCATAGCCTCTGACTTCTTTGCCGGCGATGCCGAACGCGGTCGCGCACCGATGCTCGTGGCAGCCACCATCAGCACGGGTCCCGTCATGATCTATTTCGGTCAGGAGCTTGGCGAGCGCGGCATGGATGCCGAGGGCTTCAGCGGTCGCGACGGACGCACCACAATCTTCGACTACTGGACGGTGGATGCCGTGAGCCGTTGGCGCAACAAAGGCAAGTTCGACGGTCGCAAGCTCACACCACAGGAGGTTGATTTACAGAAGTTCTACTCCACTCTACTCAACCTCTGCTCCAGCGAGGCCGCCATCCGTGAGGGCGACTTCTACGACCTCATGTACGTGAACCCCTACTCCGACCGTTTCAACTCACATCGCCAGTACGCCTACCTGCGCCGCTCGGGCAAGGAAGTTATTCTGTTTGTCGCCAATTTCGACAACAGCGAGGCCGCTGTGGCCATCAACATCCCGGCTCACGTCTTTGAGCTCTACGGCCTGAAGCCTACATCCAAGGTCAAGGCCACCGACCTGCTGACAGGCCAGACGCACACCATAGCCTTCAGCCCTGAGACTCCCGTGAGCATTGACGTCCCGGCCCTGAACGGCGTGGCGCTGAAGATGAAGCTCAAATAACCAACTCCGTCCGTCACCATCATTAATGGTGGGTTCTATTAATTAATTCAAGTTTGGGGGTAACCCCGCTAAGACTCTTATTTGAGGCTGCAAAGTTAAAGCAGGGGTGGAAAGATTACAAACAGGGGTGGAAAGATTACAGGCAGGGGTGAAGTCCGCTGGACGGAACCCCTGTCCTGAGTACATTATGTATTATGATTATCCGCAATCGTACCACCAAGATGCTGAAAGCGTCTCCTCTCAATAACCAGGGGTGCGCAGTACCCCCGGATAGGGACAAAAAGGGGAACATCGACCCTGAAGG
>CAMVIB010000054.1 GCA_947167455.1 uncultured Prevotellaceae bacterium | reverse complement strand
TACAATTTATGTACAATTTGGTTCATCTGGCAATTTGACCGCCCTGACAACGCGAAAATAATTCACCATTTAGCCATTTACAATTTACAATTTATGTACAATTTGGCTCATTTAGCAATTTGACCGCCCTGACAACGCGAGAATAATTCACCATTTAGCCATTTACAATTTACTGTTTATGTACAATCTGGCTCATCTGGCAATTTGACCGCCCTGACAACGCGAGAATAATTCACCATTTAGCCATTTACAATTTACTGTTTATGTACAATCTGGCTCATTTGGCAATTTGACCGCCCTGACAACGCAAGAATAATTCACCATTTAGCCATTTACAATTTACTGTTTATGTACAATCTGGCTCATTTGGCAATTTGACCGCCCTGACAACGCAAGAATAATTCACCATTTAGCCATTTACAATTTACTGTTTATGTACAATCTGGCTCATCTGGCAATTTGACCGCCCTGACAACGCAAGAATAATTCACCATTTAGCCATTTACAATTTACTGTTTATGTACAATCTGGCTCATCTGGCAATTTGACCGCGCTGGCGGGCATGGAAATGGTAAATCCAACCCCATCGTAAATAAATTGTAAATCGTAAATTGTCAAATCGTAAATCGACATATCGTAAATCGACATATCGGGACTTGAAATCATAACACCAACTGACAGAATATGGCAAACTACTATTGTCTGATGGCAGGCCTGCCAGACCTGCGGCTCGGCGACAGCAAGCCCGCCCTCTCGCTCACCGAGATGAAGCATGAGGTGGAGGCGGTCGTGAGCGGCCGCGACCGGCGCCTGCTCGACGACTACTTCCTGCGCTTCGACTGCGACAACCTCGTGCGCCTGCTCGACAACCCCGAGGCCGAGCCCGACGAGCGCGGCGGCATGGACCGCGAGCAGCTCCTGCACATCATCGACGAGGCGCGCCAGACGGAAGGCCCGGTGAAGGGCGCGCCGGCATTCATGGCCGACTTCGTGCGCACCTACGACCGGCGCGCCACGGAGCCGGGATGGTTCAGCCGCGACGCCGTGCTGCTCGCCTACTACGACTACGTCCGCCGCAGCCCCAACGCCATGATGGCGGAGTGGTATGAGCTGAACTTCAACATACTAAACATACTCACGGCACTCATAGCGCGCCGCCAGGGCTGGCCGCTGCAGACCTACGTGCAAGGCACGGGCGAGGTGGTGGATGCCATCGTGGCGCAGAGCGCGCAGCCCGACTTCGGCCTCGGCGCCGAGCTGGACTACGTGGCACCCCTCATGCGGGCGGCCGACACCCAGGACCCCGTGGAGAAGGAACGCCAGATCGACGCCCTGCGGTGGCAGTGGCTCGAGGAGAAGACATTCTTCCAGCCCTTCGACATCACGGCCCTCATGGCCTACCTGGTGCGCACAGAGATACTGGAGCGGTGGGCACTGCTCGACCCCGAGCAGGGGCGGCAGCGCTTCACACAGATCATCGAGGACCTGAGGGCCGGAGCCAAGGTGCCCGAGGAATTCGTGCGCCGCTGAGGCGCGCGCCGACGCGGCGCGCGAGCCTCAGCGGCGCAATGTAAAATGTAAAATACGGGGCTGCACGTGCCTTGGAGTACCTTCTACATTTAACATTCTACATTACGAAGTAAGGCATTTTACATTACGAAGTAAGGCATTCTACATTTAACATTCTACATTCTAAAGACTATATGACAAAAGGAACAGTTAGCGGCGTTATCGCCAACATGGTAACGCTACGCGTGGACGGGCCGGTGAAGCAGGGCGAGATCTGCTACATCAGCACCGGCGGCGACCGCCTCATGGCCGAGGTCATCAAGGTCGTGGGCCAGGACGTGTATGTGCAGGTGTTCGAGAGCACCCGCGGCCTCAAGGTGGGCGCCACGGCCGAGTTCACGGGCCACATGCTGGAGGTGCAGCTGGCACCGGGCATGCTGAGTAAGAACTTCGACGGTCTGCAGAACGACCTCGACAAGATGGAGGGCGTGTTCCTCCGCCGCGGCCAATACACGGACCCGCTGGACCGCGAGCGCCAGTGGGACTTCGAGCCGCTGGTGAAGGTGGGCGACACCGTTCAGGCCAGCGACTGGCTGGGCGCCGTCGAGGAGAACCACCAGCCGCTCAAGATCATGGCACCCTTCCAGATGCAGGGCAAGGCCACGGTGAAGGCCATCGCCAAGGCCGGCAAGTACAGGGTGGAGGACACCATAGCCACCCTCGCGCTGGAGGACGGCACGGAGCTGGCAGTGAACATGATACAGCACTGGCCGGTGAAGTTCGCCATGACCAACTACCGCGAGAAGCCGCGCCCCTTCAAGCTGCTGGAGACCGCCGTGCGCACCATCGACACGTTCAACCCCATCGTGGAGGGCGGCACGGGATTCATTCCCGGGCCCTTCGGCACGGGCAAGACGGTGCTGCAGCACGCCATCTCCAAGCAGGCCGAGGCCGACATCGTCATCATTGCCGCCTGCGGCGAGCGCGCCAACGAGGTGGTGGAGATCTTCACCGAGTTCCCCGAGCTGGACGACCCCCACACGGGCCGCAAGCTCATGGAGCGCACCATCATCATCGCCAACACGTCGAACATGCCCGTGGCCGCCCGCGAGGCGTCGGTATATACTGCCATGACCATGGCCGAGTACTACCGCTCCATGGGCCTGCGCGTGCTGCTCATGGCCGACTCCACGAGCCGCTGGGCGCAGGCGCTGCGCGAGATGTCAAACCGCATGGAGGAGCTGCCGGGCCCCGACGCCTTCCCCATGGACCTCTCGGCACTCATCTCCAACTTCTACGGCCGCGCCGGCTACGTGTATCTCAACAACGGGCAGCCGGGCAGCATCACCTTCATAGGCACCGTGTCGCCCGCCGGCGGCAACCTCAAGGAACCCGTCACCGAGAGCACCAAGAAGGTGGCACGATGCTTCTACGGCCTCGAGCAGGACCGCGCCGACAAGAAGCGCTACCCCGCCGTCAACCCCATCGACTCCTACTCCAAGTACCTGGAGTACCCCGAGTTTGCCGAATACATACGCCAGCACATCAACGGCGAGTGGATTCCCAAGGTGCTGGCGCTGAAGACACGCATGCAGCGAGGCAAGGAAATCGCCGAGCAGATCAACATCCTGGGCGACGACGGAGTGCCTGTGGATTACCACGTCACGTTCTGGAAGTCGGAGGTCATCGACTTCGTCATACTGCAGCAGGACGCCTTCGACGAGGTGGACGCCGTGACGCCCCTCGAGCGCCAGGAGGAAATCCTCAACATGGTCACCGCCATCTGCGAGCACGACTTCAGCTTCGACACCTTCCTCGACGTGACGGACTTCTTCCGCAAGCTCATCAACCTGTGCAAGCAGTGGAACTACACACAGTATAAGAGCAAGGAATACTACGACACAAAGAAGCAAATAGAGGACTTCATCAAGTAAGACATACACTATGGCACAAGCATTCCAAAAGATATACACAAAGATCAGCCAGATCACGAAGGCCACATGCTCTCTGAAGGCCACGGGCGTGGGCTACGACGAGCTGGCCACCATCGACGGCAAGCTGGCACAGGTGGTGAAAATCGTGGGCGACGACGTCACGCTGCAGGTGTTCGAAGGCACCGGCGGCATACCCACCAACGCCGAGGTGGTGTTCCTGGGCAAGGCACCCACCCTGAAGGTGAGCGAACAGCTCGCCGGACGCTTCTTCAACGCCTACGGACAGCCCATAGACGGCGGGCCGCAGATCGAGGGCCGCGAGGTGGAGATAGGCGGACCGTCGGTGAACCCCGTGCGACGCAAGCAGCCCTCAGAGCTCATAGCAACGGGCATCGCCGGCATCGACCTGAACAACACCCTCGTCTCCGGACAGAAAATCCCCTTCTTTGCCGACCCCGACCAGCCCTTCAACGAGGTGATGGCCATGGTGGCACTGCGCGCCAAGGTCGATAAGATCATCCTCGGCGGCATGGGCATGACCAACGACGACTACTACTTCTTCCGCAACACCTTCAGCAACGCCGGAGCGCTCGACCGCATCATATCGTTCATGAACACCACCGAGGACCCCGCCGTGGAGCGACTCCTCGTGCCCGACATGGCACTCACCGCCGCCGAGTACTTCGCCGTGGAGAAGCACGAGACGGTGCTCGTGCTGCTCACCGACATGACGTCATACGCCGACTCGCTCGCCATCGTCAGCAACCGCATGGACCAGATACCATCCAAGGACTCCATGCCGGGCTCGCTCTACTCCGACCTGGCAAAGATATACGAGAAGGCCGTGCAGTTCCCCGAGAGCGCAGGAGGAGGCAGCATCACCATCATCGCCGTCACAACGCTATCGGGCGGCGACATCACACACGCCGTGCCCGACAACACCGGCTACATCACCGAGGGACAGCTCTACCTGCGACGCGACAGCGACGTGGGCAAGGTCATCGTGGACCCCTTCCGCTCGCTATCGCGACTCAAGCAGCTCGTGGCAGGAAAGAAGACACGCAAGGACCACAGCCAGGTCATGAACGCCGCCATACGACTCTACTCCGACGCCGCCAACGCCAAGACAAAGCTCGAGAACGGCTTCGACCTCACCGACTACGACAACCGCTGCCTCGACTTCGCCAAGGACTATGCCACCGCCATACTGGCCATCGACGTCAACTTGGATACCACCGAGATGCTCGACGTCACGTGGAAGCTCTTCCGCAAGTACTTCCGCATCGAGGAGGTCAACATCAAGAAGGAATTCACCGACATTTACTGGACGTAAACGTCGGATGTAAAATGTATAATGTAAAATACGCATTCTACATTTAACATTCTACATTACTATGATACGGTTTCAATACAATAAGACATCGCTCCAGCAGATTGAGAAGCAGCTCAAGATGCGACAGCGCACGCTCCCCATCATCAAGAACAAGGAGACGGCGCTGCGACTCGAGGTGAAACGCTGCAAGGAGGAGGTGCAAGCCCTCGAGGCCAAGCTGCAGGAGCAGATAGCCGGCTACGAGAGCATGTACGCCCTGTGGGCCGAGTTCGACGCCTCGCTCGTCGAGGTGAAGGACGTGGAGATGTCGGTCAAGAAAATCGCCGGCGTGCGCGTGCCGGTGCTCAACAACATACGCCTTGAGGCAAAACCCTTCGGCATCTTCTCAGCACCAAAATGGTACTTCGACGGCATCAACCTCCTGCACGGACTGGCCAAGACTGCTGTGGAGAGGGAGTTCGCCGCAGCCAAGATGGACCTCCTGGACCACGCACGGCGCAAGACGACGCAGAAGGTGAACCTCTTCGAGAAAGTGCAAATCCCGGGCTTCCAGGAGGCTGTGCGCAAAATCAAGCGCTTCATGGAGGACGAGGAGAACCTCTCCAAGTCGAGCCAGAAGATACTCAAGTCTCTGCAGGAGAAGCGAGCCGCCGAGGCCGAGGCCGGAGCCGCCGCCGAAGCCGACCCAACAACCAAGAAAGGAGGTGACGCATGATAGAGAAAATGAAAAAACTCACCTTCCTTGTCTATCACAAGGAATACGATGAGTTCCTCCACCGTCTGCAGGACCTCGGCGTGATGCACATCGAGGGCGGCACGCTCGACGCCGCGCGCGCCAAAGCGCTGAGCGCCGACGTGGAAGCACTGCGCCACATCGACGACACACTGAGCCGCCTCGACGACCTGCCAAAGCCCGAACACGACAAGGCACCCACTGCCCTGCCCGACGGACACACCGGCGCCGACACGGCAGCCATGCTCGACAAGCTCGACAGCCTCCAGACGCGCATAGCACAGCTGGAGGAGCAGGCCGAGGCCATGGAGCCATGGGGCGAGTTCGACCCCGCCTACGTGGCGGCGCAGATGCAGGCCGCAGGATGCGCCATGCACTTCCTCACCGCACCCACCAAGACCTACGACAAGGAGATAGCCCCCGACTATCCCACGGAAGCCATCAGCGAGAGCAAAGGCCGCACACACTTCGTGGCCATCCTGCCCCTGAGCGACGACCAGCAACAGCTGCAGCAGCTGCTAACACTCGCCTCCGAGGCCACGCTGCCACAGGCCAGGCTCAGCACCCTGCGCGCACAGCTCGACCAGGCCAAGGGCGAGCACGCCGCCACCCTGGCACAGCTGCAGGCCATGGCACCCGCCGCCAAGGCAGCACTCGAGGCCGAGCGTAGCCGCATACAAGGCCACCTCGACTTCGACACCGTGCGCCTCGGCACCGAGCGCGCCGCCGACGACCACCTGTGCGTGCTGCGAGGCTGGATCCCCGCCACGAAGGAGCAAGAGCTGCGGGCAGCCTTCGACGCCAGCTCGGCATGGTTCGAGATCAGCGACCCGCAGCCCGGCGACGACATCCCCATCAAGCTCAAGAACAACCGCTTCTTCCGCCTCTTCGAGATGTTCACCGAGCTGTACATGCTGCCCAAGTACAACGAGCTCGACCTCACACCCTTCCTCGCGCCGTTCTACATCATCTTCTTCGGCCTCTGCCTGGGCGACTCCGGCTACGGACTCTTCATAACCCTCGCCGCGCTCGCCGTGAAGATGTTCAAGAAAGACCTCAGCCAGGGCATGCGCGCAGCCATGAACCTGCTGCTCACGCTGGGCATCTCGGCATTCTTCTGCGGACTGCTCTCGGGAGCGTTCTTCGGGATCAACCTCTACGAGCTCGACGTGCCGCTCTTCGACAGCATAGGCAGCGCCGTGGCCATGGACAACAGCCAGATGTTCAACCTCTCGCTCATCCTGGGCTTCATACAGATCATCTTCGGCATGTGCCTCAAGACCTACAACAAGACCATACAGCTCGGCTTCGTCTATTCGCTCTCCACTTTAGGATGGATGCTCGTCATCATCTCAGCCGCCGTGTCGCTGCTCATGCCCGAGTATGGCAGCGTCAGCAAATGGTTCACATACGCAGGCCTGGCACTCGCCTTCCTCGCCAACAGCCCCGACCGCTACAAGAAGAACCCCGCCACGGGACTGCTCATCAACGTGGGCTCCGGCCTGTGGGACGCCTACAACACCGCCACGGGCATGCTCGGCGACATGCTCTCGTATGTGCGACTCTTCGCCCTCGGACTCTCAGGAGGCATACTCGCAACGGTCTTCGACAGCCTCGCCACCGGCCTCGCACCCGACAACGCCGTGCTCGGACCCATCGTCATGGTGCTCATCTTCGTACTCGGCCACGCACTGAACATGTTCATGAACGTGCTCGGAGCATTCGTACACCCCATGCGACTCACCTTCGTGGAGTTCTTCAAGAACGCCGGCTACGAGGGCGGCGGCAACGCCTACACGCCATTCAAATAACCAACAACAGACAATAACTAAATTAACAACCAATAGAAAAGTCCTAGACAGCCACAATCAAAGCCCACCCCAGGGCGCGAGGCCGCGAGGCGGCTGATAGGCCATTACAACCCATTATGAACACAACACTTCTGATCGCGTATCTGGGCGTAGCCCTGATGGTAGGCCTCGCCGGCATCGGCAGCGCCTATGGTGTAACAATCGCAGGCAACGCCGCCATCGGCGGCCTGAAGAAGGACAGCAAGCTCTTCGGTAACGCCCTCGTGCTCACGGCCCTGCCCGGCACCCAGGGTCTGTACGGCTTCGCAGGATTCTACATGTGCCAGAACATGTTCAACCTGCTCACACCCGCCACGACAGCCATCCAGGCTGCCACCGTCTTCGGCACAGGCCTCGCCTGCGGCCTGGCCTGCCTCTTCTCCGGCATCCGCCAGGGCCAGGTGTGCGCCAACGGTATCGCCGGCATGGCACAGGGCCACAGCTACCTCTTCGGTAACACCATCGTCCTCGCCGTCTTCCCCGAGCTCTACGCCATCGTCAGCGTAGCCCTCGTCTATATGGCCGGCAGCGCCGTGGCAGCATAAGCCAGCAGCCTCGAGCCCCCAGCCCTCAGCCTCAGCCCCCCAGCCTCAGCCCCCCAGCCCCCTAAAGGGGGAGCAACCTGCGGGCTGGACAAGCACTCCCCAAGCCCCCCAGCCCCCTAAAGGGGGGGGGCAACCTGCGGGCTGGACAAGCACTCCCCAAGCCCCCCAGCCCCCTAAAGGGGGGGCAACCTGCGGGCTGGACAAGCACTCCCCTTTAGGGGCTGGGGGGCTGGGGGGTGACTCACCACAGGCAGGGGCGTAAGCCCTGATACAGACGGACACAGAAAACAGAACCCCGCAGGGGTGGCTCATTTTATTTATAATGAGCCACCCCTGCGGGATCTTATTATCTACCTGAGGCTTTAACCCAGATCGGTCATTAGACCGTTACGCGCCAACCATTCCTCTTTTTTTCATCTGTCTTATCGTTTCTCGAGGACTGCAAATCTAATCATCTTCATAGCTGTTGCGTTAATCCTATAACAGATGCTCTAAAAAAGGAATCTGCATGGCTCGATAAAACCCGAGCCATGCAGATAAATTAATGATTATCCGCAATCGTACCACCAAGACGCTGGAAGCGTCTCCTCTCAATAACCGGGGGTGCGCAGTACCCCCGGATAGGGACAAAAAGGGGAACATCGACCCTGAAGGGGTCGCCCATTACGCTGTTCGGGCACTCTTTCAGAGTGCTTGCCTCTATAGCGCTCAATATCCGGGGGTGCTCGCTACGCTCGTACCCTCGGTTATTGAGCGAAGACCGCGTTGCGGTCTCTTTGGTGGTATGATTGCGGATAATCAAATAAATTATTTTCCCGTAGCCTGGCGGTACTTCAGCAGGTTCTGCTGCTATTAATGTTGGTGACGAGTTTCTGTCTGGCATCGGCCATCTGGTCGCGCGCTTGTTTGGTAGCTGGTTTCTGCCTCTACTCGACTAACGAAGGTATCTCACCCACATAATAGAGGGAAAAAAGTAAAAGATGACAGAATAATTTTGGTTTTCTGCCGATATTTCATGGGAAATCAGTACTTTTGCAACCAAGTATGAAATACATAAGATAATATAATCAGAAACTAACTGACAATGGGATCAAAAGTGTTGCATGAGATAACGCCCCTGTCGGAGCGCGACTGCTTCTACATTGCCGACCGTCGTAAGTCGGGCTTCGACTATCCCATTCATTGTCATCCAGAGTACGAGCTCAACTTCATCCAGAATGCCGCCGGTGTACGGCGTACGGTGGGCGACAGCAGCGAGGTCATAGGCGATTACGACCTGGTGCTCATAGCAAGCCCCGGCCTGGAGCATGTCTGGGAGCAGGGCGACTGCACGAGTTCCGACATCCGCGAGATCACCATTCAGTTCAAGGCCGACCTCCTGCCGGATGCTCTGCTTGAGCGCAACCAGTTCGAGAGCATCCGTCGCATGCTGGAGCGCGCCCGTTGTGGCCTGGCTTTCTCGCTGCCTGCCATCATGCGAGTTTACAATAATCTTATCGCCCTCATCGACCACCAGACAGGCTTTCGCGCCGTGCTGGAGTTATATGAGATATTGTATGAGCTGTCGGTTAGCGATGGTTCGCGCACCCTTTCAAGCTCGTCGTTTGCGCGTGTCGAGGTTCACAGCGAGAGCCGTCGTGTGGCGAAGGTACAAGAGTATGTAGCCCGCCACTACAGCGAGGATGTGCGCCTCGAGATGCTTGCCGAACTGGTTGGCATGACTCCCGTGGCTTTCTCGCGCTTCTTCCGTCAGCGCACAGGCCGCACCTTCTCGGACTATCTCATTGAGTTCCGTCTGGGCATAGCCTCGCGCAAGCTCATTGATTCTGAGCAGACCGTGGCTGAGGTCTGCTATGACTGCGGCTTCAACACCATCTCCAATTTCAACCGTCTGTTTCGCAAGTACAAAGGCTTTTCGCCAACGGAATTCCGTGAGAACTACGTGCGCAGGAGGGTTATAGTGTGAAGAGTGCTATCATCGGTTAAAAAAGTGTCAGTCGTGAACGACGCTTATCGCTTATCTTTGCAGCGCATAAGCATTGTATTGAGAGCTAAACATAGTTAATCATCTACCTCTATAATCCGACAATGACACCAAGAAGACTATTTTTTGTGATACTGCTGGCGCTGACAGCCACGCTCGGCACATCAGCACAAGAGACACGACAACTGTCGGCCGAAGCAGCCAATCTGCTAAAATGCCTCAAGACCATCGAGGGCGAGAAAACACTCTCGGGCACTATGGCCAACGTAAACTGGAACATCAACGAGGCCAAATGGGTGTATCAGCACACTGGCAAGTGGCCGGCTATCAACTGTTTCGATTTCATCCATCATGTATATTCGGCCAAAGGCAGTTGGATTGATTATACCGATGTCACCGAGGTCCTCAACTGGCATCGGAAGGGAGGCATAGTCGGTGCTATGTGGCATTGGAATGTGCCGACCAACGACGGCAAGAGCTACACCTGCACTCCGGGAAAAGACTCCGAGCAGACAAGCTTTGACGTCCGCAAGATTTTCGAGCCGCAGTCTGACGAATATAAGCTCATGATGAAGGACATCAACACCATCGGATTCTATCTGAAAATGCTGAAAATGCGCAAGATTCCCGTGATATGGCGTCCCCTGCATGAGGCTGGCGGAATGTGGTTCTGGTGGGGCATGGACGCAGAGGCGTGCAAGGAACTGTGGCGCGTGATGTTTCGCCGGTTCCAGGAGATGGGCCTCGACAATCTCATCTGGGTGTGGACTTCGGCTGCTGCATGGAACAAGCCCTACAGCGACGGCTACAATTGGTACCCGGGCGATGAGTACGTGGACATTGTCGGCATAGATATTTACAACAACACTGGCGCTGCGAATATCTACAACTCATGCTTCAAGTTCCTGCAGACCTATTCGCCCGACAAGATGGTGGCGCTGACCGAATGCGGTAATGTAGCCAAGATAAGCGCACAATGGCGCACGCGGAGCAAGTGGCTCTTCTTTATACCATGGTACGACTACGAGAGGACGAAGGACGTCAACAGCGAGGCTTTCAAGAGCACTGAGCACAGCCATGCCAACGCCGAATGGTGGGCCGATGCCTTCGCTCAGGACTATGTGCTCACGCGCGACGACTTCAAGCAGCTGATGACCGGCGTGGAGAGCGTGCGGGATGACCGCGTCACTCGTCCGGCAGGCAGCTACGACCTCATGGGCCGTCCGTGGCAGGAAGGCCGTCGCGGCATCGTGATACACAACGGAAAGAAATACTTCCAACGATAATCAAATGAGCGCCTGCAGGACCCGCTTAAGCAGATGCGCTTACCCAACGACCAGGTCGGAAGCGGTCACCTCATCGTCGAAGTCCACACCTATCCCGACATCTGCAAAACTATCATGCGAAAAACGGAACTGCGCACTTGCATCAGCGACCTAAAATGCTATAGGTGTATTCTATATAATTAATAAAACACACCTCAATAGATAACTGCACTAACCTAAACGCATAATCATCATGAACTGGAAACGTAATGCAATGATTATACCTATGAGTCTGGCTATGCTCGCATGTGGAACTAAGAACACCGCCGACCCCGCCATCCCCGTCGATTCCGACGTGGAGGCACAGGTGGAGAAAGCACTGGGCAAACTCTCGCTCGACGAGAAGATCGGGCAGATGTGTGAACTCACTATCGATGTCATCACCGATACCCAGAAACCCGAGTTCACGTTGAACGAAGAGGCGCTGCGCAAGGTATTCGCTCAATACCATGTGGGCAGTATCCTGAACGTGCCCAAGGGCGTGGCTCAGCGGCCCGAGGTATGGAGCGCGCTTATCCGTAGGCTCAACCAAATCTCTATGGAGACCTGCTCTGAGGTGCCGCAGATCTATGGCGTCGACCAGATCCACGGCGCGTCCTACACCTGGGGCGCGACGCTCTTCCCGCAGGAGGTGGGCCAGGCTGCCTCGTTCAACCGCAACATCCCGCGGCGTGTGAGCGAGATTGCAGCCTACGAGAGCCGTGCCTGCCTCATTCCGTGGGTATATTCCCCCGTCATGGACCTCGGGCGCCAGCCCCTGTGGAGCCGCATGTGGGAGAGCTATGGCGAGGACGTCTATCTCAGCTGTGAGATGGCGCGTCAGGCCGTGATTGGCTATCAGGGCGACGACCCCAACCATATCCCTGCCGACCGCGTGGCTGCATGCATCAAGCATTATATGGCCTACGGTGTGCCTGTCAGCGGCAAGGACCGCACCCCCAGCAGTGTCACGGAGCGCGACATGCGCGAGAAATACTTCCAGCCGTTCCGCGCGGCCATACAGGCCGGTGCCCTCTCACTGATGGTCAACTCGAGCGTGAACAACGGCGTGCCCTTCCATGCCAATGCCAAATATCTCACCGAATGGCTTAAGGAGGGACTGAATTGGGACGGCATGATCGTCACCGACTGGGCAGACATAAATAATATATGTACGCGCGACCGCGTGGCAGCAACCAAGAAAGATGCCATCTGCATGGCCATCAACGCCGGCATAGATATGTCGATGGTGCCTTACGAAGTGGAATTCTGCGACCTGCTGCGCGAGCTTGTCGATGAAGGGCGTATCTCGAAAGCACGCATCGACGATGCTGTGCGGCGCATCCTTCGCCTGAAGGTACGCCTTGGTATGCTCGACAAGCAGACCTGGGACAAGACGCCCGAGCAATTGGCAGCAGAGTTCCCCGACTTCGCCGGCGAAAACTTTGCACGCGAGGCCGAGCAGATGGCAGAGGAGTGCATGGTGCTGCTGAAGAATGACTCCGTGCAGGGCAAGGCCGTGCTGCCGTTGGCCGAAGGTACGCAGCTGCTCGTCTGCGGTCCCAATGCCGACAACCTGCGAGGCATGAACGGCGGCTGGACCTATACGTGGCAGGGCGACCGCACCAACGAACTGGCGCCGCAGATGGGCGACTATCCCACCTTCCAGCAGGCGCTGAAGGAGCGCTTCGGTGAGGCCGCCGTGCGCTTCGTCGAAGGCGTGCGCTGGGATGCCAAGGACTTCAACCTCGACGAGCGTGCTGCCGACTGGGGCCAGCTCGCCGCTGCCGCCCGTGCCGCCGATGTCGTCGTGGCCTGCGTGGGCGAGAACTCCTACTGCGAGACGCCCGGCAATATCAACGACCTCAACCTGAGCGACAACCAGAAAGAGATGCTGCGCACGCTGGCAGCGGCCGGCAAGCCCATCGTGCTCGTACTGGCAGAAGGCCGTCCACGCATCATCCGCGATGTGGAGCCGCTGTGCCAGGCCGTTGTCCACACCTTCCTGCCCAGCAACTACGGTGGCACGGCGCTGGCACGCCTGCTGGCCGGCGACGTAGATTTCACGGGCCGTATGCCTTTCACCTATCCCAAATACACCGGTGCCCTCGTGACCTACGACTACAAACCGTGCGAGAACATGGGCCAGATGGACGGCAACTACAACTACGACGCCGTCATGGACGTCCAGTGGCCGTTCGGCCATGGCCTGCACTATACCACCGTCGAGTATAGCAACATGGAAGTGGACAAGACGACCTTCAGCGCCGACGACACTCTCACCGTCACCATCGATGTCCGCAACACCGGCGACCGGCTCACCAAGGAGAGCGTGCTGCTCTACAGCAGCGACCTCGTGGCTTCGCTCACGCCCGACACCCGCCGTCTGCGCGCCTTCGAGAAAGTGGAACTGAAACCTGGCGAGAGCAAGACCGTGACGCTGAAACTGGCCGCGCGCGACCTCTCGTTCGTAAACCTCGACGGCGAGTGGGTGCTTGAGCCCGGCGAGTTCGTCCTCTTCAGCAAAAAGCAGAATGTTAAGGTTGAGGCCAAGTAACCTTTAAATCCTTATGGTTATGAGACACGTTATCATTGTCTGTCTAATCGCGGCGCTGACACAGTCGGTGCAAGGGCAGATTCAGCCTCAGCCGATAGACCCGGCAGCCACGGGTCCTACGCGCCAGCTCTACCGCTACCTCCGCGACAAGGTGTGGGGCAAGCAGGTGCTCTCTGGCTGCCAGGCGCGCTGGGACTATAACACTACAGATGCCGATGGACTCTATGAGCGTGCTGGTCGTTACCCGGCCATCAACGTCTTTGATTTCCAGCATTTCCGTCAGCGCAATATCAATTATATGGGTCCGACGGCCAAAGCGTGGCACGATGCCGGCGGTATAGTGGGCTTCATCTGGCACTGGAGTGTGCCCGTCAGCGCCGACCTCTCGCCGAAGGACGGCTTCGCCTTCTACACCCCCACGGGCGCCGAAGGCCGTCGCCCCGCCACCCTCTTCTCGCCGCGTCGAGCCTTGAAAGCCGGTTCGCCCGAGCAGCGCATCCTCAACGAGAATCTCGACACCATCTGCAGCTATCTTCTTCACTACCAAGCTCAGGGCATCCCCATACTCTGGCGCCCCTTCCACGAAGCTGCCGGCAATAGCAATCGGGGTGGTAAGGCTTGGTTCTGGTGGGGCAACGACGGTGCCGAGGCGTTCAAGCAGCTCTACATCTATGCCCAGCGCTATCTGATGGAGCGTGGAGTGCACAACCTCATCTACATTTGGACCTCGGAGCTCGACGACGATGACTGGTACCCTGGTGATGCCTACGTCGATATTGTCGCTCGCGACCAATACCGAATCGAAAAGAACCACGGCTCCTACAAAAAGCAGTTCGACCTTTTGAAGAGCAAGTACCCCACGAAGATGCTGGCGCTGGCCGAATGCGACTGTGTGCCTGGGGCTGAGGCCATGCAGGACGACGATGCTCGCTGGCTTTTCGTAGCACCATGGACCACGCCCTTCGTCTTCAGTCGCCAGAACGACGACGTCTTCTGGAAGCACTTCCTCTCGGAGAAACTCATCATTACGCGCGACGAAGTCAACCGCGCCGGCGACTACAGGCTCGAGATAAATAAAGAAAGCGGCGTGTATGCCAAAGGCGAGCGGGCCGTAGTATCGTGCCACACCGATGTCGTACCGCTGGACTCCGTGCGCGTCAGAGTGTTCCACAACAACAAACTCAGCCGCGAATATAACCTCTTGCCCGCAACCACCGATTTCACAGCCTTGGAACAGACGCTCGACAGCACTTGCGCCGTGAGTGTTGAGGTGCGTGAGCGCCATGGGCTCCCCGTCGAAATAGGTTATGTGGTGGCGCCTGAGGGTTTCCGTGCCGGCTATGATGAACCGGCCGACTTGATGGACTACTGGGCCGATCAGAAGCGTCAGCTAAAGGCGCTGCCTATGCAGGTGAAAAAGACGGCGCTGACCGTGCCTCAGGATTTCCAGGGCAAATACAGCTGCGAGGACATCGAGATCAACTGCCTGGGTCCGGCTCCTGTCCGTGCCTACGTGTCCAAGCCCGTGGGAGCCAAGAAGAAATCGTTGCCTATCATCATTCTGTGTCGCGCGGCCGGTGTCAAGGGTGCCTGGTGCCGCTGTTCCGTATGGGAGTGCGTCAATAATGCCTCAAGGGGCAACGGAGCCCTCAGTCTCGACATCAATGCCCATGGCATGCTCAACGGGCAGCCCGACGGCTATTACGCGATGCTCGAAAACGGAATGCTGCGCAACTATTTCGAGCACAACGCCGCCGACCGCGAGACTTACTACTTCCGTGGGATGTACTTGCGCCTGCTGCGAGCCATAGAATATATGACGCGTCAGCCCGAATGGGACGGCAAACGTATCATAGTCATTGGCGAGAGCCAGGGCGGCGGACAGGCCGTGGCGGCTGCGGGGCTTGACGAGCGCGTCTCGGCCGTAGTGCTGAACGTCCCGGCCCTGCAGGACCTGGGCGGCGCCCGTGCCGGTCGTCGTAGCGGCTGGCCCCAGCCTATCGAGAACCACCCCTTCCTCACGTCCGAGCAGCTCGATGCCACCCTTCCTTATTTCGACGGTGCACTCCTCATACGCCATTCGCGCGCAGAGATCTATTGCGAGATGGGACTCATCGACACTACCTGTCCGCCTGCCAGCATCTGGGCTTCGCTGAATGGTGCGAAGGGCAAGAAGACCGTCAACTGCGTACCCTTCCGCACTCATGCTTGGCCTTCGGGGTCTATTCGCCCGTACTGGGAACAGAAATACCTGCGTCCGCGCGAGGCTTTTATTGATAACTACCTGAAGTAAGATACAAGCCCCCCTGCCCCCTAAAGGGGGAGCAACCTGCGGGCTGGACAAGCACTCCCCCTTTAGGGGGCTGGGGGGCTACCCATCCGTGCCCCTTTGGCAATGAAGACGGCTCCGTCAGTGTGGACTACGACGGCACAGCCAAGCGAGTATCCCTCACAACCTAATACCCTCAAAGGTTTCATTCTCCATTTTTCACTTTTCACTTTTAATTTTTATGATTATCCGCAATCATACCACCAAAGAGACCGCAACGCGGTCTTCGCT
>CAMVIB010000053.1 GCA_947167455.1 uncultured Prevotellaceae bacterium | reverse complement strand
GGGCTTCAATGAGTTGGGATAGATATAACAATGTTTAGCGGACAGTAATAAAATTAAATTATACTCATCAGTTCATTTGTCGCTGATAATTGATGCCTCAGGATTGCGTAAGTTGCTGTAACTGCGTAGGAATGCCTTTGCCGTGCCGAACCTCAGGTAGAGGTCGAGCCGCACGGGTGTATGATTAAGGTCGTCAGTGACAAAAAATGTGACAACTTCGCGTTCCTTCTTGCCCTCGTACTCTACGAACGAGAATACCAGGCAGCGGTATTTTACGCCTGTCTCCTTCATCTTGAATTCCTTCTTGCCGCGATAAACGATGGTGGCTTGCTCGACATCGTCGCCGTCGGCCATGGGGAAGGTGAGGTGCTGGCCCTCCCTGAACTGCGAGGGGTCGAAGGAGCGTGCCCGCAGTAGCATCGACACCATGTCATAGACGCACTCCACGCTGCTGTACTCGCGGTCTCGGACTTCCCCACGGTGGTTCTTGTAGCGCTGGCGCAGGTGCACGCCGCCCGTGTCGGGGTATTCGTACCACACCTCATCGACGTTGTAGCGCTTGCCTTCCTTGGCACCTTTGCGGTAGTAGAGTGGCACGAGGTCTTGGCTGACGTATGACATCAGAGTGTCGCGCATGACGAAGAAGCGGTCGGTGCGCTTGCTGCCGCGCGTGATGAGGTGGCAACGGTAGGCGGGCTTGCCGTCGTAGGTGCTCTGGCTGATGTTGAGATTCGCTGTGCCGGCCTTTATCCAGATGAACTTCCAGTTGAAGTATAGCTGGTAGTGCAGGTCCTCGCCGGCGTTGAAGGCCGTGTTGGTCTGCGTGCATTGTGCCATGGCTGCCGCCGTGGCCATGCAGACGGCTGCGATGAGTGTGATGAGCTGTTTCATGTCGGTCGTCTCTGAGCTTACTGCACCATGCCGCCGATGCCCGGCAGGCCGCCCATGCCTTGCATGGCGTTCTGGGAGTTGCGCTTCTTGGACTCGCGTTGCATCTCCTTCTTGCGCTCGGCGTTGCGGTTGCGACGCTGTTTGGCTTTGTCGGGTTTCTGCTTAACGAGGCGTTCGGGTTTCTGCTTCATGGTGGCGATGCCGCGAGCATCCCATTTCTGCTCTATCTCCCACTGTGCCTTGACGGTCATGGGCTGCGGGAAGTAGAACACCTCCTCGGGCTGTGTTCCTGAGGCGAAGTCGCCTGTCGTCCACACGCCGTCGCCGTTGCGGTCTATGAAGCATCGCATGTAGTAGTCGCCGGGCTTGAGGTAGAAGAAGTCGGCACGACCCTCGGCGTTGGCACGCTCGGTGCGTTGGGGCTTGTCGCTGCTGTTGAGGAGCTGCACGATGATGTTGCTGTCGGGGAGCATCACCTGTATGTAGAGCGAGCCATATTCTTCGGCCTTTCTGGTCTTGAAGTCCTGGCTGACGGTTTTGTTCCAGTGGCCGAGCACGCTGTGTATGGCGGCGCTGTCGATGCGCAGGCGATACTCGCTCTCCACCTCCCATTCTGCAAAGAGCTGATAGCTGCGCGGTTGCCCCTCCACGGGCCGCAGCTCGTAGAGCGTATCGACCCACAGGGAGTCATGCTTCGTCTGGAAGTGAATGGCGCTGCTGTCGGGCAGGCCAAGGATGGGCTCGCTGAAGGTGAAGATGGGGTTCTGGTTGGGGTCGATGTTTCCGGCCGGCTTGCATTCCACGTCGAGGTAGGTGATGAGGTGTGGGTTCTCCTCGGGCGGCAGGTTCTTATTCTTCTTGCGTTTCTTCTCCTGCTCTTTCTCCCACTCCTCGGTCTTCTTCTGCAGCTCGCTCAGCTGCTTCTTGCGTGTCGTCTTCGGCACGAGGTCGAGGGTGTCGGTCTTCCACACCAGCTGCTGGGTCGTATCGGTGTCGAGGTAGCTGAAGGCTAAGGTGATGGTGTCGGCGTAGGCAACGGTGGTGTCTGTGATCCAGTAGGTTATGCTGTCGCCGTTGAGGTTGGACTCCGTCACGAGGCAGCTGTCGAGGTTGACGTTTATGCCCGTGATGCGCGGCAGCGTGTCTGCCGGGGCAGTGAAGATGGCTTGGAACTTCTCGGGCACCTCACGCAGCGTCTTCAGTAGGTGGCGGTCCTGGCCACCCTCGGTGAATGCCCGCAGCACGATGTCGTCGGGGTAGAAGTGTGTGTAGCGTATGGGGCGTATGCTGTCGTAGTGTGTGGAGTCTTTCCAGATGGTGTCCAGACGTATGTCGGGACGGCATGACGTGGTGAAGAGCGTGGTGTCGAGGGCTATCATCTCGCTCTTCTGGCTGAAGCAGAAGTTGCCGTCCATGTCCTGAAGGGCGAAGGCACGGTAGCGTCGCCCCGCTGCCACACCTTTTATCACGAAGTGTCCCGTGCTGTTGGTGCGGCTCACACGTTGCAGGGCGCCCGTGCGGAAGAGGCTGTCGGGCACGCCGCTGTCGGCCACGGGCTCGGCATAGAGACCTACCATGATGCCTTTTATGGGTTCGAGATCCTCGGCATTCACCACGTAGCCAGACACTTCCATCGTGTCGATGTCCTTGCCGGTGGAGAACGAGAAGGTGTAGTTGCCCATGGGGTTGCTCTCGTTGTTGTCAACGATGCCATCGGAGAAGTCGATGGTATATGTGGTGTTTGGCTTCAGCGTGTCATAGAGGTCTATGAGCACGCGCTTGCCCTCGGCACGGACATTGGCGGGCTCGTTCTGCGGAGGCGATACGATGACCTTCTCGCTGGCATTCTCTATCTTGATGTATTCGTTGAAAAGAATGCTGATGCTCTTGCGCTCGGAGTTGATGGCCTTGTTGAGGGGCGTGCTCGTCACGACGCGGGGCGGGTCCTCGTCGTAGGCGCCGCCGTCGGGCGAGCCGATGCTGGCACATGCTGCCACGAAGAGCGTCACTGCCACGATGGGCAGCAGGCGCAGGGTCCATTCGCTTCTCTTGTGCATGGGGGTATGATGAGGGTTGGCTTGTGGGGTGAGGGTCATGTGTGCGCTGAGCCTTGCAGCGTCAGCAGCTCGTCGATGATGCTGCGGTCGTTCTTCAGACGGGGCACTTTGTGCTGACCGCCGAGCTTGCCGTGGGCAGACAGCCACTCGTTGAAGAGTCCCGTCCGTGCCACGATGAGTTCCAGGCGTTGCAGGGTGATGTCCTTGGCACGCTTGGCTTCGTAGTCGGAGTTCTGGCGCTGCAGGGCCAGGTCGAGGGCCGTGGCAAAGGCATCGGTGTCGGCCGGCATGTGCGAGAACTCTACCAGCCATTGGTGTCGGCAGTGGGCCTGACCGTCCATGAAGACGGGTGCTGCGGTATATTCCAGCACCTCGGCGCCTGTCGCGCGGCATGCCTCGGCAAGGGCGTGCTCGGCATTATCCACTATCAGCTCTTCGCCGAAGGCATTGATGAACGACTTAGTACGTCCTGTGATGACGAACTTGTAGGGGTTGATGCTCGTGAAGCGCACGGTGTCGCCGATGAGGTAGCGCCACAGGCCGCTCGATGTGGAGATCACCATGGCATAGTTGCGGCCCGTCTCCACGCCCCAGAGCGGAACGACGGTGGGGTGGGGCGAGTCGAGTTCATTGAGTGGTATGAACTCGTAGAAGACACCGTAGTCCACCATCAGCAGCAGAGAGGCGTCGGCGGGGTCGTCCTGTATGCCGAAGAACCCCTCGCTGGCGTTGTAGGTCTCCATGTAGTGCATCGAGGGGTTGGCGATGAGGCGGCGATACTGCTCGCGGTATGGAGTGAAGGCCACGCCTCCGTGCCAGAACACCTCCAGCTCGGGCCACACCTCGTCGATATGCGTGCGGCCGGAAAGTTCCAGCACGCGTGTCAGCACGCTGAGCATCCACGATGGCACGCCGCTGAGGCTCGTCACGTTGCGGTGCATGGCCTCCCGCGCTATGCGGTCGCGCTTCACTTCGAAGTCGGCCAGCAGTGCCGTCTGTTTGCGTGGCACGCGCACCAGGTTCACCAGCGGGTTAATATTCTCGATGAGTATGGCGCTGAGGTCGCCCACGAGCGAGTGTGGCAGGTTGTAGTTGGGGGCGTGCGAGCCCCCGAGTATCAAGGCTTTGCCGTCGAAGATGCGACTGTGGCCCACGTTGCGCAGGTAGGCGGCGCAGCAGTCGGTGCCGCCGGCGTAGTGTGTGTCGCGCAGGGCGGCGGCGCTGACGGGTATGAATTTGCTCTTGTCGTTGGTGGTGCCGCTGCTCTTGGCATACCAGCGTACGCGGCCAGGCCACAGCACGTCGGGCTCGCCGTGGCGCATACGGTCGATGTATGCCTTCAGGCTGTCGTAGGTGGCGATGTCGCTGCTCGCGGCAAAGTGTTCGTAGCCGCAGATGGCGTGATAGCCGTGCAGGATGCCCCACTCGGTGTTGCGGGCAGCATGGGTGAGGCGCAGCAGCACGTCGCGCTGCATGGCCTCGGCCTGTGTGGCGTAGGCGTCGAGCTTGTGCTGGCGGCGGCTGAAGTATGGTGATATGATGCTTGTGATGTTCATTTTGGCCGCAAAGGTACTGCAAAATGGGCGAAGCCCAAAATCCTCTGTCTTAAATATTATAAAATGAACAAACTTTGCGGCGTATGCTGCGTAGCCTTTGTCTGCACTTCGGGCCTCGCGGGGACGGTTATCCGATGTCAGAGTCCGGCTGCGTATCCTTGGCAGCTTCGCGTCGCTCCTTGGCCTCGAAGATGCTCTTCACGAGCCTGCGGTCGCTCTTGATGGATGCCAGCGTGGCCTGGGCGGCACGCTGGTGGCTCTCCTTCTTAGAATAGCCGCGCCCACTCTCGCAGTCGAGGCCTTCGAGCACCACGCGTGTGTCGAACATCGGCGACGCACGGTTGGGGCTCTGCTGTTCTGAAGTGTTGAACTCCAGCTTCAGACGGTGCTTCTGGCTCCACTCTATGAGCTTGGACTTGAAATTCACCTCCACGGCTGCCACCTCTTCGATGTTGATGAGTTGGCGCAGGATGCGGTGGCGCATGAAATGCATCACAGCGTCGTAGCCACGGTCGAGGTAGATGGCGCCGACGAGTGCCTCGAAGGCATTGCCGCCGAGGTAGCTGTTGTGGCTGCCGGAATGGTCGCGTGAGTTGATGAGTCTGTGTAGCCCGACCTCTTTGGCAAGGCGGTTGAGCGAGTTGCGCTGAACGATCTTGCTGCGCGTGTTGGTGAGGAAGCCCTCACCTGCTTTGCCGAAATGGCGATACACGATGTCGCCCACGATGGCGTCGAGGACGGCATCGCCCAGAAATTCCAGACGCTCATTGTCGTCGTGACCATGTTCGGCGGTGACGGGACCGTTGTTGAGCGACTTGTGGCGCAGGGCCTGCTTGTAGTAGCTTATGTTGTGGGGGTAGAAGCCCAGGATGGCGAATAAAGACACACGAAGCTCCCTCTCCGACTGGAAAGGGAGCTTCATACGGTCTATTAAGTTCTGTGGAAGATACACGTGTGCTTAGGCTTCGTACTTCTTGAAAATCACGCAGGCGTTGTGGCCGCCGAAGCCGAAGGTGTTGCTCAGGGCGGCATTGACGGTGCGCTGCTGCGCCTTGTTGAACGTGAAGTTCAGGCGGTAGTCGATGTCGGGGTCGTCGTCGCCATCCTCGTGGTTGATGGTGGGAGGTACGATGTCGTTCTTCACGGCGAGGACGCTGGCCATGGCCTCCACGGCGCCGGCGGCTCCAAGGAGGTGGCCTGTCATAGATTTCGTACTCGATATGTTAAGCTTGTAGGCGTGCTCGCCGAAGAGCTCCTTGATGGCCTTGGCTTCGCTGATGTCGCCGACATGTGTCGATGTGCCGTGGACGTTGATGTAGTCGATGTCCTCGGGCTTCATGCCGGCATCCTCCAGGGCGCGCGACATGACGAGCTTCGCACCGAGACCCTCGGGGTGTGAGGCCGTGATGTGGTGAGCGTCGGCACTCATGCCCTCGCCGACCATTTCGGCATAGATCTTCGCACCGCGTGCCAGGGCGTGTTCCAGCTCCTCGAGGATGAGGCAGGCCGAACCCTCGCCCATTACGAAGCCGTCGCGGCTGGCGCTGAAGGGACGGCTGGCCGTGGCGGGGCTGTCGTTGCGCGTGGAGATGGCCTTCATGGCGTTGAAGCCGCCTACGCCGCCAGGCGTGATGGCTGCCTCGGCACCGCCGGCAACGATGGCCTTGGCCTTGCCGAGACGGATGAGGTTGAAGGCATCGGCCAGGGCGTTAGTGCTGGAGGCACAGGCAGAGGTCGTGGCGAAGTTGGGGCCGTGGAAGCCATATTGTATGCTGATCTGACCGGCAGCGATGTCGGAAATCATCTTGGGAATGAAGAAGGGGCCGAACTTAGGGCCTAACTCGGCACCTGTGCGGCCGTAGGCACCAATCTCCTCCTCGAAGGTCTGGATGCCGCCGATGCCGACGCCGAAGATCACGCCTATCTCGTCCTTGTCGATGGTGTCGAGATCCATGGCGCTGTCGGCGATGGCCTCCTTGGCAGCTACCATGGCATACTGACAGTAGGGATCCATCTTGCGAGCCTCCTTGCGATCGATGCCGAAGTCCTCGGCCTTGAAGCCTTTGACCTCACAGGCAAACTGAGTCTTGAATTTGGATGTGTCGAAATGTGTGATGGGGGCTGCGCCGCTCACGCCGGCTATGAGGTTCTTCCACGTCTCCTCGACGTTGTTACCCAGCGGGGTGATGGCACCGAGGCCGGTCACCACTACTCTTTTCAGTTCCATATAATATGCTGATGTTGCTTGATAAATATAAATAAAAAACAGACTACGCCGACAGCACGCACTTCCATCACTTGCCAAAAAGCCTCAGCGACGGCAACTCCGTGCAATCCGCGCAATCTGTGTCCGTGTCTATTTCGGGTTCACAAAGAGAAACCACAGCGGAGACGCGGGAGAGCTCATTACTGATGAGCCTCGATGTAGTTCAGGGCGTCGCCTACGGTGAGAATCTTCTCGGCGTCGTCGTCGGGGATTTCTACGCCAAACTCTTTCTCGAACTCCATGATGAGCTCTACTGTGTCGAGGCTGTCGGCACCAAGGTCGCCAGTGAAGCTCTTTTCCCTGCTTACCTGACTTGCGTCCACGCCAAGCTTGTCGGCGATGATTTCAATGACTTTGCTTTCTTTTTCAGACATAGTTCTTTTAGTTTAAATGAGTAATCAATTTCGTATTACAGGTCGATGCACTCGTGTGCATAATCTGCATTTGGCGGTGCAAAGGTCGTATATTTTTGGCATATTACCAAACAAAATGCCATTTTTCTGCATCTGTGGTAGTGTTTTCTGCCGAATGTCTGCTTCGTGTTACTACTTTTCTTCTCTCGCTTTCTCCCTGCGCAAAGGGTAGTGGCCGCGCTGCCACTCGAAGCCTGACGGGTCGGCCTTGAGGCGGAGGCTGTCCTCGCGTGGGTCGTAGAGAGTGCGCCAGAGCTCACCCTCCCACGTGCGTCGCGGCAGGGGAGGCGGTGTCACCTCGAAAGACATCCTCAAGTCCAGGAAACGTGCCACGGCCTCTAACGACATGCGCGTGGCATTGGCCTTGCCGTCGGCGCTGTAGCCTGCTATGTGGGGCGTGCCGATGTAGGCGCGCCGCAGCAGCGACAGTCGCAGGCGGGGCTCGTCCTCCCAGGTGTCGATGATGGCGTCGGACACGAGACCGGTATCCATGGCTTCTTCCAGGGCTTCCTCGTCGGCAACGCCGCCGCGCGCGGCATTGATAATCACGCACCCGGGCTTGACACGGCGGAATGCCTCGGCGTCAAGCAGATGCCAGGTGGCGTGCTGCCCCTCGCGTGTCAGGGGGGTATGCAGTGTGATGACGTCGCTCATGGCAAGCAGGTCGGGCAGGCTGGTCCAAGCTCCGGGGCGCTGGCCGTCGGCCTCAAGCGGTGGGTCGTTGAGCAGTATGCGCCCCATGCCGAGCATACGGGCACAGCGTTCCACGGCGCTGCCCACATGACCCACGCCGATGATGCCCAGCGTGGCACCGGAAAGGCGAAGGCCGCGCTCCTGCTCCAGCAGCAAGAGGCATGAGCTGACGTACTGAGCCACGCTGCCGGCGTTGCAACCCGGGCAGTTGGTCCACGCTATGCCGGCCGTGTCGAGGTAGGTGGTGTCGAGGTGGTCGAAGCCGATGGTGGCCGTCACCACGAGGCGCACGCGGCTGCCGTCGAGCAGGGTGCGGTCGCAGTGTGTGCGTGTGCGCACTATGAGAATGTCGGCATCGGCCACCGCGCGGCGGTCGATCTCAGCACCGTCAAGGCTCACGATGTCGAGCTGCGTGCCACGGCGGCACAGCTCGCGGCCCAGGGCGTCGAGACCGGGAGAGATATATGGTATCTTGTTGTCAACGACAAGCTTCATGGCACAGACATCTAAAGCAGGTCGGGAAGTTCGTAGAGGTGGGTGCCGTTGCTGCCTTTGATGAGGATTAGCGCGTCTGTAGGAGGGGCAGCGGCGATGCGCTCCTTGGCGGCAGCGACGTCGGTCAGCACCATGGCCTTGACGCCTTCGGCACGACGGTGGCTCGGCAGGACAATCGTGCTGCCGGGCTCTGTCTCCAAGGCACGGGCGAACTCTTTACCTACGAACCAGGCCTCGCTGACACCGCTCTCGGCCACGGTCTCCACTATGCGACGGTGCTCGGCGAGGCTCGCGTAGCCGAGCTCGCGCATGTCGCCAAGAATCACCATCTTGTGGTCGTGGCGGATATGGCTGAAGTTGTCGAGGGCGACGAGCATGGACGTGGGGTTGGCATTGTAGGCATCCACGATGAGCTCGTTGTGGGCAGTGTGCTTCAGCTGTGAGCGGCCCAGGCTCGGGGTGTATGCTTCGAGAGCGGCATCGATGTCGTCGGGGTTTACGTTAAGATGCTGTCCCACGGTAGCGGCGGCAAGCAGGTTGTTGACGTTGTAGCGGCCCACGAGCTGTGTCGCAACGGTGTGAGTCTTGTGGGAGATGACTTTCTCGCTGGGATGGCAGATGCCTTCCCACCAGAACGTGAGCTGCTCGCGGCCGTCGTCGATGACGCCGCCATTGACGTAGGTAAAGGTGTTGTCGCAGCTGCTATAGCGGCAACGCTCAGTCACCATCTCAGTGATGTCGGGGTCCTTAGGGTTGTAGAACACACTCTTGCCGGGCATGCCAATGAGGTAGTCGTAGAGCTCGCCCTTGGTGCGCTTCACACCCTCGAACGACCCGAAGCCTTCGAGGTGGGCGCGCCCGACGTTCGTTACCAGACCCATGTCGGGACGCACGATCTGTGTCAGGGCTGCTATCTCGCCGGGATGGTTGGCACCCGTCTCTATGATGGCAACCTCATGCTCCGGGCGCAGGCGCAGCAACGTCAGCGGCACGCCGATGTGGTTGTTGAGGTTGCCCTGGGTGTAGAGAACGTTGTACTTGCGGCTCAGCACGGCGGCGATGAGCTCCTTAGTGGTGGTCTTGCCGTTCGTGCCGGTGATCTGCAGCACAGGGCCGCGGAAATGGCGACGATGCTCGGCGGCAAGAGCCTGAAGCGTCTGAAGGACGTCATCGACGAGGATGGCACGCTCGCCGAGCGACGCCGCCACGCTGGCATCGTCAACCACGGCGACGGCGCAACCTGCATCGATGGCACGAGAGGCATAGGCGTTGCCGTCGAAGCGCTCGCCGCGAAGGGCGAAGAACATACTGCCCTCGGGGCAGTGGCGGCTGTCGGTGCTCACCTCGGGATGCAGCGCATATACCTTATTATATATATATACTATGTCGTGAGGTTCTCTTCTCTCCATCTGTGATAGGTTTAAATGTGGCTTTTGCGCTGCAAAGGTAGCTATTTTCCATGGCATAGTGACCATATTATCATCTTTTTTTCGAAAACAGACGCCGTGGAGCATGGTAGTAGGCCAAATTTCACTATCTTTGCACCCGAATTGCGATGCTTGGGCATCGACACGCAAACATACCTCACACTTCTATGACCATCAATCTGAAAGGACGACTCCTCGACATGTCACGGCCTCTCGTCATGGGCATCATTAATGCCACGCCAGACTCCTTCTTCTCAGGGAGCAGGCTCATCGATGGCGGGGCAACGGCCGATGCCGACATCGCGGAGGCCGCGCTTGCCATGGCAGTACGCCATATCAGTGAGGGAGCTGACATATTAGATGTCGGGGCATGCAGCACACGGCCCGCATCCATGCCAGTCACCGAGGAGGAGGAGCTGCGACGCCTCGACAGCGTGCTGCCGGCAATACGCGAGGCATACCCCGAGGCCGTCATCAGCCTCGACACCTTCCGCGCCTCGGTCGTGCGACATTGTGCGGACAGATACGACATTGACATTGTCAATGATGTCTCGGCAGGGAGCGTTGACACGGAGATGTTCGCCACCGTGGCTGCACGGCGACTGCCGTATGTGCTCATGCACGGATATGCCCGTCACACCGATGCCACAGCGGCGGCACCTCACGAACGCTGCACGCCGGCGGCACTGCTGCGCTTCTTCGCCGAGAAGCTGCTTGAACTGCGTGAACTCGGTGTGGCAGACGTGATACTCGACCCTGGCATCGGCTTCGGAAAGAGCAGCGAAGAGAGCTTCGCCATTCTCGAGGCACTGCCAAGGCTCATAGCCGCCATGCCGGAGGAACCATGGCTCATAGCTCTCTCGCGGAAGAGCATCGTATGGCAGACACTCGGCACGACGCCCGATGATGCCCTCAACGGCACTACGGTGCTCAACACCATAGCTCTGCAGGCCGGAGCGCACATGATTAGGGTGCACGACGTGCAATCGGCAGTGCAGGCCGTGCGACTCGTGGCTCAGATCGCGAAATCACCGAACTCCTAAGTCGTAGCAATATGTTCTTCTCTATCGGCATAAAAGACATCATCGACATCCTACTCGTAGCGATACTGCTCTACTACTGCTATCGCCTCATGAAGGAGTCACGCTCGCTGAACATCTTCTTCGGCGTGCTCATCTTCATCGTCTTCTGGCTCTTCGTCTCGCAGATTCTCGAGATGAGACTCCTCGGCACACTGCTCGACCGCATCGTCAGCGTCGGTGCCATTGCACTGCTCATACTCTTTCAGGAGGAGATACGAAAGTTCTTCTTCACCATAGGAACACACCAGCGTGTGCGCTCCGTGGTGCGCTTCTTCAGCGGCGAGCAGAAGCAGACTCACACACGAGAGGACATCATACCTATCGTGATGGCATGCCTATCCATGTCGAAGCAGAAGGTCGGGGCGCTCATCATCATGCAGCGCTCACTGCCGCTCAACGACTTCATGCGCTCCGGCGAGATCATCGACGCGCGCATCAGCCAGCGACTCATCGAGAACATCTTCTTCAAGAACTCACCCCTGCACGACGGGGCCATGATAATACGCCACAAACGCATAGCGGCGGCGGGGTGTGTGCTGCCCGTCACTCACGACATGAACATCCCGAAGGAACTCGGACTGCGCCACCGTGCCGCGATGGGGATATCACAGGAGACGGACGCACTGGCCATCGTCGTCAGCGAGGAGACGGGCAACATCAGCATAGCATTCCGTGGAGCCTTCCAGCTGCGCATCTCGGCAGAAGACCTCGAACGCATACTCACCGAGGATGCATTCTAAACACATCATCACTATTCATGAACGACTTCATACATTATGCTACGCTGCTCACAAAACGCAAGGCAGACACATCGAAAGCCAAGACATCGGAGCACTACGGCTCTGCGCTCAGAGCCTTGATAAGATTCCTGAATCACGAGGGGAGGACGACGGTCCTCCCCTTTTCTGATGTCACGCGCGAACTCATAGAGCGCTTCGAGGCATACCTGCTCGGCGAGTGCGGCGTCACGCGCAACACCAGCTCGTTCTATATCCGCAACGTCAGGGCGATATGGAACGAGGCGGCACGCGACGGCCTCACACCACACGCGGCGGCTCCCTTCGACGGGGTATATACCGGCGTGGATGCCACGCGCCACCGAGCCACCACCAACCGCGACATTGCCGCCGTGATAAGAGCGCGGCTCGACGACAACCCTGCGCTGGCATTCGCCCGCGATGTGTTCATCTTCAGCTTCTTTGGCCACGGCATTGCCTTCGTAGATATTGCCAAGATGCGGAAGTGCGACCTCTGCGGCGGACACATAACATACGCCCGCAGCAAGACAGGCAAGCCCCTGTGTGTGAGCGTGCTGCCGGTCATGCAGGAAATAATAGACCGCTGGGGCGACCCTGCATCGCCATTCCTGCTGCCGGTGGTGGAGCTGCCGTTTACGGCGCGACACTACGACACGGCCCTGCGCCGCTACAATCGTCATCTGCATCAGCTGTCCGAGAGGCTCGGGCTGCAGTGTCAGCTAACATCATACATCGCACGACACAGCTGGGCTTCAGAGGCGTATCGCCTGCAGGTACCTGTGAGCGTCATCTCAACATGCATGGGCCACTCCACCGAGGCCACAACCCGCATATACCTGCGCTCGCTCGACACCACATTCATCGATAGCCAGGTGTCCGTCGTCGAGCAGTTCTTCATGGGCAGCGGGGCGGGGGAGTAGCCGACGAGTGAGGTGACCCTGACCATATAGAAGCGATAGTTGGTCCGAGAACATAAGAAAGTGGTGATGGTAGCTGTTGCTACCCTCACCGCTAATAGATGCTGTTGTTCTTTGCTCACTTGACTGCGCGCTTGCTGCCGTCGGTGCCAACGAATACGCCGCCATGGGCGTTCTTCTTGGCTATACGCTGACCGCCGACGGTGTATAATTCGGCATCGTCTCCAGCGGCGTCAGCCTTCACGCCAGAGATGCCGTCGGCTACGGTGTTGACCGTTATGCCGTAGATGAGCACGCTTGTGGCATCGTTCTTCTTGGGTGCGCGGCGGACGCTGCGCAGCGCCTTGGCGGACGACTCAAACTCAGTGGCATAGATATATACCAGCGTGGGCTGCGAGACGATGTAGTCCATACGTTGCTCGCCGCGCGGCGAGACAAAATACTGCTGTGGCTCATTGGCACCAACCTTGACCATGAGCGGATGAGCGCCTGTCTTGCAGTCGAGCACAATACTGCCTGTGCCGGTAGGAACGCGCAGTATGATGCCACGGAACTTGCCATCCTCGTCCAGTTCGGCCAGCGATTGAGCCGACGCAGTCTCCATCTCGGCGGCCGTCATGGTGCTGTTGAGTACGATGCAGCCGTCGGCCTCGCTATAACCGTCGCCAACGCTCAAGTCGGTGTTCATGCTGAAGTAGATGTCATCCATGACACCACCGGTGCTCATGTCCTTGTCGGCAAGGGCGGACATGTTGACGGTGACTGTGCCAGAAAGAGGCGCGAGGTCCTCCACAAGGTCGGGGTCGGGGAAGGTGGCCGTTACAGGTACGCTCACCTCGGCGGGCTTGTAGAACTCGGTGCCGCTGGCCTTAACCTTCAGCACTGCCTCGCCCTGGCCAACGACATGGACTGTGCCGTCGTCATCTACACGCAGCACACTGGCGTCGGAACTCTCGAAGCTGATCTGGCTAGCGTCATCGCCGGTGTAGCGCACGACGAGCATGGGCAGTATGGAGTTGGCGCGCGTCACCACGAGATTCATGCTCGTGGGCGACACGGAGAGCTTGGGAGTGAAACCGGGTTCTTCAATAGGTGTAACGGATGCTGTTCCGTTTTGCACAACTGTGGCTCTGTAGGTCTTGTCACCTGCTTTTACTACAATTTCCGTTTCTCTTGAGTTCTCGTCGTCATTAGCTCCACAGCTAATCATTATTATTACATAGTCATTGTCCGTGGGGGTGGAACCTTGGGTGAATGTTGCATCACCTGACGATTGTGTCACTGTTACCCATGCGTTACCTGTACTGATATTCCAAGAACGGTCTGCACGCACTTTGATTGGTCTGTTGCCACCTTCTGAAGCAAATTGTAAGCCGGGATTGATTACATCTAGACGAGCTGTCTCTGAACCGTCGGATGTGACTTCAACGGTATATGATGCGCTACCACTAAAGTAATGTTCTGTTTCGGATGTGGTTACTATTATCGTCGCTTCCCCTGCTTTATGGAATGTCATAAGGCCGCTTTCTGTATTTACACTTACAATGCTGGGGTCTGTACTCCGATAGGATGGTGTGCCATCGCCACTGTTGTTTAAGTTTGGCAGCATTGCTGTTTCGTCAGATACTAGGTACGTACCAATAGTCTGATTAAACCATACTTTGGGACTGGCCTTCTGGTAAATTATGGTGTAAGATGCATTTGAGGGTGTAAAGGTTGATGTCGGGTTGGCTGTTGCTGTTATGGTCGCCTGACCATGAGCCTTGAAAGTGATTTTCCCCGTTGATTCATCGACTTCGATGATTTCCTTGTTGCTGCTTCTGTATGTTATCGAGCCATTATAGCCTGCAGTGGTTGACGGTCGCGGTTCTGTGAAGCTGCTCTCATCACCATAAGTCACCGTAATAGGCTCTGTTACAGTAAATCGGATGTTGCTTTGTATGCTCTTTACAATATGAACCGTGCATTTGGCCTCTCCGGCTGCATAATTGGAGATGGCTGGAACTGTAGCTGTGAGAACGGCTGTTCCTGAGCTGCCAAGGTGTATGTTACCTTGCGAGTCTATTGCTACGATGGAACTGTCGCTTGTTTTTAATGTCACTTTAGCGGGAGTGTCTTTTTGAACATAGACACCGTAGGTGAAGGAGTCGCCACCTTCGGGAGCATATACTTCGCTGCCACATGCGAATCTGATATTTGGATCCGTTAGACCGTATGTGTACTCAATGGTGTATGTTTTAACGGCACCTATGTAGTTCTCCGTATCAGATGCCGTAACGGTGATTACTACTTTACCGCTTTTCTCATGGAATGTCACTTTACCTGTGGATGCATTTACTTCTGCGATTGACGGATCGCTGCTGGAGTATGTTATCGTACCATCATAACCGCTGACCGTCACTCCTGTCGGATAGTCATCAAATGTGCTTCGGCTATTTAGGTAATATGTGCTTTGGCTTTTGGATAGTGTTAGGCCGCAAGGCTTACGCTCAACGGGAGCAGTGCCGTAGCCTATTGAGATGGAGCGTACTTTGCTGCGCACTCCAGTCTCTGAGTTGGTGGCGAAGTAACAACTTTGGCTAGAATCGAAAGCAATATTATCTGATGGATCGGAATAAGTGATGCGACAGTCTTCTAGAACGGGTTCGCTCTTTGCACTGATTACGGGAACACAGCCGACAATGCTGATGCCCGACTTGATAATCCGTAGTGTGCTGCCAGAACAATTGAGGCCTTGGGCACCCATCCCGATGGATAGTATGAGATTCTTAAGGGTTAGTGAGGTGTTGTTGGCATGTATGCTACGACCGCCGGTAAAACTGAGACGGGAATTCTCACCACCAATAATTGTGGTACTCTTGGAAAGGATAAAGTTCATAGATTGTGACTCTACTCCACCAACAATTTGGATGGTTAAATCATCCATCTCGTTCTTAATGGCATAGCCAACATTCTGCGTATTGCTGAAAACAAAAAGTGTGTTGTTGAGCGTTAGGGTTTTGGTGGCTTCGTCGAAACTTATGCTTCCTCGTCTTATGACATCGCTTTCTATGTTAGCTGCATTGGTAGATGATACTTGTACTGCTCCAATCCAAAGATTATAGTCCACATTGACTGGCTCTGGTTCTGGTAGTATATTGGAGCCATCAAGGCTGTAGCTCTCTATGTTACGTAAGCCGTTGACTCCTTTGACAGTGGAAATGTCAC
Source organism: uncultured Prevotellaceae bacterium (assembly GCA_947167455.1). Lineage (GTDB taxonomy): Bacteria > Bacteroidota > Bacteroidia > Bacteroidales > Bacteroidaceae > Physcousia. The sequence goes on along the minus strand of CAMVIB010000053.1, from coordinate 797 downwards.
CACAAAGCCATAGAGTGGTGCCGACCAGCTGAGGATTGGCGTTGAGGTTAAGGGCAGTGAGTACTTTGTTGGCTTCTGTGCTACCACCCAGTGATATAGGAACAAGCAATGATAGGTCTATAACCTCATCGTTAAGATGCTCGGTATCTATAAGCAGGAGAGTGTTGGGGATGTTACCATCTTCTGGGGGCGTGGCTCCTCGATAAATAGTTGTCTCGCTGAGTGTGGTGCCATAGACGTAGCCAAACACAACAGCCTTGACCCAGGCACTTTCTGTAAGTGCTGTCTCGTCAGTAGGGGTGATGTTCCTCACATCTTCAGCTGTATAAGGGCTGCTCATTGAGCCATCACCAACAAATGTATAAGGTTGCGGAGTGGGTGGCGTGTCACCGCCTGAACTGTCATCGCCCTCGTCGGGATTACTGCCACCACCATCGGGTGTTGTTCCGCCATCGTCAGGATTATTGATGTCATTGTCGGGGTTAGAGGTTGTGTCATCAACGGTCTGCTCTGTTTGTATGCTATGACCCGCAATTGCTCCACCTGAAGCTGCATAGATGCCTGCCGTGAGACCAAAGGTCATGGCGAGAGCTGCTGCGTATGTGAAAAGTTTTCTCATTTCTTCTTGGATTTAGTGATATATAAAGTAGCGGGGGCCTGAGGCCATAGCCCCAGGCCCCCGTCTGGTTAGTGATGCAATGTATGAATCGCTTCGTGGAATAATTATTCCTTTGCGATTGCAATGGTCACACGGTTCTTGTCGTTCTCGGAGAAGGGCTGAACGGTATCGCCCTTGC
>CAMVIB010000052.1 GCA_947167455.1 uncultured Prevotellaceae bacterium | reverse complement strand
TCACCTCCGTGGAACAACTCGATGCAGCCCTCGAGAGCTGCTACTTCGTACTCTGTGCCGACGAGGCCGACCTGATGCTGCATTTGGCCAATGGCAAGGAAAATGGAAACAAGGCTATCTTCTACCGCAATGCCGCAGACCCGCTCACGGACCTTTCTACGGTCTTCACCCTCGAACCGTTTGAAGGAGGCTACTGCCTGCGCAACATCGACTACGACGGCCTGCTGCTGCAGACCGAGGCCAACGCCGCCTGGAACTTCCGCACCCACGACCAGCCCTACGGCATCAGCTGGGCTCGCTTCCTCTTCACCTCCACAGGCGGAGCCTGGACCATTGAGAACGGAACATACCCCGGCAACTGGCTCGGACTATGGACGTCTGCTAACGGATACCGCGACGGAGAGGAACTGGCATGCAACAAGACCGGCGATGAGACAGGACACTTCCAACTCTTCGCCATCCCTCGCTCACGCTTCCATGCTGACTACGTCAGTGCGTCCATCGCCTCTGCAGACGGGAAATCCACCGACCTCACACCGCTCATCCAGAACCCCGCCTTCGAAGGCAATTCATGGGTGCTATTGTCTGTCGCAGGAACCTTCGGGAACCAGCGCTTCAATGGCGCGGCCGAAACCTGGCACAGCACGGACTTCTCCATGCAGCAGACCCTCGACGGACTGCCAAGCGGAATCTACACCGTCAGCTGTCAGATGGCTAACGGAGAGGGCAAGAACACGGGATATCTCTTCGCTACTGCCAGCGGACAGACCACACAGGCCGTGGTCAAGCAGAGCTGCGCCGGCTCCGACTTCGACACACAGCGAAACAAGATGGCAGCCAGCGCCAACTACGGCCTCCTCTCCGTCGAGACCATCGTGGGCGAGGATGGAAAGCTGACCTTCGGAATCAAGGAGCCTACCAACGGCACCACCTGGCTGGTCTTCGACAACTTCCGCCTCACGTACAACGGTCCTGTGCCCGACGGCATCAGTCAGCAAATAGCAATCAGTGAATCGTCAAATGCTAAGTGGTTTGATCTGAGCGGGCGACAGATTGCTAATCCGTCCAGCAAACGCACCTTGTCTAAAGGACTGTACATCATAGGTCATCGAAAAGTGATTGTGAAATAATCATTCACAGAAACCAATGTCCCAAAATGAAAAATACCACATCCTTCATAATTCTCTGTTTAGCCCTTGTCCTGAGTATTAAGGCGCAAACAAGCCCTGTCAGCTTCGAACTCTCGACCGCCCACCGGGGATCCGTCATCGGCCCTCTGCACTACGGAATCTTCTACGAGGAAATCAATCATGCTGGCGACGGGGGACTCTATGCAGAACTCATCCGAAACGGTTCCCTTGAAGAGAATGGATCCAACCCTGATTACTGGTGGACGATTGCCGATGCCACCTTCAGCATTTCCTCGCAGAACCTCCTCAATGGTGCTCAGAAACGAGCCATGCACCTCAATATGAAAAAAGCAGGCGATGGCACGCGCAACATCGGCTATTGGGGCATCAACATAGTAGATGGCCAGAAATACAAAGCATCGTTCTGGGTGCGCACAGCGGACAATTGGACCGGCGATATTACCTTGACACTGGAAAGTTTCGAAGGAGCCGACTTGGGACATGCTACGGTTCATGTTTCCGATGCAGGTTCATGGCGTAAGTACTCTGCTGAAATCACGGCTACAGGTAGCTACCAGCTTGGATGGTTTGCCATCCGTGGTAGTAAGGCGGGTACCATCTATCTGGATTGCATCAGCCTCTTCCCCCCAACCTACAAGAACCGGGAGAACGGTATGCGTAGAGACTTGGCCGAGAAGCTGGCTGCACTGCACCCGCGCTTCATGCGTTTTCCCGGCGGTTGTTATATCGAAGGCGGACAACGCTACCAGTGGAAGCACACCATCGGTCCGGTGGAAGAGCGACTGGGAATCTATAACAGCCACTGGGGGTATCCCGTCAGCAATGGTATGGGGTTTCACGAGTTCCTTCAACTGGCCGAGGACCTGGGGGCAGAACCCCTCTTTGTGGTCAATGTGGGCATGGGACACGGATGGTTCCAGGACTACCAGCACATCGAAGGCTTCATTCAAGAGGCGCTCGATGCTATTGAGTACTGCAATGGTGATGTCTCCACTTTCTGGGGTGCTAAGCGTGCGGCCGCAGGGCATCCCCAGCCTTTTCACCTGAAATTCATGGAGATCGGCAACGAGAACTACAACTACACTTCCGATGGGAACCGCGACCAGAGCGATCACTATGCCGAGCGCTATGCCCAGTTCTATCGCGCCATCAAGGAACGCTACCCCTACATGACCCTCATCGGAAACTCCGACTGGGGCTCTGACTATCCCACCTGGCGCAACCAATACCCGCTGGAGATCATCGATGAGCACTTCTATCGCTCGCCAGATTGGTTCGCTTCAATGTACCATAAGTATGACAACTACAGCCGCAGCAGCAACAAGGTATATAATGGCGAATATGCTGTCACACAGGACTTCGGCACCAATGGCACACTGAAAGCTGCACTCGGGGAGGCTATATATATGGCAGGACTGGAGCGTAACAGCGACGTATGCGTCATGAACAGCTATGCTCCTATTTTTATGAATGAAAACGAGTCTCAATGGCGTCCGGACATGCTGCACTACAACGCCTATGCCTGCTTCGGCACACCTTCATATTGGACACAGCAGATGATGGCTTCTACCGTCGGGCACCAGAACCTGACGTGGAGCGAACAGGGCAACGCCATCGGGCTGACCAGCGCCAAACTAGGGCTCGGTTCATGGGGCACAGATGTTACATATACTAATATTAAGGTGGCGGCAGCGGATGGTTCTGTCCCCGACGGATTCCCCGTTGCATCCCCTGTCAACTCCCCCTCAACCACCTTCGGCACCGCTCGCATCTTCGATGTCGTCACCGACAACTGCACCATCGAGCTCGATGCCGTCAAGAACTCCGGAGACGAAGGGTTCCTCATCGCATTTGCCTTTGCCGACAACAACAACTATGCTTGGTGGAACCTTGGCGGCTGGGGGAATACACGACATGGCGTGGAGCAAGCCGTGGGAGGACAGAAGACCACACTCGCCACAGCCGATGGAACCATCCAGACGGGTCGGACATACCACATCAAGATCGTGCGCAGCGGACGCTCTACTGAATTATACTTGGACGGGGAGCTCATCAGCACCGCCGTTCTATCGGAACGCGAAGGGCAACGCTTGTTCCTTTGTGCATCAATCAACGATGCCGAAGACACTGCCATATTGAAGGTTATCAACTACAATGCCATTCCCGTGCCTACAACATTCAGCTTTTCTGACGCATCAATGCACGGCCAGGCCACGATGCGAGTCATGAGCAATCCCGACAACTACGCAGAGAACTCAATGGAGCATCCGATGAACGTAAGCCCACAGAAACGCACACTTACTGTGCAGGACGGAGCTGTCGCATACGAGGTTCCAGCCTACTCTCTCAGCATCATAGAGATTCCGATTTCTGACGTGACACCTGAGCAGAAAACTCAGGCCGACACCCATTTGCCGCCACCTGCTATAGCCTACAGCTTTGAGAACGGGAAACCTCAGTCCGACGATGAATTGTTGACAGGTAACTGTGAGGGCGGAGCTGCCATCATCACCCTCGATGACGGGAACAATGCGGCCTACACCGGTCCCGATGCCGAAAATGGGTACTTCAACCTCGGAAACGAGGCCGCACAGACCATTGGCTCACTCCTGAACAACCCGGAACACAGTGTTTCCATCAACCTCATGTTTGCTGATGCGGGTCGGCTTAACAACTACTGCTGGGCATGGTGCGTGGCCAACGGAACGAACAGCTATGCAGGACTTATCAACCAAGCTAACAACCTCAACTGGTACTACGAACGCGTACAAGGCTCCAAGGCCAAAGCCGCATCCAATGCCGGGCTCAGGCACTACAGCTGGCACAACTTGACCATCACATCAGACGATGACCTCGTCCGGCTTTACATTGACGGCCAACTACGAGCCACGGCCGTTCCACCTGCAGAACCCCTGGATGTTACAGCACAGACCGTTGCATGGTTGGGATGCAGTCCCTTTGCCGCTGATGCACGTATGACGAGCACCTTCTTCGATGATTTCCTCGTTTTCGACGTAACTCTCACTCCTGCTCAGGTGCTTGCTCTCTACGAGAGTGCTGCCGCAAAGTCCACGACCTGTACGGCCCTCCATCCTGAGGTGGAGAAGGAAGCTAATAAAACGGCACTTCAAATCATTGACAATGGAGAGAATGTGGACATCACATCCCTGCTCGTGAATCCTGATTTCGCCGATGGCACCAAGGGATGGGAAGGCACGCTCTTCTCGGCAGCACCTGGCACTGTAGCAGAGCACTATTATCAGCTCTTTGACACCTATCAGATACTACCGAACATGCCGACAGGCAACTACCGCCTGCAGTGGCAGGGCTTCTACCGCGACGGAAACATCGCCAATGCTTACTTGCGCCACAAGGCGGGAACAGAACACATGGCTGAGGTATATGCTGCCGCTGGCGAGCTCATCTCCACAGACCTCGCCTCGACGAAAATGCTCTCGCTCTACGATGCCAATGCTCCCTTCACCCGCGAGCCCTACACCTATCCCGATAATGTTACCACTGCTAACGAGGCTTTTCAGGCAGGACACTATGTTCAGCAGCTCGACTTCACGATTACTGAGATTTCAGACCTACGCATCGGTCTGCGCAACTTCATACCTACGGTCTATGACTGGGTCTGCATAGATAACGTTCGACTCATCTATCTCGGTGCCGACGTTACCACCATCAGACATCAAATGATAAATGGTAAATCCGAATTTGGTAAATGGTTTGACCTCAGCGGTCGTGCGGTGACAAGACCAGCAAAAGGCATTTATATTTTTCAAGGTAAGAAAATAATCATTAGGTAATTGAATATATAATGAAGGCAACGTTTATTAATAGAATTCTGACAATAGTAGTATGGCTGTGGCTACCGACCTATGCCGTTTCTCAAACGTGGACGGCCAGCGCCGTAGGCGAAGGGACGTTCTATTTGTACAACGTCGGCAACAACGGATTCCTCCGCGGAGGCAATGATTATGATACCAGAGCCTCGTTGACCCAACAAGGCGGTATCCCCGTGACACTCTCTGCCGGTTCTGGCTACAATAATTATCTCATCGCCACATCGCCGACCTACAAAGGCCTTTATTTGGGCAACGACGGCAACAATGGCTTTGTAGATTTCGCCAAGGGCAATAACAACTATTGCAACTGGACATTTGTTGCAGTGGACGGTCAGGACAACACCTATATCCTGCAGAGCAGCAGAGATAGCAAGTATCTCGTGGGCCATGCAACAGATGCAACAAAGACCTCATTGACTGCAACCTTACCAACCGATGCCAAGGGTTACTGGAAGCTGGCAACCCGCGAGGCATTGCTGGCCAACTTCTCCAACGCCACTCAGGAGAGCCCTATTGATGCTACGTTCCTCATCTTGGATCCTTATTTCGGACGCGTCACAAATGTCAGTGGCGTGTGGACGGGGGACGTGACTCACGGCGGATATGAAAACGGTGCCTCACAAAATTATTGTATAGAACGCTTCAACACGACTTTCGATGTCTATCAGACGCTGAGCGGACTTCCTAATGGCATTTATGGAATTCAGTGCCAAGGTTTTTATCGTATAGGCGGCCGCACGGACGCTACTACCCGACGCAATAACGGCCAAGAAGTGTTGAATGCCAAATACTACATCAACAACAGCGAGGGAGGACTGATGTCCATCTTCGACGGCTCGTATGCCAAATCCTATACAGCCAACTACAACGAAAACATAGCGTACACCGTAAACGGTGAAGCGCGCTATCTCCCCAACTCGCTGTCTCAGGCTGCCAACTGCCTACGCAAGGACGATTACCAGAATCCCGTTGTCACGGCTGTCGTCACAGATGGCAACATCCGTCTTGGCGTAAAGAAGACGGTGGCAGTCGAAAATGACTGGACCATCTTCGACAACTTCACCCTCACCTACTACGGCATCGATCTCAGCGCCCTCGTTACCAGCTACGAGGAACAACTGGCAGCTGCCAAGGCTTTGCTAAGCGAAACCATGCAGGCCAGTGTGAAGACAGCGCTCAGCAACGCTATCACCGCTGCCGAGACCGACGTTAACACCAGCTCGCAAGAATGGCTGGAGGCTACCCTTAGTGCGCTTGGCACAGCACTCGGCAACGCGCAGGCCAGCAACGCCCTCTACACAGGCCCTATCCTCAACGCTGTCAACGGCATGAAGGCACAATCGACGAGCGATGATGTCAAGACTGCCGTTCAGGCCAAGTACGACAATGGCGAGTACGCTTCCGCCGCCGATGTCTATGCTTACTATCAGCCCCAGGAAATTGCTGCTCTTGGAACAGCCAACAATACTGTTTTCACATCTGCCATGATCAACCCGGGCTTTGAGCTGGGCAACACTGATGGCTGGAGCATCGACGTCATGGGCGACGACACGGGTGCCCGCCGCACCGACAATGCTACCTACAGCAACACGCACAGCGAGGGAACTTACCTCTTCAACACTTGGGACAATAGCGTCAAGACCCTCGACATCAGTCAGGCCATCACCGGTCTGCCCAATGGATACTACACCATGCAGTGCGTCGTGGCAGGCTATGGTGACAGCTCACCCATCACACTGACGGCCAACGGTAAGGGCACCAGCGTGAGCCCCTCGAACAGCAACGTTGATGCTGAGGTTGCTTACGGCCACACCATGACATTAGAGCGCATCCTCGTCAGCGACGGCACGCTCACCTTCAAGCTCCAGAATACCGGCAAGGGAAAGACGCTGCTCAAGGCCGACGATTTCCGGTTGACACTTACGGAAAGCTATGGAGGGCTTGACAGCTACACCGACCTCGCTTATGACCTGAACATCGAAAACAGCGAAGTCACTAATTACCTCGCCAGCACGACCTACACAGAGAGCACAGCCACGGTCATCGGCAGCTACGCCACTGATGCCGCCTTGCGCAACGACCAGCCGGCTACCATTATGATTCCTCTCCCCGCACAAGAGAATCCCGCCACCCTCAGCCTGGCACTCAACAGTACCTACACCGATGCCGAGACGTTCACCGTGGCGGCCGGCAGCTTGCTCTACGAGGTGAAGAACCTGCTCCCGGGCAACACCTATTATTATAAGGTGGAGGCCGGCGGCTCCGTCATCGCCAGCGGCACCATCACCACCACAGGCCAGCTCCGCATGATCAAGGCCGACGGCATCGCCAACATGCGCGACCTGGGCGGCTGGACGAACGCCGATGGCAACCGCATTCGCTACGGCAAATTGTTCCGTGGTTCGGAGCTGCGAGGTGGAAAAACCTATACCGCCAGTGATGCTGACCTCGCCATGCTGAAGAACGAACTGAATATCGGCGCCGAAGTTGACCTGCGCGAAGACAAGGATTTTGCCAACGGCACGATGAACGCATCGGCCATCGACGGTGCCGCCTATACCTACGTCAACCTCAACCGCTGGAGCGAGGATGCCCTGAACCTCGATACTGAGAAGTTCCGCAACGGTTTCAACCTCATCCTTGCTGCCTTGAAGGCTGACAAGGCCGCTTATTTCCACTGCATCTTCGGCGCCGACCGCACGGGTTGCTTCGCCATGCTGCTCGAAGGTCTGCTGGGCCTGCCCGTAGATCAGCTCTACAAGGACTACGAGCTCACCTCGTTCTCCATACTGCGCGACAAGACAGGCATCGACCACAAACTGCAGTACATCAAGGCGCTGCAGGGCGACAACCTTCAACAGAAGTTCTACAACTACTGGCGCGGCGCCGTGGGCGTGAGCGAGAGCGACCTCAACGATTTCATCAACATCATGATCGACGGCACCAGCCCCATCACTACGGCTACGCTGGCCGACCTGCCCGCCAAAGCTGTGGCAGACGGCGACTACTACATCTACTTGCCCACAGCAGGAAAATTCCTCGGTCGCGGCCGCAATTACGGCACTCAAGGTGTGCCCGACAACTATGGCGTTCCAGCCACCGTTACCACCAACGGCGTGGGCGTCACCACCATCAAGTTCCTCGACAACAATCTCTATTTCGGCAGCGATGGCATGACGGATAAAGCCGAAAACTACAACAGCGTGTCGTGGAGCATCGAGCAGCGGGATGATGACCTCGTGATGAAGTCGCACAACGGTAAATACTTCTATATGAAAGAAGGAACGCGCGCGTATGTCGATGCTGCTTCGGCTGCCAATGCTGATGCTGTGACGTTCAAGTCACGGACAGAGCATGATGCCCTCGTCGCGGCCACTCATGAGGCCAATATCCTTGCTGCCGCCAGAGCCGCTGGTTTCAATGCCGACGACATTGCCACTATGAACACTCAACTTTCAACAAACTACACCGCCCTCCCCTCCACTGCTACCATCAAAAGCACTACCGACTGGGTGCTGAGTGAACCCTACGCCCACGGCGAGACGGCCAACTACGGCAATGCCTACAACGTCGGCAACTATGGAGGCGAACTCTATCAGAAGAATGCCAGCGTCAGTCAGACCGTCACCGTGCCCCACGCTGGTCTCTATAAGCTCACCCTCAATGCCTTCTACCGTCAGGGCTCCAAGGAGCTGTGCTATGCTGCAGGTCAGAAAGGGTTTGAGATGAGCAATGCCTATGTCAGCGTTAATGGCACCTATTTCGCTCAGATCCCTTCGTGGTACAGCGGTGCCGTATCCATGACGGATCCCGACAATACCAATCAGGCCGCCGCCCGCTTCAACGCTGGACAGTACAAGGTAGAGGTCTATGCCTACATCGGCAATTCCAAGACGGCGACCATCACGATCAACGTACCCGGCTTCATCCCTTGGGCATGGTGCCTCTTCAACAACTTCACCCTGACGGAGTACGCCAAGAAGGTTACCCTTTCAGAAGATGCAGATGAGGTCCCCGAAGCTTGCGACTTCGCCGACGTAACAGCTACTCGCACGATAACGGCCAATAAGTGGGCAACCCTTTGTTTGCCTTTTAACATGGCGGTACCTAACGGATGGGAAGTGCGCGAGATGACATCAGTCACTAAGAATGCAGGCATCTACACCCTCCATTTCACAGAGGCTGATGAGATACAAGCGGGCAAACCCTATATGGTCAAGACCACAGAGAATGTCACCACAATCAATGCTGTGAGCCCTGTGGTGAATGAGCCCGCAACTACAACCATTGAGGACGTCAGCATGATTGGAACTTTCAGTTCCGGCCATATCCCCGCCGCAGCCTATTTTGTCAGTAACAACACCTTCTATCAGGCGGCCGATAACACCAACTCCATCAATGCCTTCCGTGCTTACTTTAACGTGAGCGGTGGTGGCAATGTTAAGGGATTATTTATTGACTACGATAGAGTGCAGACTGCCATCCCCGGAATCATCAATAGCAAATCTGGAAACGGTAAATACTACGATCTTTCAGGCCGTGTTCTCAACAGACTGAAGCATGGCATAACCATCGTTCGCATGCCTGATGGAACGGTGCAGAAGATTCTTTCAAAATGAAGCCCTAACTCAATAATAGCATATCAGATATGAAAAAGACCTATTTGATTCCGCAAATGCACATCGTCGCCGTGCAACCGCAAAACATCATCGCCACCTCTCAAACGGGCAGCATCACGTCCACTGGATTGGATGGCATAGAATACGGAACACAATCGGCTTCTGGAATGAGTGCAGATGTCAAGGCCAACACCATCGAATGGGAAGACTGGCAGTGAAGATGAAAGAATAAACCAATCGCGATTAATCCATAGTTAATATGAAGACCAGACTGCTAATCATGCTTTTTCTGCTACTGCCATTTATGGCAGAACTATTGCAGGCACAGGCGGTGCTCTATCCCCAGCATTTTGCGCTCTCGGAGGTCACGCTGCTCGACAGCCCTTTCAAGACTGCCATGGAACGTAACTTCCAGACCCTGCTCAGCTATGACCACCATCGTCTGCTGACGCCCTACATCCGTCAGGCTGGACTCTCCACCGGCGACTACGCCCAGTGGGAGACCTCGCATCCGAGTTTCCCCAACTGGGGGGCGGCAGACTTTAATCTCGACGGACATGTGGGAGGCCATTACCTCACGGCACTCTCCCTGGCCTACGCGGCCTGCCGCGAAGCAGCAACCAAAACGGCCCTGAAACAGCGCATCGACTATATGGTTCGTGTGATGACTGACTGTCAGAATGTGTTCGACAGCAATGAGTCTGGTCTGAAAGGCTTCATCGGCGGGCAACCGATGAATGCCGCGTGGCAGGCGCTCTACTCTAACGCTGACATAGCTCTCCGTGGAAATGGCAACTGCGCCGTACCTTGGTACTGCCAGCACAAAATCATGGCAGGGCTGCGAGATGCATACCTCTATGCCGGCAACGACGATGCCCGCAAGGCCTTCCTGAAACTCTGCGACTGGTGCATCCTAGTGACCTCCAGGCTCAATGATAATCAGATGGAAACCATGCTCAACACAGAGCATGGTGGCGTCAACGAGAGCTTACTCGATGCCTATCAGCTGACTGGTGAGCAGAAGTACCTTACCGCTGCCAAACGCTTCACTCACAAAACCATGCTCAGTGGCCTGCAAACGCTCGCAACAGCGTTCCTCGATAACAAACATGCCAACACACAAGTACCTAAATATATAGGTATGGAGCGTATTGGGGAGCAGGATCCTGCAGCCGCCAGTTACCTGACAGCAGCCACAAACTTCTGGACAGACGTGGCACAGAACCGCACCGTCTGCATCGGTGGCAACTCCATGTATGAGCACTTCCTCGCAGCCTCCAACGCGGCACAGTATATCAACCACCTCGACGGCCCCGAGTCCTGCAATACCAACAACATGCTGAAGTTGTCTGAGATGGCCTTCGACCGCACCCACGACGCCAAGTACGCCGACTTCTACGAATACGCCATGTGGAACCACATCCTTTCTACGCAGGATCCAGCCACGGGAGGCTATGTCTATTTCACCACCCTGCGCCCACAGGGCTATCGCATCTACTCCACCACCAACGAGAGCATGTGGTGCTGTGTGGGCACCGGCATGGAGAACCATTCCAAGTACGGCCACTTCATCTACACCCACGAGGGTAGCAGTAAGCTCTATGTCAACCTCTTCACCGCGTCCCGTCTCTTAAGTGACGATTTTATCGTCACCCAGAACACCCAGTTCCCCTTCAGCAACACCACGACACTCACCATTCAGAAGGCAGGCACCTTTACCCTCGCCATCCGCCATCCGGCGTGGGCTGCCAACGGCTATCAGATAGCCGTCAACGGCAGTGTGCTCGACGGCTTTCCCGTCGAGACAGGCACCGCCTCCTACGTGGAGATCAACCGCACATGGGCCGTGGGCGACGTCATTGACGTCACCCTGCCAATGACCCTGCGCTACATCACATGCCCCAACTACACAGACTATATTGCCTTCCAGTATGGCCCCATCCTGCTTGCCGCACAGACATCTGCGTCTTCAGAGAGTGAGGCCTCCGAAAAGCACCTTACTTTCGAACCCACCCTCCAGAATGAGTATGGCCACGAAGGACGCATGGACCACGCTCCTGGCAGCCGTGCCAAGTCGTTGTCGCTCACATCGGCTCCACTGCTCATCGGACCACGCGATGGTGAGAATGGTGTTCTTAGTAAGATAACAGCTGCCGATCCCGCTCTTCTGCACTTCACCCTCGACGCCAGCCGCGAGGATGTGGAAGGCTACAATTGGCAACAACTCACCCTCCAGCCTTTCTACCAGATTCACCACGCACGCTACTCGTGCTACTGGTATCAGCAGACTGCCGAGAACTACGCTGCAAGCAACATGGGCAGCGAGGAAGCGGCAGCCGCGGCCATCGCCGATCGAACGCTGGATTTCGTCGCCACAGGCGAACAGCAGAGCGAGGCCGGACATTTTACCTCCTACGCCAACTCCACCACAGGCAACTACAACAACGAATACTACCGCGATGCCCGTCCCGCCGACGGCTACATCCAGTACACCCTATCCTATGACGGCGAGGCCATCGACGGAGGTCTTTCTGTCCTCTGCCGGTTCACACAAGCCGACGCAGGCCGCAAGGCAACGCTGTATGTTGACGGTACGCCGATTGCCAACATCACCGCCTTAGCTGCCTTCAACGGCATGGTTACCAATGGTTTCTACAACGTTGAGTTCCCCATACCCGCCAGCCTGATGCTCGATGCTCAGGGCAACGTCAAACAAAGCTTTGTCATACGTCTTGCTGCCGACAAGGGCACCAATGCCCCGGGACTCTACTATCTGCGTCTGATGAAGAACTACGATGCTGCGCTGCCTGCCACCGTGACCACCACAGCCGGAGCCACGCGCCGCGTCATCGACGGTGTAGCAACAGGCGAGAACGGGCAGGACGAGATGAGCCATGGCTTTGACTTCAGCGGAGCAAACGGCAATGGCAACCACGGCACCTACCAGAACAAATACTGGCGCAACGGACTCGGCGGGGAGTACTACGCTTATGACCTCGCTACCAAAGGCCGGACTGAGGGAGTGAGCCTCGTCGTGGAATACTGGGCAGGCGATGCCGGACGCGAAGCTTCCATCACTATCGACGGGACAGAGATTGCCACGCAGACTTTCAATGGCTCGCCCGCCGCATTCGTCATACTTGAATACCCCATCGAAGCCAGCCTTCTCCAGGGCAAGGAAAGCGTCCATGTGGCTTTCACCAGCCTCAACAACAGCTACACCCCTGGTTCCTACCACGTATGGCTTGCCATTGATGCCACCGCAGAGGAGCTTCTGGAGCAGAACATACGAGCCATCACAGAACACGACGGAGATGCCACATCGCTGCTGATGAACCCCGATTGCAATGCTGTTGATGGCTGGACGGGCAGTGGAGCCGTGGGACTCTGGCACGCACAAAACTGGCGCGGCACGGGCAATAGCTCCGACAAGTATCTCGATGTAGGCGGACTGAGCTATGTGAAGCAGACCCTCACGCACATGCCTGCCGGCTACTACACACTCGTTGCTGCCCTGCGCACACAAAGCAGCGCAGCTACCATCACGCCTGTGCTCAATACCAATGCTGGCTCTACCTTCGTCGGCATGGGCTATGGCGCACCGGGAGCATCGATGATCAACCGGCAGGGAGTACAGATGCCCGCCGACTCCGCCTGCAACGGCTTCGGACCTGAGAACACCCGCGGATGGCAGTGGGGCACCGCTACCACGCACCTTGCCTCCGACGGAGAGCTTACAATCCAGTTTAACCTCACCGGCAATGGATGGAAATGTATCGATGACGTACACCTCTATTACTCTGAAACGTCTGATGGCTTTTACTCCATCAGCGACGCTGCCAGCGACGTCGATGCTTCAAAGGTGCTCACATGCAATATCGTCCTGAGCAACCCCAACGCTATCGTCACCTCATCGTCACCCGTCACCACCGCCGCGGGCTCACCACTGGACAATAACCTCGTGGACGGCAGCATACGCCGGCTCACGCTCTTCGAAGGGCATGACTTCAGCATTCCTTACAAGAATCTGCAGGCCACATCAGCAACCATCTTCCGCACCATTCAGGCCGACAAGTGGGTCACACTCAGTCTCCCCTTCGCCCTCACCAAACCTGATGGATGGGAGGTGAGAGAACTGAACACAGTTGACACCAACGACGGAGTCTATACCCTCAACTTCACGGAAGTCGACGCCCTCGAGCCCGGCAAGCCCTACATGGTCAAGACCTCACAGCCTGTGACTTCTATCACCGCCGAGGAAGTAGAAGACCTCGCGGAAGCCGCAACAACGATTGTCGATGACGTCTCTATGATAGCCTCCTTCTCCCCCGGCAGCGTACCCGCTGGCGACTACTTCATCAGCAACAACGCTTTCCAACTGGCAGCCGACAACACGAACACAATAAAAGCTTTTCGCGCCTACTTCCACATCGATGGCGGCAGCAATGTCAAAGCGTTGCTCGCCAATTACAATGGCAATGCCAATGGCATTACTATGCAAACAGTAAATAGTAAATCGTCAAATAATAAATGGTTTGACATTGCCGGACGCCGTCGCTCCATGCCGCAGCGGGGAATCAACATCGTGTGCCGACCGGATGGCACCGTGCAGAAACTGATTGTCCCATAAACAATCATGAGAACTTCATCCATTTTTAGCTCGCTTCTTGTGCTCGCACTGACCTGCCTGCAGGCGATGCAAGCACAAGTCCGTGTAAATCCCCTTCCGGAGAAGTACAGCCCTCACTCGTCTGACCTCTACAGCGTCCGTGTGCGTCCGTCTTCCGGTGGCGAATGGCAGTCGGTGCCGGTGCTGCGCTGCGATGTCAACACACGCCGCGTGCAGCAGGCTGCCTTTGCAGAGTTCGATATGGGGGAGCCCGTACAGGTGCAGGTTGTCCGTCGCAACGCTCCTTTCCATGATGTCCGTGTGCGTCCCTCGCAGCGGGGCATCTCACCCAGCATCATCAACGACAGCACCATCTGTTTTACACTTCAGCGCCCGGAGTTCCTCAGCGTGGAATTCGATGGCGACCGATTCCATAATATCCACATCTTTGGCAATGCCCCCCAACCTGTAGTGGTAGAAGAACCTTCGCCCGATGCCCCCGACGCCATCACCTGGCAAGGCATAGCGTCGCAGGATGTCTTCGTACGTAACTCCTCGCTTATCTATTTCGGCCCAGGTGTCCACCGTCCCAAGGACCTGCCCAGCGCGGAAATCAAGATCCCATCGAACTGCACCGTCTATCTCGCACCTGGAGCCATCGTCAAGGCACGACTCATCGTGGATCGTGCAGAGAATGTGAAGATTATCGGACGCGGCCTCATCGACCATCCGCTGCGTGGCGTAGAGATTACCTTCTCCAAGAATGTCCTCGTCGATGGCATCACGGTGCTCAACCCTGCGCACTACACCATTTTCGGAGGACAGAGCGAGGACATCACCATCCGCAACATCAAGAGCTTCTCAGCCCGTTCTTGGAGCGACGGCATCGACCTCATGTGCTGCCGCCGCGTCCGTATCGACAACTGTTTCCTGCGCACCAGCGACGACTGCATCGCCCTCTACAACCACCGCTGGTGGTACTGGGGCGGCTCCGAGGACATCGAGGTGAGCCGCTGCATCCTATGGCCCGACGTGGCGCACCCCGTCAATATCGGCTCCCATGGCGACGACCGTAACCCCGAGGGCGAGACGCTCCGACGCGTACGCATCCACGACTGCGACATCATTGGTGATGATGCAGCAGGCCTCGGACTGCTGGCCATCAATTGCGGCGACAACAACCACATTCGCGACATACGCTTCGAGCGCATCCGTGCCGAAGGGTTGCGCCGCTGCCGACCCTTCGACCTCCGCATCTTCCAGTCCGAGAAGTACAACCGCGCCCCGGGCTGCTGCATCGACAGCATCGCCTTCGTGGACTTCACCATCGCCCCCGATGTCCCTGACTCTTGTGTCCTCCCCAGCCGCGTTGAGGGCATGAAGGAGCATCCCGTTGGGCACTATACCCTCGAGCGAGTGTCGCACACGACGGTCACGGCGGCAAATCTTTAATATAAGTACATACATTTGACATAATGGTTGGTCCAAACAGCAGGGATGTGAGGTCTGTGACATTGAATGCCAGATCTCCTCGCATATAACTTCCAGAAGATTCCTGGGCATATCCCGAAGTCTTGAGGGTGTATCAAAATGAAGTGAACCCCTGAATTTTTTTTGCCTAATTTCTGGGGGGCATTTCAACCCTACGTCCATGCCATCATCAGCCTCAGCCATAGGGTTAACCATAAATGCATCCTTAATCTTACAAACAGACCCATTTGATGGCACGTTCTCATAATGGGGAATATCGGAAGAGACTATTTCCTGTTTTCCGCGTTGGGACACCCACGTCTTATTGGGTGCTACTTTCGCCAGCCGGGCATCACTAGTCGGCATAGCTCAGACTGCTCCTCGTCCATTCCTAGATATACCCGCTTGACCTGTCTGGACTTCGGCAGTGTGTAAGTAATGGCGTACATGTTCTTTACCAGTTCCTGTGCCCGGTAGATGGTTATCCCTGATTTCGCAGCCTTCAGTATGCGCTCCAGTTCCAGCATAATCGTGTATGCGGTGAAGCAGATGCAGATATGCCCTTCAATCCTGTTTCGGAGCCTGTGGTAGATGGGACGCACGGCCAGGTCAAACTTGTTCATCCTGAAAGCCCGCTCGATAAACCAAAGGTTGGAGTAGTTGGCGATGACCTCATCCTTTGCCAGCGTAGTGTTGGTGACATAGCCCTTTATGCCGTCCCATGCGGCATCGGCCTCATACTTCTCCATGTTGATGCTGATCGTTGTCATAGAAGCAGACAGATATACCGTCGCCGACCACCTTCTTGGTGTACGAGTATGCGATATCCTCAACACGAGTCTTGAAATCATTCAGCTTGGGCTTGGCAGGGGAATTGGCTGTGGACTCGTTTCCTCCCGCTGCGTTTTCGGGCTTGCGGCCATCATTGCTTTTCTCCCCCTCGTCCTTGCTGTAGCACAGGTTATCAAGGAAACGATATATCTGGTCAACGCTGTACGTCACATGCAGGTAACGCTCCATATAGTCCACAGTCTTCAGTTTGCTGCCAGGGTTGGACAGACGGCAGATGACAATGTTACGGAACATCCGGTTCCGGATGGCACCATAGCCGATAATGATTATCCGCAATCATACCACCAAAGAGACCGCAACGCGGTCTTCGCTCAATA
>CAMVIB010000051.1 GCA_947167455.1 uncultured Prevotellaceae bacterium | reverse complement strand
GCCGCCCCTTTTCAAGCGAGAAGCCCCGATGCTCGGCAATGAGCGTCGGGGCTTCTATGCGTTTCATACAGGGCTTCATCCTATCTGTCGGCGACAGATGTCCTGATGCGCGGCAGTGAGCGTCGCGGCTTTGCCGAGTTTGCTCGACATGGGCATAATCTGACGGGTGGAAGTCCCGGGCGCGGCCCATCATGCCGTCAGCTCATGCAGAGAGGCATGGAGAAATCTTCGTCGGGTTAGGGTAGGGGACACTGTTCAGCCGAAGAGAGAACGGAAGGCGTCCTCTACCTTCCTGCATGGCTCGATGTGGATTTTGTATGCTCTTGGGTCAATGGCTTTCATGTTGGCAGCGGGTATTACTATTCTTGCGAATCCGAGTCTTTCGGCTTCTGCCAAGCGTTGCTCAATGCGGCTCACGGGTCGGATTTCTCCCGACAGTCCCACCTCTCCTGTGAGGCATACGTCACTGTCTATGGCCGTGTCAACGTTCGATGACAGTATTGCCGCTATGACAGCGAGGTCGATGGCGGGGTCTGTGACTCGCAGTCCTCCGGCGATGTTGAGGAAGACATCTTTTTGTGCTAGCTTAAAGCCTACGCGTTTCTCGAGCACGGCAAGCAGCATGTTAAGCCGTCGGTAGTCGAAGCCGTTGGCAGAGCGTTGAGCCGTGCCGTAGGCTGCTGTGCTGACGAGAGCCTGTGTCTCTATGAGGAATGGCCTGACGCCTTCTATGGCAACGGCGATGGCTATTCCCGACAGCCCCTCCTGGTTGTCTGTGAGGAGGAGCTCTGAAGGGTTCTCAACGGGTCGCAGTCCTTCGCTGCGCATCTCGTAGATTCCCAGCTCTGATGTCGAGCCGAATCTGTTCTTCTGCGATCGCAGTATTCGGTATAGGTAGTGCTGGTCGCCCTCGAACTGGAGGACGGTGTCAACAATGTGTTCCAATACCTTTGGTCCTGCCAGTGTGCCTTCCTTGTTGATGTGTCCTATGAGGATTATGCTCGGCCCTCCGCTCTTGGCGAAGCGCAACAGCGCAGCGGCACACTCACGAATCTGTGAGAGGCTGCCTGGCGATGACTCCACGCTCTCTGTGCTTATTGTCTGAATGGAGTCAATAACAACGAGGTCGGGGTGCTCCGCCTCGATGTGAGCGAAGATGTTCTCGAGCGAGGTGTCGCAGACGACGAGGAGCTGAGGTGCGGGCAGCGGGGCGGAGGGAGAGGCTGAGGGGTGCATCGCGGACGTATGGCGCTGCATTGGACAGGGTGTGAGTCGCTCGGCGCGAAGCTTGAGCTGGCGTGCACTCTCCTCGCCACTGACATACAACACCTTCTTGTCGGAAAGCCTCAGGATGGTTTGTAGCACGAGGGTTGACTTGCCGATGCCAGGCTCGCCGCCCAGGAGCACGAGACTGCCAGGCACGAGCCCTCCCCCGAGCACACGGTTTAGCTCGGCATCGCCCATGTCAATCCGTGGTTCTGCCTCGGCGTGTATCTCAGAGAGCGGTATGGGTCGTGATGCTTGAATGCCGCTCCTGTCACCTGCAGAGGCAGAGGCTCGTCTCCACGCCGGTGTGGAGACGTCTCGTCCTGCAGTTCCTGCTGTGACGCGTATCTCCTTGAATGTCTGCCACATGCCGCATGAGGGGCATTTCCCTAACCATTTGGCACTCTCCTGTCCGCAGTTGTCGCAGACATACATCACCTTGTCCTTTGCCATGATGCTGTCAGTATATTGCTTTTGCTATTTGACGTATGCTGTCAACGGCGCTCAGCGTGTAGAAGTGCAGGCTCTGCACTCCGTGTGTTATGAGGTCTTTGCATTGTTGGGTGGTCCATTCTATTCCGACTTGCTTCACGTCATCGTCGGTGTGGCATTTTCGCAATTCCTCGGAGAGTGCAAAAGGCAGGTCGCATCGGAAAGTCTTTGGTACGGTGTTGAGTTGCGAGAGCTTGGCCAGCGGCTTGAGTCCGGGTATAATGGGTATTGTGACTCCTGCGGCACGGGCTCGTGCCGTGAAGTCGTAGAATTTGGAGTTGTCGTAGAAAAGCTGTGTGAAGGCGACGGATGCGCCTCGTTTCTGTTTCTCTAGCAGAACGAGAATGTCGGTCTCTATGTTCGGCGCTTCCTCGTGTTTCTCAGGATATGCCGCCACGCCGAACTCAAAAGGCTGTCCTTTCACGCGCATTGGTGTGCCGTCGTTGAAGAAGCCTTCGTTGAAGTGGTTCACCTGGTCGATGAGTTCGAGTGCGTGAGAGTAGCCTCCTGCCGTGGGTTGGTAGAACGCCTCTTCCTTGGCCTTGTCGCCTCGTAGTATGAAGATGTCGCTTATGCCGAGGAACTGTAGGTCGAGCAGTGCGTATTCTATGTCCTCACGTGTTGATCCCGAGCACACGATGTGCGGTATCACGGGTAATCCCCATCTCTGTTGTATGGCAGCAGCGATGGCGATGGTGCCAGGCCGTCGTCTGACGCGTTGTCGTTGTACGAGTCCTCCTTCCACCTCGCGATATACGTATTCGGCACGGTGTGTTGTGATGTTGATGTGTCGTGGTGCGAAGCACGCCAGCGTCTCTATAGTGTGGAAAAGCGTCTCTGTGCCTGTCCCTTTCAGTGGCGGCAGCACTTCAAACGAGAAGCCCGTGCCCTGATGTTGTGTGTTGTAGAGTTGTCTTAACATAAGCTGTTGTGGCTGTCAGATTGTCTCGGCAATGGCCTGTGTGAGATGTATGAACTGTTCGAGCGATAGCTGTTCTGGCCTGAGCGATAGCATCTCAGGTTGTACCTTCAGCGTCGCGGCATCGATGCCTTTCTCTGCCAGTAGCGGTCTCAGGTTGTTGCGCAGTGTCTTGCGGCGTTGGTTGAACGTTGTCTTTACGACATTGCGGAACAGTCCTTCGTCGCATGTCAGCGATGTCCTGCCGTTGCGTGTGAGGCGTATGACGGCACTCCTCACCTTGGGTGGCGGGTTGAAGACGTCCGGTTCTACGGTGAAGAGGTACTCGGTCTCATACCAAGCCTGTATGAGCACGGAGAGTATGCCATATGTCTTGGAACCCGGTGCGGCACAGATGCGGTCGGCAACCTCCTTCTGTATCATCCCCGTGACGCATGGCACGAGGTCGCGGTGTTCGAGCACCTTGAAGAAGATCTGGCTGCTGATGTTATAAGGGTAGTTGCCTGTGATGAGAAAAGGCCGTTGCTGGAATGTCCGTTCGAGGTGCATCTTCAGAAAGTCGTCGGCAATGATGCTGTCCTCCAGCTCGGGGTACGTGTGTCGCAGGTATGTCACGCTCTCGTCGTCGAGTTCCACGACCTTCAGCTCCCGCCCCTTTTTGACGAGAAACTGCGTGAGTACCCCCATGCCCGGTCCTACCTCGAGCACCGGCAGCTGCGGTTGTGTGTCGATGGTGTCGGCAATCCGTCGTGCGACGTCGAGATCAGTGAGGAAGTGTTGCCCGAGGGCTTTCTTTGGCCTAACGTTGCGCATGATGATAGCTATGTGTTGATGTCCGTTGATGCCTTGTGGTGTGTGCTAAGGCCACGTTGGCGGTGCAAAGGTAGGGTATTTAAATGTAAAAAGAACGATGTAGAATGTAAAATAAGTGTAAAAAGATAAAAAACTGTTGTCTCAACGTCCCAAACGCTAAACTTTATTCTTATCTTTGTGGCCTCAACTCACAAAAACAGTCAACAAACGTCTATCGATACAAAGTCAATAATACGCAGCCTGATTGCTCTTGCCTTGGCAGGTGGCATTCTGTGGTGGATGTACCGTGGCATGGACTGGGATGTCCTTGCCACTGCGTTGCGTCATGATGTCCGTTGGGAATGGATGTGGGCATCTCTGCCCTTTGGTGTTTTGGCTCAGTTGCTCCGTGCCCTGCGTTGGCGTCAGCTTTTGCGTCCTCTCGGCGAGCAGCCTCGCCTTCATACCCTGCTTAATGCCATATTCATCAGCTACGCCAGTTCGCTTGTGGTGCCGCGTGTCGGCGAGGTGTTACGTTGCGGCGTGCTCAGCCGCTATGATGGTTGCAGCTTCAGCCGCAGTGTCGGCACCGTTGTCACAGAGCGTATAGTGGATATGCTCCTCATAGCACTGCTGGCCATTGTCACGTTCCTGCTGCAGATCCCGGTGTTCAGCGCCTTCTTCGAGCGTACGGGTGTCAGCCTTAGTGGTTTCCTGGGTCAGTTCACTGTCACGGGCTATGTCGTAACCGCCGTCTGTGTCGCTGTCGTGGCGTTCATGGGTTGGGCTATTGTGCAACGCCTGAAACTCTTTGCCCACACGCGTTCCGTCATCGGCGACCTCTCTCAGGGTCTGCTCTCGTTGCGCCATGTCGATAGGCCATGGCTGTTCTGGCTCTACAGCGTAGGCATCTGGGCATCATATTTCTTGCACTTCTATGTCGCGTTCTTCTGTTTCGATGCCACGTCGGTGTTGTCGCCGTCGTCGGCACTCGTGGCTTTTGTGGCGGGAACGTTCGCCGTGCTCGTACCGACGCCCAATGGTGCCGGACCTTGGCATTTTGCCGTCAAGACGGTCTTCATGCTTTATGGCGTTGCTGGCCATGTCGGCGCGATGTTCGTGCTCATCGTCCACTCTGTGCAGACGGCTTTGGTGGCTGTGCTGGGGTTATGGGCGATGGCAGCCCTTGCCATGACTCCAAAGAAAGACCATAATCCATAGTTCATAATCAATAACCTATAAACCCATTATCACTATGACTATCCACGACCTTGAGCCGAAAGCAGTATTCGGCAATTTCTACAAGCTAACCCAAGTGCCTCGTCCGAGCGGTCACCTCGAAAAGATTCAGCAATTCCTGCTCGACTGGGCTGCCGAGCGCGGCATCGAAGCCTACAAGGATGGCGGTGGCAACATCGTCATGCACAAGCCTGCTACGCCCGGCATGGAGGGCCGCAAGACGTGCACCATGCAGGCCCACATGGACATGGTGCCTCAGAAGACCGATGAGAGTTCTCACAACTTCGAGACCGACCCCATCGAGACATGGATTGACGGTGAGTGGCTTAAGGCCAAAGGTACCACGCTGGGTTCCGACGACGGCATCGGCGTGGCATGCATCATGGCCGTCTTCGAGAACAACACCCTGAAGCACGGCCCTCTGGAAGCCCTTATTACCAGTGACGAGGAGACCTGTATGTGGGGCGTCAACCACCTTGCAGCCGACACTCTGAAGGGCGACATCCTTCTCAATATCGACAATGAGACCGAGGGCGAGTTCTGCATAGGCTCGGCCGGAGGCGTCAACGTCACCGCCACGCTGGGCTACAAGCCCGTGGCTACAGAAGCTACCGACATCGCCATCAAGGTCTTAATCAGCGGCCTCAAGGGCGGACACAGTGGTCTGGAGATAAGTCTGAACCGCGCCAACGCCAACAAGCTCATGGCACGCCTCGTGCGCCAGGCCATCAAGGACGACGATGCCCGCCTCGCCACATGGCAGGGAGGCAACATGCGCAACGCCATCCCCCGAACGGCCGAGGTGGTGCTGACGCTCCCCGCCGAGAACGAGGATGACTTCCGCGAGCTTGCCGCCTACTGTCAGCAGACCTTTGCCGACGAGTACCGTGGTGTGGAGGACAGCGTAGAGATTACCGTTGAGCGCACCGCCCTGCCCGCCGAGCAGGTGCCCGAGGAGATTCAGGACAACCTCGTCTCGGCCATCCTTGCCGCCCACGACGGCGTGTTGCGCAACATCCCCAACATCCCACATGTCGTTGAGACCAGCTCCAACCTCGCCATTGTCAACATCGGCCAGGGCAAGGCCGAGGTGCTCATCCTCGCGCGCTCGTCGTGCGACTCGCAGCTCGAGCTGGAACAGGAGATGTTCGAGAGCACCTTCGGCATGGCAGGCATGAAGGTGGAATACAGCGGCCAGTATGGAGCTTGGCAGCCCAACTTCGACTCGCCCATCGCCGCGCAGATGGCAGCCCTCTACGAGCGCCTCGAGGGCAAACCCGCAAAGGTGGAAGTGGTCCACGCCGGACTGGAGTGCAGCCTCATCGGACAGGTCTATCCCAACATGGACCTCATCAGCTTCGGCCCCACACTGCGCTCGCCCCACACGCCCAACGAGCGTTGCAACATACCCAGCGTGGGACGCTTCTGGACATTCCTCAAGACCCTGCTCGAGGAGATTCCCGAGGCATAGCCCAACCGCGCCACCACCCGGCTCGCCCGCCGCAAGTAGCCCGAGCTGAAGCCACCTGGCAGCCCAGCCGCACCACGTAGAGTTCCACCCTCCAACACCGTAAACATGAAACCGCTCATTCTCGCATTCGCCATGGCATTCATCCCTTTTCTGGCCTCGGCCAACAGCTATGACAAGCTCTGGAAGCAGGTCCGCACCCACGAGGACAACGGTCTGCCAAAGTCTGCATACGCCGTAACACAGGACATCCTCCGCAAAGCCCGGCGCGACGGCAACCGCGGGCAGGCCCTCAGCGCCCGCCTCAAGGCTGCCGCCCTCCATCAGGAGTGGGCGCCCGACAGTTTCTTCACCGACATCGCCGAGCTTGAAGCCCTGCGCCGCGAGGAGACGACGCCCGAGGCTCGCGCCATCTATGCCTCGGTGCTGGCGTGGCTCTACGAGGCCAACCGCCACCGCTCACAGGCCACCGACGTGGAGCTTGAGGCCACCGACATGCGCGAATGGAGCCGCGCACAGTACGACAGTGCCGCCATCAGCAACTGGCATCAGACGATGGCCGACCTGCCGATGCTGGCGCGGGCCAAGAGCCGCGACTGGCTGCCGTTCGTGGAGCAGGGCGACCAGTCGGCCTACTACCGCCACGACCTCCTCCACATTCTCTGGCAGCGCTACAAGGAGCAGCGCAGCGACGTCTGGCACCAGACGCGCCGCGAACGTGCCGCCATGGCACAACGCGTCATCGAGACCTACAAGGCCATGGGCAACCGCGAGGCGGCACTCCTCGTCACCCTCGACTACATCCACCTACAGGACGAGGCCAGCGACAGCGACCTCCTGCGCCGGTGCATCGAGGAATACGGCGACCTGCCGCTATGCACGGAGGCCTACCTCGCGCTGGCCACGAGGGGCTATAACTACAACAATGAGCGCGCCGAGAAGATTGCCATCTGCCGCGAGTGCCTGCAGCGCTATCCCCGCTACGAGCGCCGCGATGCCGTGCGCGCCATGCTTGCCGACCTGCTCCAGCCCAAGGTGACGTGGCGCAACAACAAATACTTCTACCCCGGCAACGACTACGAGTGGGTCTTTGGCGCCTACAACACGCAGTCACTGCACCTGCGCTTCCTCCGTCTGCCCGACGACGTCCAGCCCTCAACGCTGCGCGCCAAGAGCGACGCCGAGGCGTTGTCATGGCTGCGAAAGCACGCCACGCCGGTTGACAGCCTGCTGCGCACCTTCGCCAACAGCCCCGTCGGCGAGGCACAGACCGACACAATCCGTTGGAAGGCCTACGAGCCTGGCGCATACGCCCTCATCGCCACTGCCACGACCACCGAGTCCGAGGCCAGCCGTCCGACGATGGAGACCTACAGCCTGTTCTTCTGCTCGCGCCTGCAGACCCTGCAGCAGGATGGTCTCGGCTCACTGCGCACCATCGTCGTCGATGCCATGAGCGGACATCCTGTGCAGGGAGCGCAGGTGGAGTTCTACGCCTACGACAAGGAGCAGCGCCACACCATCGCCAACATCCATACCGATGCCGAGGGGCGCGCCGCGCTGCCCGAGAGCCAGGTGCCCTCCACCCTGTCCAGCCGCCGCATCTACTCCAAGGTCACCGTCGGCACCGACCATTGGTTCACCGACGACGTCTCCTACCTCTACAGCAACACGAGCGAGCCCCAGAAGCCCGAGCGGCAGCTGCGCCTCTACACCGACCGCGCCATCTACCGTCCCGGACAGACAGTACACGTCGGAGGCATCGTCTTCGAGCAGCTGCACTGGGAAGGTAAGACAGTGCCTGCAGACACCTCCGTGGAGCTGACGCTCATGGATGCCAACTGGAAGGAGGTGGCCACCGCCACTGCCACGACCGATGACATGGGCGCCTTCGCCACCACCTTCACCCTCCCCGCCAAGGGGTTGCCGGGCGTCTATCACATCCGCTGCCACGAGCCCAGCCGCGTCATAGACCTGCGCGTGGAGGAGTACAAGCGTCCCACCTTCGAGGTCACCATGGACGAGGCTCCCGACCTGCGTCTGCCCGCCCAGGCCATCACCCTCACCGGCCGCGCCATGGGCTACAACGGCGTGCCGGTGCGTCAGGCACGCGTCGCCGGCACCTTCCGCTTCACCTATCCCCGATGGTGGTGGCGAAGCCTCCCACACGAGGACTCCGCACCCATGCCCATCGACACCGTCACGGCCGATGCCGACGGAGCATTCGCCGTCAACGTGCCGCTCACGTCACTCACGCGCGAGGCGCTTGCCACGGGGCTATGCCTGGAGGTCAACGTCGATGTGCTCAACACCGCCGGCGAGACGCGCCACGGCACCATCGCCGTGCCGCTCTGCACCAAGCCCCTGCGCGTGCGCCTCACGGTGCCTCAGCAGCAGGAGCGCAGCCACCTCAGCCCCATAGGCATACAACTCATCTCATCCACCGAGAAGCCCACCGACGGCACCGTCCGTTGGCAGCTCTTCCCCGCCGCCGACGGCAAGCGCGCCGGCGACGAGGCCGTGGCCACAGGCACTATCGCCAGCCGCGACCGCACCGTCACCTTCCCCACCGACACCCTTGCTGCCATACCCTCCGGGCAGTATGAACTCCACGTCAGCGCCACGGCAGGCACCGACAGCGCCGAGGCCAAGGCCTACTTCCTCGTCTTCGGCCTCGACGACACACGCCTACCCAAGCAGACACCCGAATGGCTCTACTGTCCCGACGACACCTTCGCACCCGGCCATCCGGCACAGGTGCAGGTAGGCACCAGCCTCGCCGACGTGGCTTTCTACTACAGCATCGTAGCCGCCGACCATGTCGTGGAGGAGCACCTCATCACCCTCAGCGACGAGATGCGCACACTCACAATCCCCTACAAGGAGAGCTATGGCGACGGAGCCACGCTCCACACGGCCTTCGTGAAGGAGGGCCGCCCCTACATCAATAGCCAGAGACTGTACCGCCCCATGCCCGAGCGCACGCTGAAGTGGGAGTGGCTGTCGTTCCGCGACCGTCTGCGTCCCGGCCAGCAGGAAACATGGACACTGCGCATCACACGCCCCGACGGCACACCGGCACCCGCACAGCTCATGGCCACGCTCTACGACGCCTCGCTCGACGCCATAGCGCCACACAGCTGGCACCTGCTCATGGACCGCTTTTGGAACATCACCGCCCTCAACTGGACGGCACGCCAGCTCTACGTCAACAACAGCAACTACTACGCCATCACCTTCCCGCTGCACGAATACCGGGTGCATGACATGCGCTACGATGCCTTTGCCGAGACGTGGTTCCACGGCCTCGGCTTCGGCTACGCCATGGAGGAGCGCCTACTCATGGATGCCATGCCGGCGCCCATGGTCATGCGTGAATCGCGCATGGCCAAGGCCACCAACGCCACCATGCTCCGCGAGGTGGCTGTTGACACCAGCCAGGCCAAGGTCGTGACCGAAGAGAGCGCCGACGAGGACACCGGCGCCACTGTCGCTGCCCCGCCCGCCGACGTGCAGCTGCGCTCCGATTTCGCCGAGACGGCGGCCTTCATGCCGCGCCTCCAGGCCGATGCCGACGGCGTCGTGGCGCTCACCTTCACGCTGCCCGAGAGCCTCACCACCTGGCAGCTCATGGCACTGGCCCACACCACCGACATGATGAGTGCCACCATACGCGCACAGGCCACGGCGCGCAAGGACTTCATGGCACAGCTCGCACTGCCGCGCTTCCTGCGCAGCGGCGACAAGGCCTCGCTGCGCGCCACGGTGCAGAACCTCACCGAGCGCACCCTCAACGGCACGGCCACGCTCGAGGTGTTCGACCCCGAGACCGAGAAGGTAGTCCTGCGCAGCAAAGCGCCCTTCACCGCCGAGGCCAACGGCGAGGCGCTCCTCACCTTCGACTACACGCCCACGGAGCTGCCCAGCGTGGTCGCCGTGCGTCTCGTGGCACAGGCCGGCACGCTCAGCGACGGCGAGCAACGCTATCTGCCCATACTGCCGTCGAGCACATGGGTCACGGAGAGCGTGGAGATACGCGCCGACAGCCTCGGCACCTTCACCACCGACCTCACCCCGCTCTTCAACCACGACAGCCCCACGGCCACCAACCGCCGTCTCACCGTGGAATATACCACGCATCCCATCTGGTACGCTCTGCAGGCGCTGCCCTCGCTGCGCACACCCCAGAGCGACGACGTCGTGTCGCTCGCAACGGCATTCTGCGCCGAGGCCCTTGCCGCGCACATCGCCAACACCACGCCGCGCCTGCGCACGCTCGTGGAGCTGTGGCGCCAGGAGCAGGCACAGGGACAGCCCTCGCTCGCCAGCCGCCTCTCCGAGGACGAGGAGCTGAAGCAGATCATCCTCGACGAGACGCCGTGGCTGCGCGAGGCCGAGAGCGACGCCGACCGCAAGGCGCGCCTCATAGACCTCCTCGACGCCTCACAGCAACACTCTACGCTCACCGACCTCGCATCGCGCCTGGGCCACCTGCAGACGGCCGACGGAGGATTCACATGGTTCCCCGGCATGATGGCCAGCCCCACCATGACCCACACCGTGATGCTCGTGCTCGCACACCACCGCCAGCTCACCGACGACTATGCCACCCTGCCCGCCGACGTGCGCACACAGGTCAAGACCATGCTCCAACGTGGTGTGGCCTATCTGGCCGGCATCATGGCGCGCGAGGTGGAACAGCTCAGGAAGCATGAGAAAGAGGGCGCCGCCCCGCGCACCGACGACTTCGCCTACGCTACATATATATATATAACGCAGCGTGCGGGCGTAAGCCTCACGAATGCGCAGAAGGCCGACGTGAGCTATCTGCTCGACCACATGCGCGGCAGCATCGCCGACATCAGCAACACCGACCGCGCATGGACTGCACTGGCACTCAGCGGCGCCGGACGTCGCCAGGATGCCAACCGCTACTTTGCCTCGCTGCTGGAACACAGCACCACGACGCCCGAGCGCGGCACCTTCTTCGACTATGCCGGCGGCAGCTTCACACCCACGAGCCACAAGCTCATCGTCCACACCACGGCCATGGAGGCCGCACGCGAACTCGCACCCGCCGACAAGGCTCTACACAAGCGCATGCGCCGATGGCTCATGCAGCAGAAACGCACACAGATGTGGGAGTCGTGCATCCTCACCTCCGAGGCC
The DNA here is from genome assembly GCA_947167455.1 of uncultured Prevotellaceae bacterium. GTDB lineage: Bacteria > Bacteroidota > Bacteroidia > Bacteroidales > Bacteroidaceae > Physcousia. The sequence goes on along the minus strand of CAMVIB010000051.1, from coordinate 6,116 downwards.
ATCTATGCCCTGCTCGCCGACAACCGCGCCGCACTCGATGCCACCACGCCCGATGCCATCACCCTCCACTACGCCCAGCGCCAGGTCAGCGTGGGCCGTGCCGATGCCGTGGCGGCCATCGCAGGCCTGGGCTTCGTCAAGCAGCAACTGACCGACGGCGAGGCGCCGCGCACCATCACCGTGGAGCGGCGCACCGACAGCGAGGCATGGGGTGCCGTCTTCGCCACATACCTCACACCCATTGCCGACGCCGCCGCCACCGCCACGGGGCTCAGCGTACGACGCGAGTTGAGCAACGCCACGCCCGCCGTGGGCGAGCGCATCACCATGCGCTACGTCATCCGTGCCGACCGCGACTACGAGTACGTGTGTCTCAGCGCACCGCGACCCGCCTGCGCCGAACCCTCCGAGCAGCTCTCCGGCTACGAGTGGCGCAACGGCCTGGGCTACTACCGTGCCATGCACGACACACGCACCGACTACTTCTTCGACCACCTGCCCAAAGGCACTTACGTCCTCGAGGAGACAGCCTACATCGACCGTACCGGCACCTACAGCACCGGCCTCGCCACCCTCCGCTGCCTCTATGCCCCCGAATATTCCTCTACCACTCCCTCCGCAACCATCACTCCTAACCCCTAACCCCTAATCCCCCGTCCCCGTTGAGTACGTCGCTGTATCACAGCGACCACCCACCCCATGACAGCCCCCACCACCCAAGACAAAGAATGACCCCACCCCTAATCCTCATCACCAACGACGACGGCTATGCCGCCGCGGGCATCCAGACCCTGGCCGCCGCCGTGGCACAGCTCGGCGAAGTGATTATTGTGGCGCCCGATGGCCCCCGCTCCGGCGCCGCCTGTGGCATCTCCAGCTACACACCCGTGAGCTACCGACGGGTGCAGCCCGGCATCTTCGCCTGCAGCGGCACACCAGTCGATTGCGTGAAGCTTGCCTGCGAGCACATCGTGCCGCGCCGTCCCGACCTCATACTCAGCGGCATCAACCACGGCGACAACGCCAGCATCAGCGTCCACTACAGCGGCACGATGGGTGCCGTGCTCGAGGGTTGCATGAAGGGCATCCCCAGCATAGGGCTGTCGCTCTACCTGCGCCGTGGCGAGAGCTACGCCCAGCACCCCGTGTCCGCCGACACCCTCAGTGCCATAGGCCGCCTGTGCGGCAACGTCCTCGCCGCAGGGCTTCCTTGCGACGTGTGTCTCAACATCAACATACCGCAGAGCGACCACTTCGGCGGCTGGCAGGTGGCGCGCCAGGCGCGCGGACAGTGGAGCGCAGAGTGGCAGGCCACGCCCGACCCGCATGCCTTCACGCTCACTGGCACGTTCACCGACCTCGAGCCCGAGGCCACAGACACCGACTTTGCCGCGCTTCGTAGCGGAAGATGCTCCATCGTCCCCGTCAGCGTGGACATGACAGCCCATGCCGCCATGCCGCAGATTACCACGTTATTGCAGACAGAACAGTGAAATACTATATCATTGCCGGAGAGGCCAGTGGCGACCTCCACGCATCACACCTGATAGCCGCCCTGAGGACCGAAGACCCTGATGCCGAGTTCCGGGGCTTCGGCGGCGACCTCATGTCCGCTCAGGGCATGGCACTTGTGCGCCACTATCGCGAGCTTGCATACATGGGATTCCTCGATGTAGCACTTCATGCTCCGACTATCCTCGGCGGGCTCCGACAGTGCAAGGCTGACATCGTGGCATGGCGGCCCGATGTCGTCATCCTCGTGGATTACCCCGGCTTCAATATGAAGATTGCCCGGTACGTACACGCCTGGCGCGACGATGCCGGTCGGCCGCTATGCCACGTATTCTACTACATTGCCCCGAAGCTGTGGGCATGGAAGGAATGGCGCATCAAGGCTCTGCGGCGCGATGTCGATGAGGTGTTCTCCATACTGCCCTTCGAGGTGGAGTTCTTCGAGGGCAAGCACGGTATGCCCATCCACTACGTCGGCAACCCCAGTGTCGATGAGGTGACGGCCTACCTGAGCACCGCGCAGCACGGACACACCATCGGCCGTACACAAGCTGTCGCTGTCGGTGCGAGCACCCCCGGGGCGATAGCCATCCTCAGCGGCAGCCGTGTCGGCGAGGTGCGCGATAACCTTTGGATGATGCTCGCCGCTGCTGCCGACTATGACGACAGCTACCCGATACAGATTGCCGCCATGTCTGTCATACCACGTCAGGTCTATGAGCAAGGCATAGCCAAGGCTGAGGCATACGTAGGCCGGAGCATCAAGGCTCAACTGCTGTTCGACACCACCTACAGCGTGCTCGCCGGAGCCACGGCAGCACTTGTCACCAGCGGTACGGCGACCCTCGAGACAGCCCTCTTCGGCGTGCCACAGGTGGTGTGCTACTACAAGCGTCACGCCCGACTCCTGGCATGGGCGCGCCGCCTCTTGCTCAACGTGCCATACGTCTCACTCGTGAACCTCATCGTGGGGCGCGAACTGGTGCGGGAACTCATACTAACACAGATGACACCCGAAGCCTGCCGTCATGAGCTCAAGGCCATCATGCCATGCCATGCTGACGGCAGCGACAGCAATCGCCGTGCCGCGCTTCTGACGGGCTACTCCGAGATGCTCCGACGCCTCGGCGAGCCGGGAGCACCTCGTCATGCCGCACAACTCATGGTGCGGCTGTTGAACAAAGATGTGTCCGAGTAGCCCCGGCATGATAACCAACACTTATATGACCCCAGAACTCAACATAGCCATCACTGCCGCCCTTCATGCCGGAAGCGACATCATGGGCATCTATGCCGGCCCAGATGCCGACTTCGGCATCGAGAGCAAGGCCGACAACTCGCCCCTCACTCGTGCTGACAAAGCCGCCCACGCACGCATCATGGGCTACCTCGCGCCGACAGGCATACCCGTCCTCAGCGAGGAGGGTGCCCAACAGCCATACTCCCTGCGTTCTGCATGGCAGCGTCTGTGGGTCGTAGATCCCCTCGATGGCACCAAGGAGTTCATAAAGCGCAATGGCGAGTTTACCGTCAACATCGCCCTCGTCAGCGACGGCATGCCCACGCTCGGCGTCGTCTTTGTTCCGACGACGCGCATCCTCTACTATGGTGAGGTCGGCCTCGGTGCCTTCAAGACGGTAGTCCCCCCCGATGCCGAACTGGCATCTGTGGCATGGCATCTCAGCGACAGCGTCTTTGCTGCCGCCACGGCGCTGCCTGTGCCACAGCCTCAGCGACCCTACACCGTGGTGGCCTCGCGAAGCCATCTTAGCGACGAGACGGCAGGCTTCATTGAGAACCTGCGTCGCCGCCATCCTGACCTGCAGCTGCGAGCCTCGGGCAGCAGCATCAAGATATGCCTCGTGGCAGAGGGAACAGCTGACATCTATCCCCGTCACGCCCCGACAATGGAGTGGGATACTGCGGCCGGCAATGCCATCGCCCTCGCTGCTCACTGTAGCGTGGTGGATGCCGCCACCCGTCAGCCTCTGCTCTACAACAAGGCCGACCTCCACAACCCGTGGTTCATCGTCGGCCGCCCGACAGACCTCTGATGCCAATCCATAAAAACTGGAATAGACTATGAAAACAGCACACTCTGCAATGTCATCGTGGCGATGGTGGCTCTGCTCACTGCTCTTTGCCGCCACCACCATCAACTACCTCGACCGACAGGTGTTGTCGCTCACGTGGAAAGACTTCATTGCCCCCGAGTTCCACTGGACAAATGCCGACTACGGCATCATCACCGGGGCGTTCTCTGTCTTCTATGCCCTCGTGAGCCTTCTGGCCGGTCGCTTCATCGACTGGGCCGGCACGCGTCGTGGCTACCTCATTGCCATCTTCGTGTGGTCGCTCGGTGCCTGTCTGCATGCCGGCTGCGGTCAGCTGACGCTATGGCTCACCGGCATCGCCGACATCAATGCGCTGCGTGCCATCGAGAGCGGCAGTGCGGCGGGCCTCGCCGTGAGCTCGGTGTCGGTGTGGCTCTTCCTCGCATGTCGTGCTGTGCTCGCCCTCGGCGAGTCGGGCAATTTCCCGGCCGCCATCAAGGTGACGGCAGAGTACTTCCCGCGCAAAGATCGTGCCCTTGCGACATCCATTTTCAACTCCGGAGCTTCCATCGGAGCCCTCGCAGCACCCGCCACCATTCCTCTGCTGGCAAGTGCCTGGGGGTGGGAGATGGCTTTCATCATCATCGGTGCTCTTGGCTTCGTGTGGATGTTCTTCTGGGAAGCCATGTACGCCAAACCCGAGCAGAGCCCGCACGTCAATGCTGCCGAGCTGGCATATATCACTCAGGATGATGCTGCCACACCTGCCACGGCGGCTGCCGACCCCGAAGCCGTGACGCCGTCTGCCGTGCCCCACTCATCGAAGGCATCAGTGCAGGGAGGGTCAGAACCCTCAATCTCATTCCTGCGGTGCTTTACCTTTAGGCAGACGTGGTCGTTCATCGCCGGCAAGTTCTTCACCGACGGCGTGTGGTGGTTCTACCTCTTTTGGGCACCTGCCTACTTCAGCGACCAATATGGCCTTCCGTCCGACTCACCGACGGCGATAGCGCTCATCTTTACGCTCTATGCCATCGTCACCGTGCTCAGCATCTGCGGAGGCTATCTGCCGAAGTTCCTCGTGGAGCGACGTGGCATGGAACCCTATTCCGGACGTATGCTGGCAATGCTCATCTTCGCCTTCTTCCCCCTCACGGCACTCATGGCGCAGCCCCTCGGAGGCATCAGCCCATGGTTCCCGGCGGTCATCATCGGTCTCGCTGGAGCCGGCCATCAGGCGTGGTCGGCAAACCTCTATTCCACCATCGGCGACATGTTCCCCAAGACTGCCGTCGCCACCATCACGGGCATCGGCACCATGGCAGGGGGCATAGCATCGTTCCTCATCAACACAGGCTCAGGTCTGCTCTTTGACTATGCCGCCGCACAGGGCATGGCCTTCGCCTTCGCCGGCTATCATGGCAAGGAGGCTGGCTACATGATTGTCTTCTGCCTCTGTGCCGTGGGCTACATCCTTGCTTGGTCGTTGATGAAGACCCTCGTGCCGCGCTACAATAAGATAGTCGTATAACACTATAATCATATTGCAATTATGGAAAAGACATGGCGGTGGTTCGGCAAGAACGACAACATCACCCTATCTATGTTAAGGCAAATCGGCGTCGAGGGCATTGTGACGGCCCTCCACGATGTGCCGCTCGGACAGCTGTGGACGCGCGAGCGCATCCGTGACATGCGTACCTTCATCGAGAGCCATGGGCTGAGATGGAGTGTCGTGGAGAGCCTGCCTGTCACCGAGACCATCAAATACGGCGGCCCTGACCGCGACTGGCAACTCGACATCTACCGTCAGAGCCTGCGCAATCTCGCACAGGAGGGTATCACGACGGTGTGCTACAACTTCATGCCCGTGCTCGACTGGGCGCGTACAGACCTCCTGCACCGCAACGACGATGGTTCCTACAACCTCTTCTTCTCTTACGCCGAGTTTGCATACTTCGACATTTACATACTGAAACGCGACGGCGCACGTGCCGACTGGGCTGCATTCCGTTTCCCCGAGGGCTACGGACAGGGTCGCGATGTCCTCGACGAGGCCGATGCCCTGGCTCGTACCATGACTCCCGAGCGCGACCACCAGCTTGTGGAGAACATCATCATCAAGACCCAGGGCTTCGTCAGCGGCAACTTCAGCGAGAACGACGAGGCTCCCCTCCAGAAGTTCCGCCAGCTCCTCAGTCTCTATCAGGGCATCGGCAAAGAGCAGCTGCAGCAGAACATGCGTTACTTCCTGGAGGCCGTCATGCCCGTGTGCGATGAGTGCGGCATCGACCTCTGCGTGCATCCTGACGACCCGCCGATTCCCATCCTCGGACTGCCGCGCATCGTGCGCACGGCAGAGGACATACGATGGTTCCTCAGCGCCGTGCCAAACCAGCACAACGGACTGACCTTCTGCGCCGGAAGTCTGTCGGCAGGAGCCTACAACGATGTCACGGCCATGGCACGCGAGTTCGCCTCCCGTACCCACTTCGTGCACCTGCGCTCATGCCACATCTTCCCCAACGGCGACTTCACCGAGGCCAGCCA
>CAMVIB010000050.1 GCA_947167455.1 uncultured Prevotellaceae bacterium | reverse complement strand
GTCTATGACACCAAGATGTATGTTGACAGCCTGACACCGCCAACACGCCTCACACCCGACTACCTGCGTATGATAGGCCGCCTGTCGCAGGCAGAGAGACGCCGCTACGATGACTTCTACGTGCCATTGAGCCGCGCCTTCTACGACAGATGGGGGACAGCACGCAGCTTCATGCCCACGCAAGCGCAGAGCAGCAAGCCCGGAACCAGCGAGGCAGAACTCCTGGAGTGGAAATACCAGAGATACATGCACGACTACGCCAAGGTGGTGCACTCCCTCGACCAGGAGGTGGGACGTCTCCTCGACGACCTCGATGCACAGGGCCTCACGGACAACACCCTCGTCGTATATACCTCCGACCAGGGCTTCTACATGGGAGAGCACGGATGGTTCGACAAACGCTTCATCTACGAGGAGAGCCTCGCCACGCCACTCGTCATGCGTCTGCCCAAAGGCTATGAGCGCCGAGGCGACATCAGTGAGATGGTCCAGAACATCGACTATGCACCCACATTCCTCGAGCTCGCCGGAGCACCCGTCCCCGACGACATACAGGGCGTGTCCCTCGTACCGCTGCTCAAGGGCAAGGCCGCCACTGCCGCCGACAGGAATGCCGTGGACCATTGGCGCGATGCCATCTACTACCATTATTATGAGTACCCCGCCGAGCATGCCGTGCGGCGTCACTACGGGATGCGCACCGACCGCTATAAGCTCATTCATTTCTACGGCCACGACGTGAATACGTGGGAGCTCTTCGACCTCCAGAACGACCCTCACGAGCTTCGCAACCTCTATGGCCTCCCCGGCATGGAAGCCATCCAGGCCGACCTGCATCGCCGCCTCGAAGCCCTCCAGCTCCAGTATGACGACCCGCAGCGATAGGTAAGACCCGGGACGCCGCTCCGCGCCCTCTCTATAGCGCAGCCTGTGCCTCCCCCTGTGTCTCCCCCTGCGCCACCCTTGCACCTCGATAGCATGCGGCGGATTTTCCGCCGCGTCATCCCCCTGCGCCCCTTGTCTCTGACCTGCTGGGCAAAATTCCACCCATATTCCATGCCACCCCTTGCGCGGCTCCGCCTTTTGCCATATCTTTGCAGTGCAATTCCGGAAGAGCAACGCCGACGCTCACGCCGCGCTCCATGACACATACCCGCGACCGCCGCACCGCTGCCCCGCCACAGGCACCGGCAGCTGTCATCACCCGCGACGTCATTGCCGCAGGGGCATTGCCCGTGTGCGCGCCGGCACAGAGACCTTATTAACCTATTTACTAACAACCCCCAAAACACCCAAGAACAACTATGGCATCCATGAAGTATTCCCTTGTCTCGAAGAAGAACCGCGAGACCGGCGAGGTGCGAGCCTACGCCAATGCCGTCAACGAATCCCTCGCCTTCGAGGACATCGCCAAGCAGGCTGCTGCCGAGACCACTGTCACACCTACCGACGTCGAAGCCGTCGTGCGTGCTACCCTCGACATCGCCAAGCGTCAGATCCTCGGTGGCAACGAGATCTGCCTCGGAAAGCTCGGTACGCTTTTCCCCACCTTCAGCAGCGAGGGCACTGACGACCCCAACAAGTTCGTGCCTACCATGATCAAGAAGGTCAACATCCGTTTCCGCCCCAGCACCGAGCTCGCCGCAGAACTCAAGAAGGCCAACTTCGTCATCAGTCCCACCAAGAAGCTCATCCGCGAGGCCGTGAAGAACATGAAGGACGCTCTCGCCGACGCCATCGGACCCGACACCGACCCTGACAATCCTTAATCACAACTAACTCCGCGACGGCAGCCTGAGACAACACCTCAGACTGCCGTCATTGCTTACAACCCAGACCTTAACACCACACAGCAATGAAAGACTCCACACGCCACACTCTAAAGCGTCTCATAGACATCATTATCACCATCCTCACCGCCATCGCCACCACATGGACGGCACAGAGCTGCATCACCTTCCCATAACGACACCGTAGCAACATGTCATCACAACGCTTCAACACCTTCGTGCGCTTCCTCATACGATGGGAGGGAGCCACCAACGCCAAGGACGGTGAGGACACCGAGGCGACATATCTCCGCGCCATGCCTTTCGCCTTCAGCAACCACCGTGCCGACTCCGGCGGGCCTACCATGATGGGCGTCACACTGCACCTGTTCACTCTGTGGCGCATGCATATATGCCATCTGCCACAGCCCGCCATCGACGACCTCCGCAATATGACCTTCAGCGAGTGGCAGGACATCGTGCGCAACTGCTGCTGGCTGCCCCTAAGGGCCGACCTCATGCCTTACGACTGCTTCGCAATAGCCCTCGCCGACTGGTACTGGCACAGCGGCAAGGTGGCTGTGCTGAAGGCACAGACGCTGCTGCATGCCGAGCCCGATGCCGTCGTGGGGCGTAAGACTCTCTTCGCCGCAAGACGCTTGATGTCAACGCGGGAGCGCGGACGACAGACGGCAACGAAGCTCACCGAGACGCGACGCGAATGGCTGATGTGCCTCGCGGAGCGGCGACCCAAGGACAGGGCCTTCGTAGAAGGATGGAACAACCGCCTCGATGCCCTGCTCGCCATGTTCAACACGCTCGACCTCCTGCCCGGTGAGTAGCCGTCGCTACCCACCAAGCCATGCCACACACATGCTCTTTACCGAGAATCCCCGATGCGATGCCAAAGTTTCCACCCGAAAATTTGGCCGTGTCGGGGATTCGTGTTATATTTGCACTCGCTAAGCGAAGTCTCGCGCGCGAACATTAATATTTATATATCATACATACACATATCGTCACATCGCAAAATATCAATAAACAAATACCACTATGCCAAACAACAAAAACAACGGCGAGCAGCAGGGGCAGGTGCAGATCAACATGACCCCTGAAGTGGAGAAAGGACTCTACTCCAACCTCGCTATCATGGGCTTCACACCCACTGAGTTCATCATCGACTTCGTGTTCCATCACCCCGCCATGCCACGCGCCAACGTGCAGAGCCGCGTCGTGATGTCTCCCGTGCAGGCCAAGCGCCTCATGCGTCTGCTCGAGCAGAACGTCAGCGCCTACGAGCAGAAGGCAGGCACCATCCAGCTGCAGGAGGACACCGCCCCCCAGACACCCATCAGCCCCTTCAAGGTGAACTAGGTGTCCTGTCGTCTGCCATACCGTTAATTCACGGCCTTTCCCAACGGCCTTTCCTCACACTCTGCCCGTCGGCTCCATGCCGGCGGGCAGTTTTTCTCCCCCACGGTGCCACGTTACACCCGCCCATCGGTATCACATGCCGGTGGGCGGGTCGGCATAAAGTGGGCTTGCGACGCCTCTTTGCCATCGGCGTGAACTTCGACACCGCCACGCGCCGCATCGGCGACAGGAGGGGGTAGGGGGGCGATTGCCAAATGCTATGAAAGGAGGTTGTTTTTGATGTTTAAGAATGTTAACTCGACGATGGTAAAAGTTAAATAAATCTAAAATTAGCCTTTTTGGCGGTTACGGATGGTGTCGAGCTTGATTTTTATTGTGCAAAGTTATTGTTAATTGTAAGAAAAAGCGTACCTTTGCAGCCCGAAATGGGCATATTATGCCCTGTTCGCTCATGTTTTGATACAAAATACACAATATATAACAATAAAAATCAACAACAATGCCTACAATCTCACAACTCGTGCGGAAAGGCCGTCAGGTACTGGAAGACAAGAGCAAGAGCCCCGCGCTGGACAGCTGTCCTCAGCGTCGCGGCGTCTGTGTCCGTGTCTATACCACAACGCCTAAGAAGCCTAACTCCGCAATGCGTAAGGTGGCCCGTGTGCGCCTTACCAACAGCAAGGAAGTCAACAGCTACATCCCCGGAGAGGGACACAACCTGCAGGAGCACAGCATCGTGCTCGTGCGCGGAGGTCGTGTCAAGGATCTCCCGGGTGTACGTTACCACATCGTGCGCGGTACGCTCGACACCGCCGGTGTGGCCAACCGCACGCAGCGCCGCTCCAAGTACGGTGCCAAGCGTCCTAAGGCTGCCAAGAAGTAAGACCCGAGCGACAATCAAAGTATCACGTTTTGTGCTAGTATAAACGCGGTTGAGTAAATGCCGCTCCTCGCGATGAGGCCAGCGACGTTGAAGACAAACGAATACAGCCCAAACAAACAAAAACAAACCACACAAAACAATGCGTAAAGCAAAACCAAAGAAGCGCGTCGTGCTGCCAGATCCCGTGTATGGCGACGTGAAAGTCTCGAAGTTCGTCAACCACCTCATGTATGACGGCAAGAAGAGCATCTCCTATGGCATCTTCTACGATGCGCTGGAGATTGTGAAGAACAAGCTCAAGGACGAGGAGAAGACCCCGCTGGAGGTCTGGAAGGAAGCCCTCCAGAAGGTAACCCCGCAGGTGGAGGTGAAGAGCCGCCGCATCGGCGGTGCCACGTTCCAGGTGCCTACGGAAATCCGTCCTTCACGTAAGGAGAGCGTCAGCATGAAGAACCTCATCGCCTTCGCACGCAAGCGTGGCGGTAAGACCATGGCCGACAAGCTCGCCTCAGAGATCATCGACGCCTACAATGAGCAGGGTGGAGCCTTCAAGCGCAAGGAGGATATGCACCGTATGGCCGAGGCTAACCGCGCATTCGCCCACTTCCGCTTCTAAACAACGAAAGAGACTCAACAATGGCTAAACACGACCTGCATTTGACCCGCAACATCGGCATCATGGCACACATCGATGCCGGCAAGACGACTACCTCTGAGCGTATCCTTTTCTACACGGGTCTGACCCACAAGATCGGTGAGGTGCACGATGGCGCTGCTACTATGGACTGGATGGCCCAGGAGCAGGAGCGCGGTATCACCATCACCTCCGCCGCCACCACCACGTTCTGGAACTGGAACAACAACAAGTACAAGATCAACCTCATCGACACTCCGGGACACGTCGATTTCACCGCCGAGGTGGAGCGCTCGCTGCGTGTGCTCGACGGCGCCGTGGCAGCATACTGTGCCGTAGGCGGCGTGGAGCCCCAGTCGGAGACGGTGTGGCGTCAGGCTGACAAGTACAACGTGCCCCGCATCGGCTATGTCAACAAGATGGACCGTTCTGGTGCCGACTTCTTCGAAGTGGTGCGCCAGATGAAGGATGTCCTCGGAGCAAACCCCGTGCCGGTGGTGATACCTATCGGCTCTGAGGAGAACTTCAAGGGTGTCGTGGATCTCATCAAGATGAAGGCCATCCTGTGGCACGACGAGACCATGGGTGCCGAGTACAGCGTCGAGGAGATCCCTGCCAACCTCGTCGATGAGGCACAGGAATGGCACGACAAGATGCTTGAGACCGTGGCAGAGTATGACGAGGCTCTCATGGAGAAGTTCTTCGACGACCCCAGCAGCATCACCGAGGAGGAAATCCTCGCTGCCCTGCGTGCCGCCACCGTGAAGATGGAGATCACCCCCATGCTCTGCGGCTCTTCGTTCAAGAACAAGGGCGTGCAGACACTGCTCGACTACGTCTGCGCCTTCCTGCCCAGCCCCCTCGACACGCCCAACGTCGTAGGTACGAACCCCGACACGGGCGAGGAGGAAGACCGCAAGCCCAGCGAGGACGAGAAGACATCGGCCCTGGCCTTCAAGATTGCCACGGACCCCTACGTGGGACGTCTCACCTTCATCCGCGTGTATAGCGGCAAGGTGGAGGCAGGCTCATATATCTACAACACCCGCTCGGGCAAGAAGGAGCGCGTGAGCCGCCTCTTCCAGATGCACAGCAACCACCAGAACCCCGTGGAGGTGATTGCCGCCGGCGACATAGGCGCAGGCGTGGGCTTCAAGGATATCCGCACCGGCGACACTCTCTGTGACGAGGATGCACCCATCGTGCTCGAGAGCATGGACTTCCCCGACCCCGTGATAGGTATCGCCGTGGAACCCAAGACCCAGAAGGACCTCGACAAACTCAGCAACGGTCTGGCCAAGCTGGCCGAGGAAGACCCCACATTCACCGTTCGCACCGACGAGCAGAGCGGACAGACCGTCATCAGCGGTATGGGCGAGCTGCACCTCGACATCATCATCGACCGTCTGAAGCGCGAGTTCAAGGTGGAGTGCAACCAGGGTAAGCCCCAGGTCAACTACAAGGAGGCCATCACCAAGACTGTCAACCTCCGCGAGGTGTATAAGAAGCAGTCCGGCGGTCGCGGTAAGTTCGCCGACATCATCGTGAACGTCGGTCCTGTCGATGACGACTTCGAAGGCACAGGCCTCCAGTTCATCAACAGTGTGACGGGCGGTAACATCCCCAAGGAGTTCATTCCCGCCGTGCAGAAGGGCTTCGAAAATGCCATGAAGAACGGCATCCTCGGAGGCTTCCCGATGGACAGCCTGAAGGTGGAGCTCGTTGACGGCTCGTTCCACCCCGTTGACTCCGACCAGCTCTCGTTCGAGATCTGTGCCCTCCAGGCCTACAAGAACGCCTGTGCCCAGGCCAAGCCCGTGCTCATGGAGCCCATCATGAAGCTTGAGGTGGTGACACCCGAGGAGAACATGGGTGACGTCATCGGCGACCTCAACAAGCGTCGCGGACAGGTCGAGGGCATGGACACCAGCCGCAGCGGAGCACGCATCGTAAAGGCCATGGTGCCGCTGGGCGAGATGTTCGGATATGTCACGGCACTGCGCACCATCACCAGCGGACGTGCCACCAGCAGCATGACCTACGACCACCATGCACCCGTCTCCAGCAGCATCGCCAAGGCTGTGCTCGAGGAAATCAAGGGACGCGTGGATCTCGTATAACCATCATCGCACACCCCAGCCCCTCCCGCGGGAGAGGCTGGGGCGGCTGCGGTCAAGCAAATGACTCTTTGACCGCCGCAATGAGACTAATTGTAAATTGTAAATCGTAAAAACGTAAATCACCAACATGAGTCAGAAAATCAGAATCAAGCTCAAGAGCTACGACCACAACCTCGTGGACCGCAGCGCAGAGAAAATCGTCAAGGCCGTGAAGGCCACAGGTGCCGTCGTCAGCGGTCCCATACCCCTGCCCACGCACAAGCGCATCTTCACCGTCAACCGTTCCACCTTCGTCAACAAAAAGGCACGTGAGCAGTTCCAGCTCAGCTCCTTCAAGCGCCTCATCGACATCTACAGCTCGACAGCACAGACAGTGGATGCCCTCATGAAGCTCGAGCTGCCCAGCGGCGTAGTAGTGGAAATCAAAGTATAAACAAACAGAGCGGAAAGCCGGGACGCCCCTGTGCGCCCATGCGGGCTACGCCATGGCACACCGGCCTACCTCTACATATTTTTAATTAATAAATCATAATTACAGAAATGCCAGGATTATTAGGAAAAAAGATCGGCATGACGTCGGTCTTCAGTGCCGACGGGAAGAACGTCCCGTGCACTGTTATCGAAGTCGGTCCTTGCGTTGTAACACAGATCAAGAGCGTCGAGAAGGACGGCTATGATGCCGTGCAGCTCGGCTTCGAGGATGCCAAGGAGAAGAACACCACCAAGGCCATGCTCGGACACTTCGCAAAGAGCGGTGCTACACCCAAGCGACACTTGGCCGAGTTCACAGGCTTCACCGGAGACATCAACCTCGGTGACACCATCACGGTGGATCTCTTCGCAGACACCGCCTATGTCGATATCATCGGAACGAGCAAGGGACGCGGCTTCCAGGGCGTGGTGAAACGCCACGGCTTCGGAGGTGTTGGTCAGACCACACACGGTCAGGACGACCGCGCTCGCAAGCCGGGTTCTATCGGTGCCTGCTCATATCCCGCAAAGGTCTTCAAGGGCCTGCGCATGGGCGGACAGATGGGCAACGCCCGTGTCACCACCCACAACCTACAAGTGTTAAAAGTCATCCCCGAGCACAACCTACTTCTCATCAAGGGTAGCGTGCCAGGTTTCAAAGGTTCAATCGTTAGCGTAATTAAGTAAGATGGAAGTCAGTGTATTGAATATTAATGGTCAGGACACCGGTCGTAAGGTCGTCCTCGACGACGCAGTCTATGGCATTGAGCCCAACGACCACGCTATATACCTCGACGTTCGTCTCTTCCTCGCCAACCAGCGCCAGGGCACTGCCAAGGCCAAGGAGCGTTCCGAAGTCAGCGGTTCAACCCGCAAGCTCGGTCGTCAGAAGGGCGGAGGCGGAGCTCGCCGTGGCGACATCAACTCGCCGGTACTCGTAGGTGGTGGCCGTGTCTTCGGTCCGCGCCCCCGCAGCTACAGCTTCAAGCTCAACAAGAAACTGCGCCAGCTCGCACGCCGCAGCGCTCTCACCTACAAGGCACAGGAGAATGCCGTCATCGTGCTCGAGGACTTCTCTTTTGAGGCTCCGAAGACAAAAAACTTCATCGAAATCATAAATAATCTTAAAGTTGACGGTAAAAAGGCACTCTTTGTTTTGCCGGAAGCAGATAAAGCCGTATATTTGTCGGCTCGAAACCTGCAGCGTGTCAATGTCATGCGTGCCGCCCAGCTCAACACATACAATGTGCTTGATGCTGACGTGCTCGTCCTGACAGAAGGTGCCGTCAAGGTCGTCGATCAGAATCTTAACAAGTAAAGCGCAAAGACAACTATGGGATATATCATCAAACCCCTGGTCACTGAGAAGATGACCAAGATCACAGAGAAGCAGAATCGTTTCGGCTTCATCGTGCGTCCGGAGGCAAACAAGATTGAACTCAAGAAGGAAATCGAGGCGCTCTACAATGTTACCGTCGTGGATGTCAACACATGCATCTACGCCGGAAAGAACAAGTCACGATACACCAAGGCTGGACTCATAAAGGGACGCACCAACCGTTTCAAGAAGGCAATCGTCACTCTCAAGGAGGGCGAGACTATCGATTTCTACAGTAACATTTAAACAATAAGATGGCAGTACGCAAATTAAAGCCCACAACACCGGGCCAAAGACACAAGATTATAGGTACATTCGAAGAGATTACTGCATCTGTACCTGAGAAGTCTCTCGTTTACGGAAAGCGCTCCACCGGCGGACGCAACAACACCGGTAAGATGACCGTACGATACATGGGCGGAGGACACAAGCGCAAGTTCCGCTTCATTGACTTCAAGCGAGAGAAGGATGGTGTTCCCGCAGTGGTGAAGACTATCGAGTACGACCCGAACCGCTCGGCTCGTATCGCCCTCCTCTTCTACGCTGACGGAGAGAAACGTTATATTATTGCTCCCAACGGACTCGAAGTGGGTCAGACAGTAGTGTCCGGAGCCGATGCCGCACCTGAGGTGGGAAATGCACTTCCCCTCCAGAACATCCCCGTCGGTACCGTCATCCACAACATCGAGCTGCGCCCGGGACAGGGTGCACTGCTCGTTCGCTCGGCCGGCAACTTCGCACAGCTCACCTCTCGCGAGGGCAACTACTGCGTCATCAAGCTGCCCTCGGGCGAGACTCGTAAGATACTCTGCGCATGCAAGGCCACCGTGGGAAGCGTCGGCAACAGCGACCATGCCCTCGAGGCTTCTGGAAAGGCAGGACGTACACGATGGCTCGGACGCCGCCCCCACAACCGTGGCGTCGTCATGAACCCCCACGATCACCCCATGGGCGGTGGCGAAGGACGTCAGAGCGGCGGACATCCGCGTTCACGCAAGGGCCTGTATGCTAAGGGCCTGAAGACACGCGCTCCGAAGAAGCAGTCCAACAAGTACATCATTGAAAGAGCCAACAAGAAGTAATCACTGTAAATTCCAGAATATAATATGAGTCGTTCACTTAAGAAAGGTCCATACATCGCAGTAAGCCTGGAGAAGAAAGTCCTCGCTATGAACGAGAGCGGAAAGAAGAACGTCGTGAAGACTTGGGCTCGAGCTTCAATGATTAGCCCCGATTTCGTCGGTCACACGATTGCCGTCCACAACGGTAACAAGTTCATACCCGTATATGTCACCGAGAACATGGTAGGTCACAAACTCGGAGAGTTCGCTCCTACACGTAAGTTCGGAGGACATGCAGGCCAGAAGAAGAAATAATCAGGACCACCCACAAATCTAACTGAAACAAACAGAGTAATAATATAATGGGAAAAAGAAAAAGACTGGCAGCCGAAGCAAGAAAGGCTGCACTGAAGACCCAGTACTTTGCCAAGGCGAAGGACGTACCTTCTTCCCCGCGAAAGATGCGCTATGTGGTTGACCTGATTCGCGGCATGGAAGTAACTCGCGCCCTCGCTACACTGCATTTCTGCAAGAAAGCTGCTGCCGCTGACGTGGAGAGACTCCTCCGCTCGGCCATTGCCAACTGGGAACAAAAGAACGATCGTAAGGCCGAGGATGGCACGCTGATCGTCTCGAGAGTATTCGTTGATGAGGGAGCCACACTGAAGCGCATGCGCCCGGCTCCTCAAGGACGTGGATACCGCATACGCAAGCGCAGCAACCACGTCACGCTCTTCGTTGACACTAAAACTAATGATTAATCCGAAACAACATGGGACAGAAAGTTAATCCGATAAGCAACCGTCTCGGCATCGTACGCGGTTGGGACTCCAACTGGTACGGAGGCAAGGACTTCGGCGACGCCATTCTCGAGGACAGCAAGATCCGCAAGTACCTCATGGTGCGCCTCGGCGATGCCAGCATCTCCCGAATCGTCATCGAGAGAACGGTCAAGTTCGTGACAATCACCGTCTGCACATCACGACCCGGACTCATCATTGGTAAGGGCGGAGAGAAGGTCGATGCACTCAAGAAGGAACTCAAGAAGATCACCGACAAGGAAATACAGATCAATATCTTCGAGGTGAAAAAGCCCGACCTCGATGCTAATATCGTAGGTGCCAACATCGCCAAGCAGGTGGAGGGCAAGATCGCCTACCGCCGCGCCATCAAGATGGCCATTGCCAACGCCATGCGCGCCGGTGCCGAAGGCATCAAGGTGCTCATCTCCGGACGTCTCAACGGCGCCGAGATAGCACGCTCGGAGATGTTCAAGGAGGGACGTACACCTCTGCACACCTTCCGCGCCGACATCGACTACTGCCAGACAGAGGCTCTCACAAAGGTCGGACTGCTCGGCATAAAGGTGTGGATCTGCCGCGGAGAAATCTATGGCAAGAAGGACCTCGCACCCAACTTCACCCAGACGAAGGAGTCCGGCCGTTTCTCCGGCAACGAGCGCAGTGAGCGCGGTGGACGCCGGGGCGGAGGACGCAGACCTCGCAACAATCGTTAATCCGTAACACTTTTACACAATGCTACAGCCTAAAAGAACCAAATATAGAAGACCGCAAAAGGGACGTTGCAAGGGCAACGCCCAGCGCGGCAACCAGCTCGCATTCGGATCATTCGGCATCAAGAGCCTCGACACACACTGGATCACAGGACGACAGATCGAGGCCGCACGTGTTGCCGTGACTCGTTACATGCAGCGCGAAGGACAGGTCTGGATACGCATCTTCCCCGACAAACCCATCACCAAGAAGCCGGCTGACGTCCGAATGGGTAAAGGTAAGGGTGACCCCGTGGGATACGTCTTCCCCATCACACCGGGACGCATCATCTTCGAAGTCGAGGGAGTGCCCTTCGAGACTGCCAAGGAAGCCCTGAGACTCGCAGCACAGAAGCTGCCTGTGACAACTAAGTTCATTGTAAGACGAGACTACGATAAAAACGCTTGATTATGAAGACATCCGAAGTAAGAGCACTCACCATCGAAGAGCTCAATGAGAAAATAGAAACGGCACGTGCACAGTACGATCAGATGCTGCTCAACCATGCCGTAGCACCACTGGAGAATCCTTCACAGATCAAGAAGGCTCGTCGTGACATCGCACGAATGCTCACAATTCTCAACCAGAAAAAGAACGCCTAACACAATCGGTCCTTTAACATGGAAGCTAGAAACTTAAGAAAGACAAGAACTGGTGTCGTCGTCAGCGACAAGATGGACAAGACCATTGTGGTGGCGGCAAAGTACAAAGAGAGACACCCTATCTATGGTAAGTTCGTCCAGAAGACGAAGAAATACCATGCTCACGACGAGAAGAACGACTGCCACAAAGGTGACACCGTGCTCATCATGGAGACTCGCCCACTGAGCAAAACCAAGAGATGGAGAGTAGTACAAATCGTAGAAAGAGCTAAGTAAGCAATCCTAACGTTATGATACAGACAGAATCTAGATTAGTTGTTGCAGACAACAGCGGAGCTAAAGAGGCTCTCTGCATCCGTGTGCTCGGAGGAACTAAGCGTCGCTATGCAACCGTAGGGGACATCATCGTCGTCTCTGTGAAGAGCGTTATCCCCTCAAGTGACATCAAAAAGGGTGCTGTGTCCAAGGCGCTGATCGTCAGAACAAGCAAGGAAGTACGTCGTGCCGACGGCTCCTACATACGCTTCGACGACAACGCTTGTGTACTGCTGAACAATGCTGGTGAACTTCGAGGAAGCCGCATCTTCGGCCCCGTGGCCCGTGAGTTGCGTGCTGTCAATATGAAGGTCGTTTCACTCGCACCCGAAGTACTTTAATACCAACTAAAGATTCATTTTCACTAATGGCTAAGTTACATATCAGAAAGGGCGATACCGTCATGGTGCTCACTGGCGACTCAAAGGGTCAGACCGGTAAGGTCTTACGAGTACTCGTCAAGGAGCAGAAGGCTGTCGTTGAGGGACTCAACATGGTCTCCAAGAGCCAGAAGCCTAGCGCCAAGTTCCCACAGGGAGGCATCGTCAAGCAGGAGGCACCCATCCAGATCTCGAATCTGAATGTCGTGGACCCAAAGACAGGTAAGGCCACACGTATAGGCCGTAAGTTGAACGAAGAGGGCAAGCGCGTACGCTATGCCAAAAAATCAGGAGAGGAGATCAAGTAATGGCAAACACAGCAAGACTAAAGCAGGAATACGCCGAGCGCATAGCACCTGCACTGAAGGAGAAGTTCGGCTACACCTCAGCAATGCAAATCCCCGTCCTGAAGAAAATCGTCGTCAATCAGGGACTCGGCATTGCCACACAGGACAAGAAAATCATCGAGGTGGCCGTCAACGAGCTCACCGCTATCACCGGACAGAAGGCCGTGGCCACCGTCTCCAAGAAGGACGTCGCCAACTTCAAGCTCCGTAAGAAGATGCCCATCGGCGTCATGGTGACACTGCGCCGCGAGCGCATGTACGAGTTCCTCGAGAAACTCGTGAAGGTAGCACTGCCACGTATCCGTGACTTCAAGGGCATTGAGAGCAAGCTCGACGGCCGCGGCAACTACACACTCGGCATACAGGAGCAGATCATCTTCCCCGAGATCAACATCGACGCCATCGACCGCATCGTGGGCATGAACATCACATTCGTCACCACTGCCAAGACCGACGAGGAGGGCTACGCCCTGCTCAAGGAGTTCGGACTTCCCTTCAAAAACGCTAAAGACTAACATATCCACATGGCAAAAGAATCAATGAAGGCCCGCGAGGTAAAGCGTGCCAAGCTCGTAGCCAAGTACGCCGCCAAGCGCGCTGCTCTCAAGAAGATCGTCAACACCGGCGATCCCGCCGAGGCTTACGAGGCAGCACAGAAGCTTCAGAGCATCCCCCGCAACGCTAATCCCATCAGACTGCACAACCGCTGCAAGATCACCGGCCGTCCGAAGGGTTACATCCGTCAGTTCGGAATCTCACGTATCCAGTTCCGCGAGATGGCATCACAGGGACTCATCCCCGGAGTGCGCAAGGCAAGCTGGTAAGGAAATGCACGACTTCACCGCCTGCCGTCTTACATCCTCAGGTAGCAAGTCCACGCAGACAGTAAGTCGTCACATAGTAAATAACTTTAATATTGTCGGCACAGTGCCGATTAATTAAATCTTCAAAACATCAATGACAGATCCTATTGCAGACTATTTGACCCGGCTGCGCAACGCCATCATGGCCAAGCACCGTGTGGTGGAGGTGCCGGCGTCAAATCTGAAGAAGGAAATCACAAAGATTCTCTTCGAGAAGGGCTACATCCTCAACTACAAGTTCGTGGATGACGGCCCTCAGGGCACCATCAAGATCGCCCTCAAGTACGACACCGTCAACAAGGTCAACGCCATCAAGAAGCTCACACGCATCTCGCGCCCCGGCCTGCGACGCTACACCGGCTACAAGGACATGCCCAGAGTCATCAACGGACTCGGCATAGCCATCATTTCCACGTCTAAGGGCGTGATGACCAACAAGGAAGCCGCCGACCTCAAGGTGGGTGGCGAAGTGCTTTGCTACGTATATTAATTAATGGAGGATTATACACATGTCAAGAATCGGTAAATTGCCCATAAGCATCCCTCAGGGTGTTGAGATTTCCGTTGACGGAAACAAGGTTACCGTCAAGGGTAAGGAGGGTGTTTTAACCCAAGAGGTTAATCCTTCCATCAAGATAAACTACGACAAGGACAAGGCTGAGATGACGTTCACCATCGATGAGGAGTACGACCCCATCAACGTCTCTCTAAAGCAGAAACAGGCCTATCACGGACTCTACCGCGCTCTCATTCACAACATGGTCGTCGGCGTCAGCCAGGGCTATGAGAAGCAGATGGAGCTCGTGGGTGTCGGCTATCGCGTGAGCAACAAGGGCAACCTCGTGGAGTTCGCGCTCGGCTACACGCACAGCATCTTCCTCCAGCTCCCCGATGAGATAAAGGTTGAGACCAAGGCTGAACGCAACCAGAACCCCCAGATCATTCTGCGTTCATGCGACAAACAGCTCCTCGGACAGGTCTGTGCCAAGATTCGTTCATTCCGCAAGCCCGAGCCATACAAGGGCAAGGGTATTCTCTTCGTTGGAGAGCAGATTCGCCGCAAGTCTGGTAAGTCAGCAGGTGCTAAGTAAACATCAGTAAACTTAAAACAGCGTAATCATGACAACGAAAATAGAAAGACGAATCAAG
The DNA here is from genome assembly GCA_947167455.1 of uncultured Prevotellaceae bacterium. Lineage (GTDB taxonomy): Bacteria > Bacteroidota > Bacteroidia > Bacteroidales > Bacteroidaceae > Physcousia. The sequence goes on along the minus strand of CAMVIB010000050.1, from coordinate 4,197 downwards.
ATCAAGTATAGAGTTCGCAACAAGATCTCTGGTACGGCAGAGCGTCCGCGCATGTCCGTATTCCGCAGCAACAAGCAGATCTACGTACAGGTCATTAACGACCAGAACGGCACGACGCTCTGCGCCGCCTCTTCTCTGGGTATGGACAAGATGCCCGGCAAGGAGCAGGCTGCCAAGGTCGGCGAGCTCATAGCAAAGAAGGCTCTCGAAGCCGGTATAACCACTGTCGTTTTCGACCGTAACGGTTATCTCTATCATGGCAGAGTGAAGGAAGTTGCTGACGCAGCACGTAACGGTGGACTTAAATTCTAACACACATTATGGCAATAAAGAACGTAAAGATCAATAGCGATGTTGAATTGAAGGACCGCCTCGTAGCTATCAACCGCGTCACAAAGGTGACAAAGGGCGGACGCACATTCACTTTCGCAGCTATCGTAGTAGTAGGCGACGGCAAGGGCATCATCGGCTATGGCCTCGGTAAGGCCGGAGAGGTGACGGCTGCCATCGCCAAGGGCGTGGAGGCTGCCAAGAAGAACCTCGTGCAGGTGCCCGTCATCAAGGGTACTGTTCCTCACGAGCAGGCTGCCAAGTTCGGCGGAGCAGAAGTGCTCATCATGCCCGCATCGACAGGTACGGGAGTCGTCGCCGGCGGTGCCATGCGTGCCGTGCTCGAGAGCGTCGGCATCACTGACTGCCTCGCCAAGTCTAAGGGGTCGTCAAACCCCCACAACCTCGTCAAGGCCACCATCGCTGCCCTCGCCGAGATGCGCGACGCAGCCACCGTGGCTCAGAACAGAGGCATCAGTGTCGAAAAAGTTTTCAGAGGTTAATCTTTAGGAGGAAGCAATTATGGCAACAATCAAAGTACAGCAGATCAAAAGCCGTATCGGCGCCCCCAAGAACCAGAAGCGCACACTCGATTCTCTGGGTCTGAAGAAGCTCAACCACATCGTTGAGGTGGAGGACACACCCTCCGTCCGCGGCATGGTGGCTACGGTGAAGCACCTCGTGCGTGTCATCGACTAAGACAGATAACCCCATTCGTAAACATTACATTAATTAGCGACACTATGAAACTACATACATTGAAGCCCGCCGAGGGCGCTACCAAGACTCGCAAGAGAATTGGACGCGGACCTGGCTCCGGTCTCGGTGGCACGTCAACGCGCGGCCACAAGGGAGCCAAGGCTCGTTCCGGCTACAAGAAGAAGATTGGCTTCGAAGGCGGTCAGATGCCTCTGCAACGTCGTCTGCCCAAGTTCGGATTCAAGAACATCAACCGCAAGGAGTTCAAGGCCATCAACCTTTCCACCATCCAGGCTCTCGCCGAGGCCGGTGCTGCCAAGGTAGGCATAGAGGAACTCATCGCCGCAGGTCTCGTCAAGGCCGGACAGCTCGTCAAGGTTCTTGCCAAGGGTGAGCTCACCGCGAAGGTTGATGTGGAGGCCAATGCCTTCTCACAGGCCGCTGAGGCTGCCATCACGGCTGCCGGCGGTAACGCAAAAACACTCTAAGCACAAATAACTCATGAAGAAGTTTTTTGCTACACTGAAGAACATCTGGATGATTGAGGACCTTCGCATGAAGATCCTCATCACCCTTGGTCTGGCTGCCGTTTACCGCTTCGGCTCCTTCGTGGTACTTCCGGGCATCAACCCCAACCACCTGGCAGCACTGCGTGAGCAGACCAGCGAGGGCCTGATGAGCCTTCTGAACATGTTCTCGGGCGGAGCGTTCTCCAACGCTTCTATCTTCGCGCTCGGCATCATGCCCTACATCACCGCTTCCATCGTCATTCAGCTGCTTGCCGTGGCTGTTCCTTACTTCCAGAAGATGCAGCGTGAGGGCGAGAGCGGACGTCGCAAGATAAATCAGTACACCCGTTACCTCACCATCTTCATCCTCTTCTTCCAGGCTCCGGGCTACCTCGTGAACCTGAAGATGCAGGCCGGTGGTGCACTGGCACCGACCATCGGGTGGACGCCCTTCATGCTCTCATCGACCATCATCCTCGCTGCCGGCAGCATGTTTATTCTCTGGCTCGGTGAGCGCATCACCGACAAGGGTATCGGCAACGGCGTGTCGCTCATCATCATGCTCGGTATCATAGCACGTCTGCCGCAGGCTTTCGGTCAGGAGGCTGTGAGCCGACTGAACAACCTCAGTGGTGGCGGTCTCGTGATGTTCCTCGTTGAGCTGGTGGTGCTCTTCGCTGTCATTCTCGCTGCAATCCTGCTCGTACAGGGAACGCGAAAGGTCCCCGTGCAGTACGCCAAGCGTGTCATGGGCGGACAGCAGGTCGGCGGAGCACGTCAGTACATTCCCCTCAAGCTCTTTGCAGCAAATGTGATGCCTATCATCTTCGCACAGGCCATTATGTTCCTGCCCATAACGCTCATACAGCTTTTAAGCGACGGACAGAATCCCTCTGCCGTCCTCATGGCACTGTCTGACCACACAAGCTGGGCATACAACGTGGTCTTTGCGCTGCTGATCATCATCTTCACATACCTCTACACTGCCATCACGCTGAATCCCGTGCAGATGGCCGAGGACATGAAGCGTAACAACGGATTCATCCCGGGAGTGCGTCCCGGCAAGGACACTGCCGACTATATCGACAATGTCATGTCGCACATCACTCTGCCTGGGTCGGTATTCCTCGCTTTCATAGCATGTATGCCGGCTTTCGCCGGACTGCTGAATGTCCAGCCTGAGTTCGCACAGTTCTTCGGAGGTACGTCGCTGCTCATCCTTGTCGGTGTCGTCCTCGATACGCTCCAGCAAATCGAGAGCCACCTGCTCATGCGCCATTACGACGGCCTTCTCGAAGGCGGACGCATACGTGGACGCAGCGGTATGAGTGCCTACTAATCCTGACGTCTCCAACAGGAATGATTATTCTGAAAACTGAAGAAGAGATTGAGCTCATGCGAGCTGCCAACCAGCTGGTAGGAGCCACCCTCGCAGAAATCGCCAAGGTCATACAGCCGGGTGTCTCCACGGCACAGCTCGATCGCGTAGCCGAGGAGTTCATCCGCGACAATGGTGCCGAACCGACCTTCAAGGGTTTTCCCAATCCCTACGGCCCGGCATTCACCGGAAGCATCTGCACCAGTGTCAACGACGTCGTCGTGCATGGCGTACCGCGCGAGGATTGTATCCTCCGCGAGGGCGATATCATCTCGGTAGATTGCGGCACTCTGCTCAACGGCTTCAACGGCGATTCCTGCTACACCTTCAAGGTCGGACAGGTATCTGACGAAGTACAGCAGCTGCTCACCACCACCAAGGAGGCTCTCTACCTCGGCATACAGGCCGCCTCCGTCGGCCATCGCATCGGTGACATCAGCTATGCCGTCCAAAGCCACTGCGAGGCGGCAGGTTACAGCGTCGTCCGCGAGTTCGTAGGTCACGGCATAGGCCGTAACATGCACGAGGATCCTCAGGTGCCAAACTACGGTCGGCGAGGCAACGGCCCGCAGATCAAGAATGGCCTCTGCATAGCCATCGAACCGATGATTGCCATGGGTGCGAAAGACATCTACCTCGAGTCCGACAAATGGACGGTGCGCACACAAGACCATAAGCCCGCTGCGCACTTCGAGCACACGATGGCCATCCACCACGGCAAGGCAGAGATCCTTTCGACATTCGAGGAGGTAGAACGCATCGAGGCCGCCAAGTTCGGCTAATCTCCGCAAGACAGTACAAATCAGAAACAACAACATCATCATCCCACAATGGCAAAACAGTCAGCTATAGAGCAAGACGGTCAAATCATGGAAGCCCTCTCCAACGCCATGTTCCGCGTGGAGCTGGAGAACGGCCACCAGATTACAGCCCATATCTCCGGCAAGATGCGTATGCACTACATCAAAATACTGCCGGGCGACAAGGTGAAGGTCGAGATGAGTCCCTACGACCTCTCGAAGGGCCGCATCGTGTTCAGATACAAATAAAACGAGATAAACAATGAAAACAAGAGCATCTTTGAAAAAGCGCACCCCAGACTGCAAAATCGTACGTCGCAAGGGACGCCTTTACGTCATTAACAAGAAGAACCCTAAATTCAAGACACGTCAGGGTTAACGTTTCACACAGTATTGCAAAACGAATAAGATAAATATATGGCAATTAGAATTGTTGGTGTCGATTTGCCTCAGAACAAGCGAGGCGAAATCGCTTTGACCT
>CAMVIB010000049.1 GCA_947167455.1 uncultured Prevotellaceae bacterium | reverse complement strand
GGCTTCTCGAAGGAAGAGCAGCAGCAGTTGAGAGCGAAATATCTGACGAACTAAACATAGCGTTAACATCATGAGACAAAACGATTGATGGTTACAGTTTTTTGCTTATGAATGATAAAATGATTGATTATCCGCAATCATACCACCAAGAGACCGCAACGCGGTCTTCGCTCAATAACCGAGGGTACGAGCGTAGCGAGCACCCCCGGATAACAAGCTCTATAGAGGCAAGCACTCTGAAAGAGTGCCCGAACAGCGTAATGGGCGACCCCTTCAGGGTCGATGTTCCCCTTTTTGTCCCTATCCGGGGGTACTGCGCACCCCCGGTTATTGAGAGGAGACGCTTCCAGCGTCTTGGTGGTACGATTGCGGATAATCATTAAAATGATAATATGAAGAAGACTCTACTCATGGCCGTAGTCGCCTTAATGACTACAATGGGTGCTTTTGCCGAAGCTGCGTTTACAGCCAAGCAAGTGCCTGTGAACCGTGGTGGTGAGGACGGCGGCACCGTCACCCTCCGTTTCTACGATGACCTGCCGTCGGTGGCCTACATCTCCGTGGCTGACTTCCAGGCGCTGATGCTTCCTGGCAGCCAGATGACCGTCACCAAGACCGGCGACGGTCAATATACTCTCGAGAACCAGTATGCGAAGGCGATGGTAAATACCACCACCGAGCAGTTCTCGTCCGATGACTACATGGCCTTCACCAACCTGATGAGCCTGATACAGAAGGAGGGCATGGACAATGTCTATCTTGACGGCGCCCCCTTCATCCGCTACCGCACTCAGGAGGTGACGCCCGCAGCGGTCGCCACCACCTTCGACTTCCAAAAATACGGCATCGACCTGCGTGGCGATGACGGCGCGGTGTACTTTCCCTTTGCCACCATTGCCGACCTGTACAGCGACCTGTACTACCACATCGCCGGCTATAACGGCGAGAAGGTTGTCCTGGTGACCGAAAACGCGAACTCCGATATCTGCAAGTTCGAACCCGAAAGGGCGATGGCCATCCTTGAGCAGCAGACGCGCGCTGCCGACCTGGCCGACTTCACCTACAAGGAGTTGTGCTTCGTCATCGACCACTTCTACGGCATGCCCGGACGTTCGCCTTACGAAAATGCCATCAAGGAGAACGGCTTGGACAAGGCCCTCAGCGACAACATCATTGACAACGGCACCACCATCAAGCAGCTTTTGACGAGCACCAACATGAAGGATTACGTTATCGGCATGCTTGGTATGCAGGCAGTGCTCGACGACGGAGGACATACTGGCCTGTATGTCGATCTCAAGGTCTTCAGAGCCCTAAATATAAAGGATGGTGTCATCGAGTGGCTCTCAAGTACTAAATACATTGAGGAGACCTATCCTGCTCTGTACCAGATGATCAGCGACAGATTCCTTATCCCCATGATCAGCAGACCCCAGGACAGGGCCATTGACAAGGCCCGCAGTGACAAGGGGATAACCGACTATTACTATAAGGCCGGCGACACGGCATATCTGATATATCCCGAGTTCATCAGCAACTTTGCTGCGTGGAGGGAGTATTATGCCGGCGGTTGCACGGGCAATACGCCAGCCGTCGATACGGACTTCCCAGGCGACTTGAGCGTGGTGCTCGATGCCATGAAGCGGGCCAACGATGACCCGGAGGTGAAAAACCTCATCATTGACGTAGCCAACAACGGAGGCGGCTCGCTCGACATCGTGATGGCCATGACGGCACTCATCGCCGGACAGAGCCACTACTACAGCGAGAACACCCTCACCAAGCAGCGCATGCTGGTTAGCTATGACGTCGATTGCAACTTCGACGGCGTGTTCGACGAGCAGGACAAGGAAGTGTGGAAAAACTACAATCTGAACTACGGCGTGCTGACCTCTGGCGTCTCATTCTCATGCGCCAACCTCTTCCCCTCACTCATGAAAGACATGGGATTCCCCATCATCGGCGAGAAGAGTGGCGGCGGCGCCTGTGCCGTGCAGAACTTTGTCACCCCCGAAGGCCTCCAGTTCCAGATTTCTTCCTATCGCGGACGTCTGACCGACAAGAACTGGAACGAGATTGACAGCGGTGTCACCCCCAACTATCCCATTGCCGTTGCTTCCGGCGACCCAGTCGCCTACGACTACTCCGCCTTCTACGACGTGTCCGCTATCAGCACCATCATGAACACTGCCCTTTCCCTTGCCTCGCTACCCACGGATGCCAAGACGGCCGATGATGCGTGGTACACCCTCGACGGCCGCCGCCTCAGCGGCCGCTCGGCCGAAGGACGCTTGCAAGGCAAGAAGCCCTCACGCGCAGGTGTGTATATTAATAAAGGTAAGAAGGTCGTGATTAAGTGAGCGGCGAGCCAAGCTTGCTTGCACTCGTCCGAACGTGCAATTTGTCTCCCCATCTGTTTGCAACCGCAAGCGATGGGGAGGCTTTTGTGTCTCTGCCTCATAATTCAGATAACTGCGGGCGACGATGGCGGCGACTTTCTTGCCGTCTTTTTAAGGTCCTACTGCGTTAAACTTCTGAAAAGTGAACGGAGTATCAATGTTTTTGCGTAACTTTGCGGCCAAAATCTGAGACAACGACAACGACAACGACAATGAAGAAAACTATCCTCTCTGCTGCCATGGCAGCACTGACACTCACGGTTGCCGCCGCACCACGCTCGCTGGAGGAGATGCGCGCCATCGCAGCCTCCTATCTGCATAACAGCCATACCTCGGCAGCCCGCAAGGCTCCTGCCGCCATGGCCTCGCCCCGACTGATTGACGCCACGCGTGCCTATGCCATCTTCTCGGCTCCCGGCGATGACGGCTTTGTCATCGTCAGCGGCGATGATGACGCCCGTCCCGTGCTGGGCTACTCGCCGACGGCATTCCCCTCATACGACATGCCCGACGGCCTGCAATGGTACCTCCAGCAGCTGGAACTCAGAGCCGACGGCCCTTCGGCACGCCGCAATGCCGCCACCTACACTGCAGTGCCGAACTTCGTCACCACGACATGGGACCAGGACTACCCTTTCAACAAGCTAACGCCCGACAACTGCCCTGCGGGCTGCGTGGCGACAGCCTTGGCCCAGTGCATGAACTACTGTCAATGGCCTTCCGAGGCGGCCTTCACCGGCTCATGCCGCGTCACTAAGAAGGTAGGCCGCAAGGAGAAGACCGAGCAGCAGGAGCTCGACATCAACAGCACATACACATGGCCCTACAAGGACAACTATGCCACCGTGGGGCGCGTCTCCGACAACATCGACGAGCTGTTGCGCGACTGCGGCTATGCCACCTACATGTCATACTCTCCAAGCGGCAGCGGCACGTCCTCTATCTTTGCGGGCATAGCCCTGACGCACGAGTTCGGCTATCCTCAGCAGAGCGTACGCTATCTGCAACGCGAGGATGTTGCCACTCAAGACGAGTGGGCACAGCTCATATATGACGAGCTCGGCCGTCGCTGCCCTGTGTTTTTCGGTGCGAGCGACGAGTCCTATGGCGGACATGCCTTCCTGCTCACCGGCGTCGATGCCGACGGACTGGTGTATGTCAACTGGGGCTGGCGCGGCATCGCCGACGGATGGTTTGACCTCACGAACCTCAGTCCTAGTCAGGGTGAGCAGGATATGCACTTCCTCTCCGACATGGAAATCGTCTATGGCATACGCAAGGAACCGCTGCCCACCGACCGTTTCCAGGTGAGCCTCCACTCTTACTCTGGCGAAGACTACACCTACGACTGGCGCACGATGACCGACGATGCCAACGTAAGCCACAACACCCTCTACATCTCACTGCCTCACGGCTTCATGAACTACCAGCCTTCCGACTTCATGGGCGTGTTCGGCATCTTTGCCGACGACCTCACCGACGGCTCCACGTGGGTCATCGAGCCCGACCTTCAGGACCGTGACACTCTGCCATCGGGCTATATCTATGGCGGCTCGGACGATCGCTACGAGGATTTTGCATTCTATTACTACGTAGATGGTGCCCAGGGCCTTAAGGCCGGCCACACCTATCGCATGAGCTTCGGCTACTGCGACGACCGCGAGCAGAAGTGGCACAGCATCATCTGCGGCAACCGCGAGATAGCCTACGAGGTGAAGTACACGGGCGATGTCGCCACGAGCACCGTCACCCCCGAGCCCACCACGCCGCCCGTACTCACCGGCATTGGCTCTCTGCATGCCAACGGCAGCAACCTCGGCCGCTACGAGAGGGTGTCGGCCATCACGCGTGTCTATGATGCCGACGGACGCCTTGTGCACACCGCGCCGACCTCAGACTTCAACCTCTGGGATATCCCCGTCCGCGGCATCCTCATCGTTGACGACGGTCAGACACGTCGTAAGATAGTCAGGTAAAGGCAGTACGGATGGACTTTTTCCCTGAAATACACTCCTGCCCCGAACTGATTGAGTTCATACACGAGGTGGGGTTTCTGCCTTTGCTGGAAAGCGGGATTCCAGGCTATGCCGCCGAGAGCATCATGGCGGAGGAATGCCGCTACACGGCGCTGCCAGATGGCGGTTGGGAGTGGCCTCTGTGGGAGTGGAAAGGCTCAGTGATCCGCGACGGCGGCTGCGTCTATGGTAAGTTCTTCGCCGGCAAGGCCGGCTTCGTGAGCCGCGAGTGGTGGCCCGACCTCTACAACTGGCGTCGCAGCCAAAGCCCCGCGCCCCTGTCGGGCAGCATCGACGACATCATCCTTGCCACCCTGCGCGAGCACGGCAGCATGATAACGCGCGAGCTGCGTGCCGCCTGCGATTTCACGGGCAAGAACATGCGTTCGAGGTTCGATTCCTATGTGAGCCGTCTGCAGATGGGATGCTACATCGTGACGGAGGACTTCGTGTATCCCGTTGACAAGCACGGCCGCGAGTATGGCTTTGGCTGGTCGCTGCTCACCACCCCGGAGCTGCTGCTGGGCAAGGAGGCGTGCCAGTGTCCGTGCTCGCCCGAAGAGTCGCGCCGCCGCATGGCCGACCACTTGGCGCATCTGCTGCCACAGGCCAGCGAACGCCAGATCCTGAAGCTGCTGAAGTGACGTGAAGGTCCCGCAGGGGTAGCATGTGGTGTGCCACCCCTACGGGAGTTTGCTGCAGCTACTCATGGCGAGTCGTGTCGGAGGTTGCCAGCCGGCAGATGTCCCTCACGACAAGGCTGGCCAGCATGTTGCCGAAGATGGCCGTTATGTGCACCAGCGACCCTTTGCCCTCCGTGGCGGAGAGTGCTGGCGGTTCGTCAGAAAAGACACAGGCGAACTTGCGTGCGGGGAAAGTGTGCGCACGCTTGAAACGGTTGCGCAGGGCACGCGCCAGCGGGTCGCCCTGCACCTTCCAGAACTCCGCCACGCAGATGCGTGCCGGGTCGAGCTTCATGGCGGCACCCATGGAAGAGTATAGCGTCATGCCCCTCTGGCAGGCCGTCAGTATGAGCAGAGCCTTGTCGGCCAGCGAGTCGATGGCATCGATGACATAGTCGTAGGGCGTGGCATCGGCAGGGAAGAAGTCGTCGATGGTGGCCTGACAGAAGGTGCCGTCGATGGCCGTCACCTCGGCATCGGGGTTGATGTCGAGGAGGCGTCGTCGCAGGGCCTCTACCTTTGGCTGTCCGAGGGTGGATGTCGTGGCCATGAGCTGGCGGTTGACATTGCTGGCCTCCACGCGGTCGAAGTCAACGATGGTGAGATGGCAGAGTCCCGTGCGCACGAGGCTCTCGGCGCACCACGACCCGACGCCCCCGACGCCGAAGATTATGACCCTCTTCTGCGAGAGGAGGGTCATAACATCGTCGCCGAGCAGGAGTCGTGAGCGTGAGAATATCCCAATGTCCTGTGTCATAGGCCGTCAGCGTTCGCCAAGGGCCACCATCTCACGCACCTGCGTGTTGAAGGCCTTGGCCTCGAGGAGCTGTTCGAGTGTTAAGTGCATGCGGTAGCGCCAGTAGTGGCGGGGATTGGCAGGGATGTTGACACGCTCGGCATCGGCATCGGGCAGGCGCAGGGCCTCGTCGGTGGCAAGCCAGTCCTGCAGGCTTATGACGCATAGCATTGACGGGCAGCGCATGTGGTGGTCGATGATCTCGCGTGCCAGCTCTGCCGACAGAGGATGTGGCGCCACCCCGGGATGGTGGAGGATGTTGTTGTAATAGTCTTGCGTCCGCTCTTCGTTCTCGTCCCACCACATGCGCAGCGTGGGAGTGTCGTGGCTGCTGATGGTGGCTACGCTGCGCCGCGGGTTGTTCTCGACGTGGCCGAAGCGTGCGCCGGCGGCCTTGGGCATGGATTCGAGTTCGAGGCTCAGGACCTGCAGCTCGTTCATCACCCAGCCTACGCACTCCGGCACCATGCCGAGGTCTTCGGCACAGCATAGCATACGCGTGGCCCCCACGAGTCGCGGCAGTTTCTGCATGGCCTCGTCGTACCAGAACTGGTTGTGACGGTGATAGAAGAAGTCGTCGTAGAGATGGTTGTAGGCTTGCTGTTCCATGTTACTCAGCCGCGAGAAGGCCCGTGTCTTCTGCCCTAAGATGCGAGGGTGGTAGAGCTCGGGGTTCTTGTGGTCGCGCAGGAAGAGGTAGTCTGTGCCTATCGACGTGTCGGCGTCGGCCGTCGGTCTGTCGTCTGTCGGACGTATTATCGGCCCTACGGTCTGCCGGAGCGTGTCGGGGCTTATGCCATAGTGGTAGATCTCGTCGCACGAGAGCGGCAGTGCCGGCGAGAACTGTCCGAGCAGTCCGCTCTTTGCCGGGACGGGAATCTCCCAGATGCGGAAGAATCCCAGCACATGGTCGATGCGGTAGGCATCAAAGTACTTGGCCATGGAGCGGAAGCGACGCTCCCACCACGAGCACCCGTCGCGCAGCATCTCATCCCAGTTGTAGGTCGGGAAGCCCCAGTTCTGCCCGTCCTCGGCGAAGTCATCGGGTGGTGCTCCGGCCTGGCCGTTCATGTTGAAGTAGCGCGGCTCTGCCTCCACGTCAGCGCCGTAGCGGCTCACACCGATGGGTATGTCGCCCTTGAGGAAGACCCCCATCTGCTGAGCGTGGCGGTGTACGCCGCTCATCTGCTGCGCCAGCAGGAACTGCACATACTGCCAGAAGTCCTTGGCATCGTCGGCAGCGGGTTGTCCGCTGAGGCGTTCGTCGCGGCGGCAGCAGAAGTCGGCATATGCCGGCAGCCAGTCGGCGTTGCCGGCGGCAAAGGCCTTGAAGTCCTTCGTGCGCATCACGCTCTTGCCGTTCTGCGCGAAGAGCAGATGCAGGTATTCGAGCTTTGCGGCGTTGACACGCTCATAGTCCACCTGCGGCAGGGCGTTGAGCTCCCGGCGCAAGGCCTCGAAGCGTTCGTGGTCGCCCTTCTGGCGCAGCTTCGGCAGCTGACGCAGGTCTATGTACTGCGGGTGGAGAGCAAAGACGCTGATGCACGAGTAGGGGTACGAGTCAGTCCATGTGTGGGTGGTGGTGGTGTCATTGACAGGCAAGATCTGCAGCAGACGCTGCCCCGTGGCGGCCACCCAGTCGATCATCATGCTCAGGTCGCCGAAGTCGCCCACGCCGAAGCTGCCCTCCGAGCGCAGCGAGAAGACAGGAATCAGCGTTCCTGCGATGCGGAACGTGTCGGGGCAGTCGGCCCAGCTGTCGTGAACGGTGACGTCACCGTCCTCCAGCGCCGGCACCTCGTGCGGGTCGAAGACCCACTCGGAGCGGCGTATGCGTCCGTGCCATGTGACACTATAATAATAATGTATAGGCCGGCAGATGTCGGACTGTGTGCGCCAGATGACGCCGTCGGTGGTGGTCATGGCGTGCGGTGTGTGGCTGCCGTCGTCCTCGATGACGTTGAGCCATAGGTCTTCACCGAAGACCGTGCGATACTCTATTTCGAAATTGACAATCATATTGGGTGAGTGTTCACTATTGATTTATGTTGTGCTATAGTTGATGTGCCGCGCAGCGCAGCATATTGCGGGTGAGGGTGTTACTGACGAGCGTTCGGTTTTCCTTCGCGCAGGAATACCACAGTGAGTGCGCCGAGTCCGAGCAGCAGCCCCGAGACGACCATCATCGTGCTCTGGTGATGTCCTACGGCCGAGAGGATGAGCCCTCCGCACAGCGCCGCCACGATCTGCGGCAGGCAGATGGTGCCGTTGAAGAGTCCGAGGTATGCCCCCATGTGTCCATAGCCCTGCAGGGCATTCGTCACGAAGGTGAACGGCATGGCCAGCATGGCAGCCCAGCCGCAGCCTATGAGCAGGAAGGGCACGACCTGCAGGTACTGGTCGTGACAGAAGGGGATTAGTGCGAAGCCCAGCCCTCCCAGCCCGAGGCTCAGGGCATAGGCGACCTTGGCATTTGAGAATCGCGGCAGCACCATCGCCCACACCACGCTGCCCACGGCCTGTAGGGCATAGAGCACGCCTGTCCAGTTGGCAGCCGTCTGATAGCCCTCGGACGTGGGGTCGGTGGTATGCCACACCGTCTCTGCCACGGCATCCACGACATAGGTCCACATATACAGGAAGGCCGCCCAGCAGAAGAACTGCACCAAGCCCACCTTCCAGAACATAGAGGGAGCCTTCCTGAGCAGCGTCAGCCATGACGCGCTCTCTTCAGACTTGGAGCCATTATACTCGTCGTACTCCTTCGGCGGCCACTCATGCACCTTGGCAGTGGTGTAGAGCACACAGAGGATGAGTATTATGGCACCGACATAGAAGCTCCACACCACCGACTGCGGCACCACGCCCTCGGGTGCCACGTTCTGCAGGCCGATCCATGTGAAGAGGAACGGGAACACGAATCCCGCCACCGAGCCGGCGTTGCACAGGAACGACTGTATGCTGTAGGCCTTGGCCTTCTGCTCCTCGTTGACCATGTCGCCCACCAACATCTTGAAAGGCTGCATGGCCATGTTGATGCTCGTGTCGAGAAGCATCAGCATCGCCAGGCCGAACATCATCACCGACGAGGCCGCCAGTCCCAGCGACCCGGCATTTGGCAGCAGGCACATCACCGCCACTGCCACCGCCGCGCCGACAAACAAATAAGGTATGCGCCTCCCGAAGCGCGTCCATGTGCGGTCGCTCAGCGAGCCCACGATGGGCTGCACCACGATGCCCATCAGTGGCGGTAGGATCCAGAAATAGCTCAGGTCGTGAGGGTCGGCACCCAGTGTTCGGAAGATGCGGCTGATGTTGCTGCTCTGCAGTGCATAGGCTATCTGCACGCCGAAGAAGCCGAAGCTCAGGTTCCACAGCTGCCAGAAGGTAAGATCAGGTTTTTTCATAGAAGATAGTAGTTTTTGTCAGTAAATGCGCCACAAAGATAGGCATTAATTCAGTATGCGAGCCAGCCTCAAACGTTTTTTAACATAAAAGATGTGAATTTTCATTCAAAAGAGTTGGCGCAAAGAAAAGTTTCTCTACCTTTGTAGGCGAAATGGGCAACTACCAATGTCCGGCCAACCTAACTAACAAACATAATTCAAACTTAAATCAAAGCATGATGAAGCAGGTAAACATCCGGATTCCCCAACGAATCCTGGCCCTCATTTGCGGGCTATTCATCTCCTTAGGTGCCTTTGCTCAGATTACTGTCAAGGGTCACGTCAAAGATGATACCGGCGAACCCGTCTTTGGAGCTACCATACGCGTCGTAGGACAGCAGGGTGGCACGACAACGGACTTCGACGGTAATTTTAGTATTCAGGCACCCCAGGGCAGCCAGATCATGATTTCGTTCATGGGCTTTGCCACGCAGACACTGCCGGCACGCGCACAGATGAACGTCACTCTCCACGAGGACGCCAAGGTGCTCGATGACATCGTGGTCATCGGTTACGGTGTCGCCAAGAAGACCGACCTCACGGGGTCTGTCACAGCCCTGAAGCCCGACATGAAGAACAAGGGCGTCGTCGTCAACCCGCAGGACATGCTGCAGGGCAAGGTGGCCGGCGTGAGCGTCACCAGCAATGACGGTACTCCGGGCGGCGGAGCCGAGATCCGCATCCGCGGCGGCTCGTCGCTCAACGCCTCCAACGACCCTCTCATCGTCATCGACGGTGTGGCCATCGACAACAATGGCGTCAAGGGTATGCCCAACCTCCTGAACATCGTCAACCCTCAGGACATCGAGAGCTTCAACATCCTGAAGGATGCCTCTGCGACGGCCATCTACGGTAGCCGCGGCTCGAACGGCGTCATCATCATCACCACGAAGAAGGGCATGAAGAGCGGCAGCAAGATGCCTCAGATCTCATACGCCGGAAGCGTCACCGTGAGCACAAAGAAGAAGACATGGGACTTGATGGGCGGCGACCAGTACCGCGACTTCATCAACAACCTCTTCGGTGCCAAGGATGCCGACGGCAACCTCATGCGCAACGCCCAGGGCATGGTGACCGATGCCGACGGCAAAGTCCCCGACCCCATCGCCTACATGGGTACCGCCAACACCGACTGGCAAGACCTCATCTACCGCACTGCCGTGAGCCACGACCACAACGTGAACATCGGCGGAGCAGTAGGCAACCTGCCGTACCGCGTGAGCCTCGGCTACACCAACCAGAAGGGTATCATCAAGGGTTCTGACTTCCAGCGCTACACGGGAGCCATCAACCTCAGCCCGTCGCTCTTCAACGACCACCTCAACCTCAACCTCAACGCCAAGGGCATCTACGCCAAGACCATCTATGCCAACACCGAGGCCGTAGGAGCCGCCGTGATGATGGATCCCACCCAGGACCCGCACGCCTTCACGTCGCCCTACCACACCGCCCTCAACGGCATCGACAAGACGCTGCAGAACTTCGGAGGCTACTTCCAGTGGCCCACGGCCTCGTCCTACAACGACAGCTCCTGGGCCTGGATGCGCCACAACGAGTCCACCAAGAACCCGCTCTCGCTCATCGACCTCGAGAAGGAGACTGCCAAGAGCCGCGAGTTCATCGGCAGCGCCGACATCGACTATAAGATTCACGGCTTCGAAGACATGCGCCTGCACGTCACCCTCGGCGCCGACATCGCCAAGGGCAAGCAGGAACGCAACATGAGCACCGCCGCCCCCAACTACATGTACTACGGCAGCCAGGGCTTCGATGAGATCTACAAGCGCAACCTTCAGCTCTCGGCCTACGCCCAGTACTTCAAGGACTTCAACGAGAATCACCACTTCGACATCATGGCCGGCTACGAGTGGGCACACTACTACCGCAAGCAGAACAACGACTACGTGGCCTACTACCCGCAGACACAGAACGACGCCAGCCTGCGCGGCACCGAGCGTCCGCACGTGCCCTACGAGTTCAAGACCGACAACTATCTCGTGTCATTCTTCGGCCGTGCCAACTACAGCCTCCTCAACCGCTACCTCTTCACCGCCACGGTGCGTGAGGACGGCTCCAGCCGCTTCTCCAACCACTGGGCACTCTTCCCCTCTGCCGCCTTCGCATGGAAGATCAAGGAAGAGCCGCTCATGAAGAACATCGACTACCTCAGCGAGGCCAAGCTGCGCCTCGGATGGGGTAAGACAGGCCAGCAGGACGGTGTTAGCGACTACATCTGGATTCCCACATACTCCAAGAGCACCGGCACCAACGGCTTCTACCCGCTCATCGCCGGCGACAACGGCACGCTCTACCGCCCCGACAACTACAACAAAGAACTGAAGTGGGAGACCACGACGACCTACAACCTCGGTGCCGACATCGGCTTCCTCGACAACCGCATCACAGCATCGGTCGATGCCTACTTCCGCCACACCACCGACCTCATCAACAGCGCCCCGTCGGCAGCCCTCTCGGCATTCATCAACGAGGGCCTGCAGAACATCGGCACGCTCAACAACTACGGCGTGGAACTGGGACTCAGCGTGCGTCCCGTCGTGACGAAGAACTTCTACTGGGTCGTTGACTACAACTTCACCTACAACCACAACGAGATCACGGACCTCACCGGCATCTCCGACAACGGCGACCCCGTCATGACGGGCGGCAACGTCAGCGGCACAGGCACAAAGGTGCTCGCCCACCAGGTGGCATACCCTGCCAACACCTTCTACGTCTATCAGCAGGTCTATGACCAGAACGGCATGCCCATCGAGAACTGCGTCGTGGACCGCAAC
Organism: uncultured Prevotellaceae bacterium; assembly: GCA_947167455.1. GTDB lineage: Bacteria > Bacteroidota > Bacteroidia > Bacteroidales > Bacteroidaceae > Physcousia. The sequence goes on along the minus strand of CAMVIB010000049.1, from coordinate 7,444 downwards.
GGCGACGGCTCCATCACCGAGGCCGACAAGTATCTCTACAAACCCACGTCGCCACTCATCACCATGGGCCTGTCCTCACGCATGGAGTGGAAGAACTGGGACTTCGGCTTCGCACTGCGTGCCAGCCTCGGCAACTATGTCTATAACGGCGTAGAGGCCAACGCCAACCTCAGCCGCAGCGCCATCTGGGCACAGAACGCCTACATCGCCAACCGCACCACTGCCGTGCTCGACCGTAACTGGCAGACCGACCAGCTGTGGGCTAAGCAGAGCGACTACTACGTCCAGAACGCGTCGTTCCTCAAGTGCGACAACATAACGCTGGGCTACAGCTTCGCCGACCTCTTCCGCAGCAGCAACTGGCACGGCATCAGCGGACGTCTCTACGGCACCGTGGCCAACGTGTTCACCATCACCAAATACAGCGGACTCGACCCCGAGGTGCCAAGCAGCGTCGGCATCGACGGCAATGTCTATCCGCGACCCATCTCATTTATCTTAGGCCTCAACCTGAACTTCTAACTTAACGCATGCCAACAGCTATGAAGACATATATCAAGCTTTTCATTCCGGCAGCGACATTGCTGCTGGGCATGGGGATGACCTCGTGCGTCAAAGACCTCGACGTTACGCCGCTGGATCCTAACATCAGCACAGAGTACACCCCCATAGGACTCTACAACAAGTGCTATGCCAACTTTGCCATGGAAGGCAACGCCGGCGGCGGCAGCACCGACATCGTGGCTATCGACGCCGGCACCACGGGTCTGCTGCGACAGATGTTCAACGCCAACGAGCTTCCCACCGACGAGGCCATCTGCGGATGGGGTGACCCGGGCATTGCCACCTTCGTCAACAACGGCTACGGAGCCGACCACCCCATGCTCGAGATGTACTACAACCGTCTGTACGTGGGCATCGACTACTGCAACCAGTACGTCAACGTAGCCTCCGACTACGATGCCACCATGACGGCCGAGGTGCGCATGCTGCGCGCCATAGAGTACTATCTGCTCATGGATGCCTTCGGCAACATACCCTTCGGTCTGGAGCTTGCCAAGCCCGAGCGCTACACACGGGCACAGATGTACGAGTGGCTCGTCAACGAGGTGCTGGCCATCGAGCCGCAGCTCATGGATGCCAAGGCCAAGAAGAGCACCGATGCCAACTACGGCCGCCTCGACAAGGCAGCAGCATGGATGCTCCTGGCACGCCTCTACCTCAACGCCGAGGTCTATACAGGCGAGGCCAAGTGGGCAGAGGCCGCCACATACGCCAAGAAGGTCATTGACTCCAGCTATAAGCTCAACACCACCAGCGTAGGCGGCTGGAGCGCCTACCAGATGCTCTTCATGGGCGACAACGGCGAGACGGATGCCGCCCTCGAGGCCATCTTCCCCGTCAAGGCCGACGGTCTCACCACGACACAGTACGGCGCATCATTCTTCTTCATAGCCTCGACCTACGGAGGCGAGATGCACGCCAACCCCGCCGACCCCGACGCCACGAACGGCACCTCGGGAGCATGGTCTGGCAACCGCGCACGTGCCGACCTCGTCCTGAAGTTCTTCCCACAGGCCGCCCTCGACGAGACAAAGGCTCCCAACGTGCAGAGCTACGACATGACCGTTGCCGCCAACGACGACCGCGCTCTCTTCTGCGGCGTTGACCACACTCTCAACGCCACCGACCCCTCCGACTTCAAGACGGGATTCGGCGTTGCCAAGTTCAACAACTTCAAGACCGACGGCACGGCAGGCCACGATGCCACCTACCCCGACACAGACTTCTTCCTCTTCCGCGCCGCAGAGGCATACCTCACCTACGCCGAGGCTCTCTTCCGCCAGGGCCAGTCTGCCGAGGCCCTCGCCGTCGTCAACCAAGTGCGTGCTCGCGCCCACGCCTCTGCCCTGTCGAGCCTCACCCTCAAGGACATCTGCGACGAGTGGAGCCGTGAGTTCTACTTCGAGGGTCGCCGCCGCACCGACCTCATACGCTTCGGCTACTTCGGCGGTCGCAACGGCTACAACTGGCAGTGGAAGGGCGGCGTTTACACCGGCACCAACTTCGAGGAGTGGCGCAACATCTACGCCATACCTACCAAGGACCTCACGGCCAACAAGAACCTACAGCAGAACACGGGCTACTGACCCCACTGCATCTATCCTACAAAAACGTTAACATACATCACAGTCGGTTAACTTCTCAACACTACAAAACTCATGAAAAAGATATTAAAATCAGCTCTGCTCTTGACGATGGGCCTGGCGCTGTTAGCAGCGTGCTCCGACGACAACGACTCCAACCCCACCGTGCAGCGCCCCACCACCTTCGTCGTGAACACGCCTGTGCTCACCAACGCACAAGTCGATCTGGCCAACTCCGAAGTCCTGCAGCTCACGTGCTCACAGCCCGACTACGGATTCCCCGTACGCACAGCCTACACCGTGGATGTCGCCACGACAGCCGACATGAAGGATGCCGTGCCCTTCGGAGAGACGTTCTACTCCACCACCATCAACCTCGATGCTGCCACCCTCGCCGCCATGCTCACGACAATCGAGACCGAGAAGGGCAAGACCGAGGCCGACTTCCCCATGCTGCTCCCCGTCTATCTGCGCGTCAACGCCTGCATGGTTGACGGGCTCAACAACCCCGTTGCCGGCATGGGCATAACGTCCAACGTCGTGGCCTTCAACAAGGTACGTCTGCTCTACTCACTGCCACCCGTCACCACGCCCGAGAACATATACCTCGTGGGCAGCTTCTGCGGATGGGACTGGGGCAAGAGCCTCGCCATGGTGCCTTGCTACGACGGTCCCAACGTCTTCTGGCACATGGTATATATCGACGGCTCGGGCATCAAGTTCAACACCGTCACCGCATGGGACGGAGGCGAGAAGGGCTTTGCCGGAATCAACAGCGTGAGCGGCGACCTCGCAGCACAGATCCAGGACAGCGGCGACGGCAACATCGCCTCCAGCACTCCGGGATGGTACCTGATGGTCGTCACATGCTCCGTCGTCGGACGCGACATCATCTACGACGTGCAGTTCAACGAGCCCAACGTATGGCTCATGGGTTCCGTGACGCCGACAGGCGGCTGGGACGAGCTCATGGAGGGCTGCAAGTTCGAGGTGCCTGCCACCGCCGACGGCAGCTTCGTCTCTCCGGCATTTGCCAACAATGCCGCCGACGACAGCGGCGTCAGGGCATACGTCAAGGTGCCGGGCTTCGACTGGTGGAAGACAGAGTTCATGGTCTTCAACAAGCAGATCATCTACCGTGGCGCCGGCGGCGACCAGGATCGCGTGGGCGGCTCTGCCGGACAACGCCTATACCTCAACTTCACCAACGAGACCGGCGAAATCAAGTAAACCCCTAAAATCAAGACTAACGACATGAAAAAGATAGCATTCTATTTGTCACTCGCATGTGCAGGCCTGTTCAACACGGCCTGCACCGAGGACTACACCGACTGGGCTAAGCCGCAGGCCAATCCACAGGAGGCGGCGATAACAATACCCGGCTTCACGGCTACGGCAGCATCGAAGTCTGCCATAGACCTCGCCACGGTCTCCGAGGCCTCCGTCAAGCTCCTCAACATCGACTACAGCGCGCTGCCCGAAGGCACCACGCCCGACAAGCTGCGCATCGTCGTTACGCCCGAGGGCGCTGCCGAGGGCACGGAGCCCGCCACCATCAATGCCACGGACGCCAAAGGCTATTTCAGCGTCGCCGACCTGCAGCAGACAGTGACACAGTACTTCGGCAAGCGCCCGTCAGCACGCACTCTCGACTGCCATGCCTATCTCGCTGCCATGCTCAAGGGTCAGGCAGCATACATCGACGCCGGCACGTTCCAGGTCAAGGTCACGCCTAAGGCTCCGCAGATCTCCAGCGCATACTACATCGTGGGCGGAACACTCGACTGGGCTGCCTCGGCTGCCGGCAAGCTGCAGAAGTTCTCGCACAGCGATGCCGACGTCTATGACGACCCCGTCTTCACCATCGTCATCGACGCTGCCGCCGAGGGCGACACATGGTTTGCCATCGGCGACGATGCTGCCTGCGACGCCATCGCCAACGCCAACGACTGGAGCCAGCTCATAGGCACCACCGCCGGCAACGGCAACAACGGCGCTGAGGGCAAGCTCGACAGGCGCTTCAACCTCTCCGACGACGGTTCGTTCAAGGTCGATGGCGGAGCCAAGAAGATCAAGGTCACCATCAACATGATGGACTACACCTACAAGATCGAGACCGTGAACATCGCCGAGAACTACTACGTCGTGGGCGGAACGCTCGACTGGGCCGCATCGGCTGCCAGCAAGGCACAGAAGTTCTCACACAGCGACAAGGACGTCTTCGAAGACCCCATCTTCAGCATCATCATTCCCGCCAATGCCGGAGGTGAGACATGGTTTGCCATCGGCGACGACGAGGCGTGCGACGCCATCGCCAACGACGGCGACTGGAGCAAGCTCTATGGCACCACGGCCGGCAACGGACAGAACGGTGCCACGGGCACACTGGCACGACGCGCACAGCTCAGCGACGACGGCTCGCTGAAATGGGCATCTGCCGCCGCTCAGATCAAAATCACGCTCAACATGCTCGACGGCACATTCACCATCAGCGACGTCGCACCCCAGTACTTCATGGTGGGCGCACTGCCCGGATGGAACGAGGAGGGTGCCGCCAAGGCACTGCTCTACCCCGTCTCGGCTTCCGTGATGACCTACACCTCCAAGTTCACCGGCGCATGGGACCTCAAGGTGTGGAACAGGAACGACATCGGCAACTGGGACAACTGCTACGGCTGCGTCGTGGATGGCTGCAACGATGCCACGGGCGCACTCGTCAGCTCGGGCGCGCAGGCCATCTCGGCACCGTCGGCAGAGTTCTACACATTCACCTTCGACATCGGCACGATGACCTACTCATGGACGAAGCTCGACAACCAGGCGCCCACGGAGTATGAGGCCATCGGCATCATCGGCGACTTCAACAGCTGGGGCGGCGACATCGACATGCAGCAGGTGACGCCCCACAACTGGTATGCCACTGCCGCCGTCACCGACGGAGGACTCAAGTTCCGTGCCAACCACGACTGGGGCACCAACTGGGGCGCCGACCTCACCGTTGACGACGGCACCTTCTATGCCAACGGCCAGCCCAATGGCTCCAACATACAGGTGCCCGCAGGAACATACGCTTTCTACCTCAACGACATCACGGGCCAGATTGCCATCCTCAAGCAATAAGGCCCGACGGACATACGGGCTTCTGAGGCCCCGGATGTCAATGTCAACACTACAACGCCCCGCAGGATGGTGCTCGCCCTTTCCCTGACCGTAAAAAGGCAACACATCGCCCCCCTGCGGGGCTTTCTACAACCTCAGCACCCACACAACAATCCCGACACAACAATGAAAGCATCACGCATCACACTGCTTTGCATGACATGCCTCGTCGCCGCAGCAATCATCGCATGCGGCGACGACGACCCCGTGACCCCCACGCCCAGCCCCACGCCGACGCCTGCCGACACCGTCCCCTCATCGCCGACAGACCCCGCGACGACCATCGACGGCTGGCCGGCCGACTACGGAGGTGTCATCCTCCAAGGCTTCTACTGGAACAGCTATGGCGACACACAATGGTCGCGCCTCGCAGCGCAGGCCGACGACCTCGCACCATACTTCTCACTCGTATGGGTGCCACAGAGCGGCAACTGCGGCGGCACGAGCATGGGCTATGACGACCTCTACTGGTTCGACAACTACAACAGCTCCTTCGGCACCGAGGCCGAGCTGCGCAACATGATACATACGTTCGGACAGAAGGGCATAGGCACCATCGCCGACGTCGTCATCAACCATCGCCGCAACGTGTCCAACTGGGTGGATTTCCCCTCAGAGACCTACAAGGGCGTCACCTACGAGATGCTGCCGTCCGACATCTGCGCCAACGACGACGGCGGCAAGACCGCCACATGGGCATCGCAGAACGGCTACAGCCTCAGCAATACCAACGACAGCGGAGAGGGATGGGACGGCATGCGCGACCTCGACCACAACTCGGCCAACGTGCAGACCATCGTGAAGGCCTACCTCGACTTCCTGCTCAACGACCTCGGCTATGCCGGCTTCCGCTACGACATGGTGAAGGGCTACTCCGGCAGATTCACCAAGCTCTACAACGAGAGCGCCAAGCCGCAATTCTCCGTCGGCGAGTGCTGGGACGGCACGGCAACCATCAAGAACTGGATTGACGCCACGGCAAGGACGAGCGCCGCCTTCGACTTCCAGTTCCGCTACACCGTGCGCAACGCCGTCAACACAGGCAACTGGGCACGCCTCGGACAGCAGAACGACGGCAACTGGCCCCTCGTCTCTGCCAACACCCTCAGCGGCAGCTACAGACAGTGGGCCGTGACCTTCGTCGAGAACCACGACACGGAGTACCGGGACGCCGCCGCACAGCAAGACCCCATCAAGAAAGACACCCTCGCCGCTAACGCCTTCATGCTCGCATCGCCGGGCACGCCCTGCGTATTCCTCAAGCACTGGAAGGCATACAAGCACGACATAGCACGCATGATACAGGCCCGCCAGCTCTGCGGCATCACCAACACCAGCGCCTTCAGGCAGCTGCAGGCCACCCTCGACCACTATGCCGCCACGACGACAGGCACCAAGGGCGACCTCACGATGTGGCTCGGCAACCAAAGCGATGCCGCCACCACGCTGACAGGTCTGACATGCATCCTCGCAGGGCAGAACTACAGCTACTGGGTGGAGCCGGCACTCGCCACACAATGGCGGGCACTGGCAGAACCGACCTTCCAGGAGGACAACGTGCAGCGCCACGACGTCACCATCTACCTGCGCGACCCGGGATGGCAGAAAGTCTATTACTACGCCTGGGACGGCAACATGTACATCGACGACTCATGGCCCGGGCTGCCCGTGACGGCAACCCGCGACATCGACGGCGCGCGCTACTACTACCGCACCTTCAATGTCTCGGCCGAGACGTCATACTCCATGAACGTCATCTTCAACCAAGGCTCCAGTGAGGCGCAGACCATAGACATCACGGGCATCACCGCCGATGCCTATTATGAGATTGGCGAGCGCAACGCCGACGGCAAGTTCACCGTGCGGCAGCTGCCAAACCCGTAAAGACGCGGCAAAAAGCAACACCTATGCCCCAGAGCCGCAAAAGCGTTGTGAGCCGACATGCCGGCTCACAACGCTTTTGCCTTAGGACTTCTCTGGTATGCCAACCGTTCGTCACCGGATGCCAAGTAGATGACGCCACAGCCGAAGCAGTTGTATTCTGGCTTGTGTAGCCAGGGGTTGATAATCTTCTTCATAATTGTAAATGATTATCCGCAATCGTACCACCAAGACGCTGGAAGCGTCTCCTCTCAATA
>CAMVIB010000048.1 GCA_947167455.1 uncultured Prevotellaceae bacterium | reverse complement strand
GTGCCATCATCTCGCGGCATACGCCGAAGATGTAGCGTGCCCATGTAGCCTTGGGTCCTGCGGGGTCGTCGAGTGAGAACTGTACGCGGTCTTTGAGGTCGATGGAATATACATCGACATTGCGTGTGCCGTTGGGCTTGATCTCAGCTATCATGCCCTGCTCCACGGCGCCAGGGAACACGAATCCATTGTTATAGTCGGTGTGCTCGCCAATGAGGTTGATGCGGCCGGGAGCGGCATATACATTTCCTGTGCTACCATCGAAGTGCTTGATGAAGCGGCTGCGAACGTCTTCAATTGTAAGTTTCATAGTCTATGTCGGCCCCCCTCTTATCCCTCTTGTCGGGGGAAGACCAATGGGGGCAATGGGTCTTTAGTTAATATTCTTATTGATTAGAAAGGTTCTTTATTTCTCATTCCCCCGAGGGGGAGGGTAGTGGTCGGTGTCAATCCACGGGAATGTCGGTGTTGACATTCTTGGAGCCGATGAGGGCGTAGTAGAGGATGTAGGCGGCACAGAGCAGTGGCACCCAGTATGAAGTGAGGTAGCTGCCTGTGAGGTCTGCGACGTAGCCCTGCACACCCACCATGATGGCGAATCCCACCACCATTGTCATGAAAGCTCCGGAGGCTATGGCGGTGTATTTGCCGAGTCCCTCTGTGGCGAGGTTGAAGATACCGCCCCACATGACGCTGGCGCAGAGTCCCACGAGCAGGAAGCAGAAGATGCCCACCGGCACGTCGCCCCAGAGGATGGCCATGTTGGTGTAGTCGATGCCTGGCACGCTGACTGTCGTCGTCGTGGGCAGGTATATGCCGAGCAGCAGCAGTATGATGGCCATTGAGCTTACGAATGTCATCATGGCCTTCGTGCTGACCTTGCCGCCTACGCTTGCGCCCACGAATCGTCCGATGAGCATGAAGAGGAAGTATATCGAGCCCAGCGTGCCGACATAGCCTGCGTCCATGGCGAGGCCCGGTGTGGCAGCGTCAGTGGCTGCTGTGAGGTACTGCAGGATGTAGCCTGGTATGCCCATCTCCACACCTCCGTAGAGTCCGATGGCGAGGATGCCGAGGTTGAAGTGGCGGAATGAGAATGCGCTGTACGGGTCTTTCTTGCCGTCCTTCTTCTCGACGGGCTGCTGTGGCTCGTCGATCTTGGTGAAGAAGATGACGATGAATGCTATGACGAAGATTGCCAATGCTATCATGAGTGCTGGTGTGGCATCGGAGATCTTGGCCTTTGCGGCATCGCCGATGAGTGCTCCCATGATGATGTACACTGCCACGGCAGCTGTGCTGTTGAACACGCCGCCGGTCTGAATGAGCTGGTTGCCCTTGTTGCCGCCACCGCCGAGGATGTTGAGCATGGGGTTGACAACGGTGTTGAGGATGCACATGCATGCTCCTGAGATGAGTGCTCCGCAGAGATAGACGGCCATGCCGCCCCATCCGGAGAGCCATTGTACGATGATGCCTGTTATGCCGACGAGCAGGCCTATGAGGGCTGTGCGCTTGTAGCCCCATTTCTGGATCATCATGCCAGAGGGGAATCCCATGAGCAGATAGGCGCCGAAGTTGCCGTAGTTGCCAATCATGGCCATGAAGTTGGTTGTTCCGAACTGGTTTTTCACGATGACCCCCATCGGCGAACACAGGTTCGTCACGAAGGCAATCATTGCGAAGAGGGCTATCATCACGATGATGGCACCCCATTGTTTCTTTTCTTGAGCCATAAATGAATTATGAATTATGAATTACGTATTACGATGCGAATTATGAATTATGACACGAATTATGAATTTCGAATTGCGCGTCGTGTGTCCTGTGTTATGTTATTTCTCGACTCCGAACTTGTAGATGGTGGTCTGTGTATATTTCTCTCCGCAGTCGAGAGTCACAGGCGGGAAGAAGGCTCTGTTTGGGCTGTCGGGGAAGTGCTGTGCCTCGAAGCATATCGCCGAGCGTCGTGGGAATGTCGCTCCGTGCTGTCCGGGGTAGCCTGTTGCCCAGTTGTCGGTATAGACCTGCACTCCGGGTTCTGTGGTATATACCTCCATGGTGCGGCATGTTGCGGGTTCGAAGATTTTTGCTGCGAATGACAGTTCTCCCGGCTCGCGCTTGTTGAGCACGAAGCAGTGGTCGTAGCCGGCGCCGTTGCGTGTCTGCTCGTCGTCGGCATCGATGTCGCGTCCCACGGCCTTCATGGTGCGGAAGTCGAAAGGTGTTCCCTCTACGCTGCGCACTTCGCCGGTGGGAATGCTGGTGTCGTCGATGGGGATGTAGAAGTCCGCATTGATTTGGCACTGTAGGTCGTCGATGGTTGGTGTGGGGTCGGCTATGCCCGCTATGCTGAAAAAGCCGTGGTTTGTGAGGTTTATGATGGTCTTCTTGTCCGTTGTGGCTTCATATTCGATAACCAACTCGTTATCGTCCGTCCAGCGGTAGATGACCGTGATGTCGAGGTTTCCGGGGAATCCCTCTTCGCCGTCGGGGCTGAGGTAGTGTAGGCGCAACGTCCGGTCGTCGGTCTGTTCAGCATCCCAGACGCGCGCGTGGTAGCCCGTGGGTCCGCCGTGCAGGTGGTTGGGTCCGTTGTTGATGGCGAGGCTGTACTGCTGTGCGTCGAGTGTGAATGAGCCTTTGCAGATGCGGTTGCCATACCGTCCGATGAGTGTCGAGAGGAACGGTTCGGGACTCTCTACGACCCCTTGTATCGTGTCGTGTCCCTGAATGACGTTGGCGATGTTGCCGTCCTTGTCGGGCACCATGATAGCCACGAGTGCTCCTCCGTAGTTGGTTATGCAGACCTCGAAGCCCGCCTTGTTGACGAGTGTGAACAAGTCCGTCTGCTTCCCTTGGATAGTTGCCTGAAAATCTTCGCGTTTCAAGCCGCTGATTTTAGTATTTGCCATTGAATATGTTATTAGTTTTGGTAAATGTTAGTGCAAATTAAGCGAAAAGTTGCGACCCTTGCAAACGAATTTAGTGAAAATTATTTAAAAACCCGTGAATTGTCATTCTGCATTCTCCGTGGCTGCCTCGGCGACGAGTCTGTCTGTGACTTTCTCAATGACCTGTCCGGCGAGAGCCTCTGCGGTGGTGGGGTCGAGGTCATACTGTTTCTGCATGCTTATGGCCAGGTCTTGGAGGCGCTGCATGGCCTGTGTAGATAGTAGCATGAAGTTCTGCTGGTCGCCATGTAGGTTTCGGCTGGTATATACCGGTGTCAGAATGGCTACAGCCACGCGTTCGTATTGCTGCTTAAACTGTTTCTCGGCCGCTTTCATGCGTCTGCGCACGGCTGCCTTTCGCTCCGGCGATAGTGATGTTGCCGTGTCTTGGAGCCTGAAGATGGAGTCGTCGTCGAAGATGTCGCTGTCGTGTTCCGGCACCAGCGACTCGTCGCTGCGCAGGTGCAGTTCGAAGGTGTCCCTCGAGATATGGTCGGGTTCCTTGAAGGGCATCTCGTCGTCCGGCGTTCCCAGTCCCCATGCCAGGAGTCCTACGATGACGGCTGCCGTGAGCACGGCCAGACTCCTGTTGACGAACCTATGGCAGCGTTTGGCACGCTTGAGCAGGCGTCGTGCCGCCTCGATGTCGGCAGGTCGTGCCGCGGGGTCGGCTTGTGTGCATGCCTTGATGAACTTCCTGAGTTCCGGCGGCACTTCTGACAGATGGAAGATGTGCTCCATGATTCGTGCCGCCCCATAGATGTCTGCGCGTGCGTCGATGACCGTCTGCATGTCGTCGGCGAAAACCTCCGGTGCTATGAATCCGTCCTCGCGTGTCCACACGTCGCGTCGTATGTCAGTGAAGTCGCTTGCCGGCGGCATGAGCATCAGCTTGTGAGGCGGCATCTTGCCTACGAGGATGCTCGTCGGTGTGAGCTCCACGGCCAGGAGGCCCTTGCTGTGCAGGTGTCCGAGTGCTGTCAGCAAGGTGTCGAGGAAGTCGGCCGTCCACATCTCGTCGGCCACGATGCCCGGTTTCTCGCTGAGCAGCTGTCGCAGCGTGATGTATCGTGTGGAGTCGAAGGCGTAGTAGCCTCCGCTCTCGTCGGCGACATATTGTGTGGGCCGCATGATGTAGGGGCTGCTGATGGCGGCAGCGGAGCTTGCCATCCCGGCGAAGCGCTTCATGAATGGCTTGTCGTTGACGCGGTAGTCGCGCGGGCGGAAGATGGTGGTCCATTTGCCTTCGATCTGCTCGGTGGCTATGAATCCTATCGTGTTTTGTCCTAATGCCTGAGGGGTGAGGCCCTTGGCTTGTGGTAGCTGTGAATAGTTCATTGCGAGTGTGATTCTTGTCAATTTGCCGACAAAGGTACGCTTTTTCTGTGCGTAATGTGCAAAAAAAGAAGAAAAATGCTTACCAGTTATCCTATTTTATGTTTTTTTGCATTATCTTTGCGCCCGAAATATGAACCAACGACATCGCTCTTAGCGTATCAACACAACAAGATAATGCCCCAGATTTCCGTTCGCGGCCACGAGATGCCAGCATCTCCCATCCGCAAGCTCGCCCCTCTGGCCAATGCTGCCAAGGCTCGCGGCGTGCACGTCTTTCACCTCAACATCGGGCAGCCCGACCTGCCCACGCCGAAGGCCGCACTCGATGCCATCCGCGGCATAGACCGTACCATCCTCGAGTATTCGCCCTCGCAGGGCTATCAGAGCTACCGCGAGAAGCTCGTGGGCTATTACCGCAAGTACAATATCGACGTGACGGCCGACGACATCATCGTCACCAGCGGCGGGTCGGAGGCTGTGCTCTTCGCCTTCCTCTCGTGTCTGAATCCCGGCGATGAGATTATCGTCCCTGAACCTGCCTACGCCAACTATATGGCCTTTGCCATCTCGGCCGGGGCCGTGATACGCACCGTCACGACGACCATCGAGGAGGGCTTCTCGCTGCCTAAGGTCGAGAAGTTCGAGGAACTTATTAATGAGCGTACGCGCGCGATTCTTATTTGTAACCCCAACAACCCCACCGGCTACCTGTACACGCGGCGTGAGATGAATCAGATCCGCGACCTGGTGAAGAAGTACGACCTGTACCTCTTCTCCGACGAGGTCTATCGCGAGTTCATCTACACAGGCTCGCCCTACATCTCTGCCTGCCATCTTGAGGGCATCGAGCAGAATGTGGTGCTCATCGACTCCGTGTCGAAACGCTACTCGGAGTGTGGCATCCGCATAGGAGCCCTTATCACCAAGAATGCCGCTGTCCGCCAGGCCGTGATGAAGTTCTGCCAGGCCCGTCTGTCGCCTCCCCTCATAGGCCAGATTGCCGCCGAGGCTTCGCTCGATGCCGATGAGGAGTATGCCCGCGACGTCTATGACGAGTATGTCGAGCGTCGTAAGTGCCTCATCGACGGCCTCAACCGCATCCCCGGTGTCTATTCGCCGATACCCATGGGGGCTTTCTACACCGTGGCCCGTCTGCCTGTTGAGGATGCCGAGGACTTCTGTGCCTGGTGTCTTCGTGACTTCGAGTATGAGGGTCAGACGGTGATGATGGCTCCGGCGGCAGGCTTCTACACCACTCCCGGCGCCGGCCATGATGAGGTGCGTCTGGCCTACGTGCTGAAGAAGGAAGACCTCACGCGTGCCCTCTTCGTGCTCCGCAAGGCCCTTGAGGTCTATCCCGGCCGCAAGACGGCGTTGTAGGTGTGTCCTGTCATGTTGAAACTTATTGCCACGCTTGTGCCATAGTACCGTGCGATTCGAGTTCACCATAGCAAGACGTCTCTTCGGCGTTCGCGACGATGCGCGCCGCATCTCACGGCCTGCCCTGCGCATCGCCATGTGGGGCGTGGCCGTGGGTCTGGCCGTGATGCTGCTGTCGGTGTTCATCGTGCTGGGCTTCAAGACCGAGATTCGCGACAAGGCCATAGGCTTCGGCGGCCACATACAGGTGCTGAACACGCAGACGCTGTTCACCGGCGAGAGCCAGCCTGTCGTCGTCGATGAGCTGCTCATGCACCGTCTGGGGCGCACAGACGGTGTGCGGCATGTGCAGCGCTTCGCCGTCCGTGCCGGTATGCTCAAGACCGATGCCGCCTTTCAAGGTGTGGTGGTACGGGGTGTCGGCGAGGAGTATGACACTACGTTCTTGGCTTCGCACCTCAAGGGCGGGCGCCTGCCACATTTCGTCAGCGACAAGGTGACGAACGAGATCCTCGTGTCATCGCGCACGGCCTCGGCATTGGGTCTTGAGGTCGGCAGCCGTGTGTATGCCTATTTCTTCTCGGGGCAGCTCAAGGCCCGGCGGTTCGATGTCGTGGGCATCTATGAGACCCACCTTCGCGACTTCGACGAGAACTTCGTGTTCACGGGCTTGCGCACCGTGGTCCAGCTCAATGACTGGGAGGACGACCAGTGCTCGGGTGTCGAGCTGCTGACGTCCGACTTCGAACAGCTGCAGCCCGTTGCCGACCGCGTCGCGGCAATCGTCAACCGCACCTCCGACCGCAATGGCGACGTCTATACGTCGGCCACGCTGCGTGAGCTCTATCCCGGCATCTTCACGTGGCTGTCGCTGCTCGACACCAACGTCTATGTCATACTCATACTGATGATAAGCCTGAGCATCTTCACGATGACGTCGGGGCTGCTCATCATAATCCTCGAACGCACCAACTTCATAGCCGTGATGAAGAGCCTCGGCGCCAGCAACACGCAGCTGCGACGGGTGTTCCTGTACTTCGCCACGTTCATCATAGGCCGCGGCATGATGATAGGCAACATCATCGGCCTCGGCCTGGCACTGGCCGAGCAGCAGTGGGGCTTTGTGCGTCTGGATGCCGACACCTACTACGTAGATACCGTGCCGGTGCTCATCTCGTGGCCCATGGTGGCGGCGGTGAATGTCGCCACGCTGGTGCTGTCGGTGGCCATGCTCATCGTGCCGACCTACCTCGTGGCACGCATACATCCCGCCCGCGTCATGCGCTTTGAGTGACGCCCGGCGTGTCACACCTCCTCGACAAGCTCTCACTTTCAACAAGCTCTCACTTTAAAACGATATTCCCAAACACTATGAATCACTACACCCCATCACGGGTCTATACGCCCGCAGAACTCGTTGACCAACTTATCGACCTGTCGTTTGCCGAGGACATCGGCGACGGCGACCACACCACACTGTGCTGCATCCCCGACGATGCTCAGGGCAAGAGCCATCTCCTCATCAAGGAGGAGGGCATCCTCGCCGGCGTTGAGGTGGCCCGCGAGGTGTTCCGTCGCTTCGATCCGGAGCTGAAGGTCGAGGTGTATATGGGCGACGGCTCTCACGTCCGTCCCGGCGACATTGCCATGCTGGTGAGCGGCCGCATCCAGAGCCTGTTGCAGACCGAGCGCCTGATGCTCAACATCATGCAGCGCATGTCGGGCATCGCCACCACCACGGCGCGCTATGTGCGCCTGCTCGAAGGCACGCACACACACGTCCTTGACACGCGCAAGACCACGCCGGGCATGCGCATCCTCGAGAAGGAGGCTGTGCGCATCGGCGGTGGCGTGAACCACCGCATCGGCCTCTTCGACATGATACTGCTGAAGGACAACCATGTCGATTTCGCCGGGGGCATAGAGGCCGCTATCACCCGCTGCCACGAATACCTGCGTGCCAAAGGCAAGGAGCTGAAGATCGAGATTGAGGTGCGCAACTTCGACGAGCTGCAGCGTGTGCTCGACCTCGGCGGCGTAGATCGCATCATGCTCGACAATTTCAGCGTTGCCGACACACGCCGTGCCGTGGAACTCATAGGCGGACGCGTAGAGACAGAGAGCAGCGGCGGCATCACCTTCGACACCATACGCAGCTATGCCGAGTGTGGCGTCGATTTCGTCAGCGTGGGAGCGCTGACACACAGCGTGAAGAGCCTCGACATGAGCTTCAAGGCCTGCTGATGCGCACACGCCTCGCCGTCACAGCCCTGCTCTGTGTCCTCTGCCTCGCCGCCGAGGGCCAGACTCCCGATGAGATGGAGCGTACCCTCGAGGAAGTCACCGTCAAGCCCCGCCGCGAGCGTTACCGCCGGCGGGGCAATCCCGCTGTAGAGCTGATGCGTAAGGTCATTGCCGCCAAGGCCGCCCACGACCCTGAGACCAACGACTTCTACAGCTACAACAAATACCAGCGCATGACCTTTGCCATCAACAACATAACTCAGGAGTTGTTGGACTCGATGAAGATCTTGCAGCACCCCCT
Source organism: uncultured Prevotellaceae bacterium (assembly GCA_947167455.1). Lineage (GTDB taxonomy): Bacteria > Bacteroidota > Bacteroidia > Bacteroidales > Bacteroidaceae > Physcousia. The sequence goes on along the minus strand of CAMVIB010000048.1, from coordinate 12,335 downwards.
GGCTCAACGTCAGATAGAATTCTGCCCGCAGACGGGGCGCTATATCATGCCTTTCGCTTACAACGAGAAGGCCACGCGCCACATCTACAGGCGTCAGCCGCACGCCGAGCGCGACTTCGTCGTGGCCACTAACGCCGAGGGCGTCACGGAGATACTGCCTCACGGCGAGATGGTGACAGACATCGTGAGGAGCGTCTTTGCCGACGTCAATATCATGGACGATGACATCATGCTCCTCGAACGCAAGTTCACGAGTCCGCTGTCGCGCCGTGCCGCGATTTCCTTCTTCCAGTTCTTCATTCAGGACACCACCGTTGTCGAGGGCGACAGCGTCATACGTCTCAACTTCGTGCCGCAGAACCCTCAGGACTTCGGCTTCTCGGGACGGATGAACATCTTCGCCGACAGCACGTGGCGCGTGCAACAGTGCACCCTCAACCTGCCTTTGCGCACGAGCGTCAACTACATCAACAACCTTGTCATCACGCAGCGCTTCACCGACCTGCCTACGGGGCAGCGTGTGCTTGCCAGCGACGATTTCTTTGCCGAACTGGGCATCCTGCGCAAGCATCGCACCTTCATGGCTCATCGCTCCACGACATATACGCGTCTCTCCGTGGACAGCATTGCCGATGAGGCCTTTGAGCGCAGCGACCATCTGCGCGAAGGCACTCCCAACGTCGAGGAGGATGCCCTCTGGGCCGGTCTGCGCACGTCGCCACTCACCTCCGGCGAGGCCAACCTGCGCACCACGTCGGCATACCTGCGTCTGCGTTCGCGCAAGAGCCCTCTCATGTACATCCTGCGTGCCCTGCTCACCAACTACGCTCCCACCAACCTCGGCAACAACCAGAGCCGCTTCGACTTCGGGCCGCTGATGAGCACGGTGTCGAGGAACTTCATCGACGGCTGGCGTCTGCGCATCGGCGGGCAGACGCTGGCACGCCTGCATCCCCAGCTCTTTGCCAAGGGCTTTGTGGCCTACGGCACCAAAAGCCACAGATGGTATGGCATGGCCGAGCTGGAGTATTCGTTCCTCAAGAAGCAATATGTGCCTATCGAGTTCCCGCGCCACAGCATTGCCGTGCGCTTCCAGGACGACGTGGCCAGCCCGTCGGACCTGATGTGGACCAACGGCCGCGACAAGGATAACGTGTGGACGTCGCTGCGCTGGCAGACGGTGGATCACATGATGTTCATACGCAGCTGGAATGCCCGCTATGTCCTTGAGACGAACAATAACGTCGGCATACAGCTCGCATGGCGCAACGCGCGCATAACGCCCACCGGCGCGCTGCGGTTCCGCAGTGACATCGACGGCTCCACGATACCCTGTCTGCGCACTGCCGACATCACCGCCAGCCTCAGATGGGCGCCCGGCGAGCATGTCGTCAATACGCGTCAGCGGAGGCGGCCTGTCAACCACAACAACCCCGTGCTGAGCATCGCGCACACCGTGGGGCTGAAAGGCGTGGCAGGCTGCAACTACAACTACAACCTTACGGAACTCACCGCCAGCTACCGCCTCTGGCTCTACTCCTACGGACGCATCGACATGAGCCTGCGTGCCGGTGCACAGTGGAACCGTGTGCCTTTCCCGCTGCTCATCACCCCTGTGGCCAACCAGAGCTACATCCTACAGCGTGACATGTTCGCCCTCATAGGCAACCTCGAGTTCCTCAACGACCGCTATGTCAGCGCTAACATCGAGTGGGACCTCTCGGGCAAGATACTCAACCGCATACCGCTGCTGAAGAAGCTGCACCTGCGTGAGGTGATAGGCTTCAGGGCTCTCTACGGACACCTCACCTCCAAGAACCATGCCACGGGCAGCGGGCTCATGCTCTTCCCTGAGCGCGACGGAGCACCCATCGTCCACGAGATGACCAATGTCCCGTACATGGAGTTCTCCGTGGGGCTTCACAACATACTGAAGGTGTTGCGCATCGACTATGTGCGGCGCATCAACTACCATAATTATCCGGGCGTGCGAAAGAACGGCGTGCGTTTCTGCCTGCAATTTGATTTCTGAGCACATTTCAGGGCTTTTTCTTGCTCGTTAGCAAAAGAATGTATAATTTTGCGGTCGCAAACCCATTTATCAAACTTTTATAACATCTCATCAACAATGAAAATTTCCAAGATTGAGCACCTGGGCATTGCCGTGCAGAGCATCGACGAGGTGCTGCCTTACTTCGAGAACGTCCTGGGGCTGAAGTGCTACAAGACAGAAGTCGTAGAAGACCAGAAAGTGAAAACAGCCTTCATGAAGGTCGGCGAGGTGAAGCTCGAACTCCTCGAGCCCACATGTCCCGAGAGCACCATCCAGAAGTGGCTCGACAAGGGCAACAAGGGCGTCCACCACGTGGCTTTCTGCATCGAGGACGGCGTTGCCAACGCCCTGGCCGAGTGCGACGAGAAGGGCATACGCCTCATCGACGCTGCTCCCCGCAAGGGTGCTGATGGCCTGCAGATAGCTTTCCTGCATCCGAAATCTACTGTCGGCATCCTCACAGAGCTTTGTGAAGACCCCAACAAGTAATCGTGCTTGTGCGGCAATCGCCAAGGAGGGCGGCCTGCCCCCGACATCGTGTCGGGCGCAGGCCGCCTTTGCGTTGTGACTCTTTAGGCTTGCGGTTGAGGGTCTGCATGAGCGTCACGGCATACTCTGCCACGGCGTGGGGCGAAAAGGCCGGGACGCGCGCCACGCGGATGCCATGCTCGCGGGCAGCACGCACATCTGTTGCCGGTCAGTATTTGGTAAGTTGTGGTAGCTATTCATTTGTCGCACAGACGGCGGAAGTTGCAGTAGCGGCACTTCTTGTCATCTGAGGTCTGTGGGAAGGTGTTTGACGGGTCGAGGATTTCTGCCACGAGTGCCTTGAGGTGCTCGCGGAATTCTGCGGCCACGGTGCGCACGTCGGTGAGAGGCTGCTTGTCGAGGATGATGTTGGGGCTGTAGTCGTCGGCTCCGGCGCGATGCACGTAGAAGAGGCACGGTGCCACGGCGCGGTGTGTCTCATCGGCGATGATGGTGGAGTAGAGTATCGTCTGGAAGACATGCTGCTTCTCCTGCGTGGAGTCGGTGAAGAGGCTCTCGACGGAGTTTACGGGGACGGCATTGCCGCCGGTCTTGTAGTCCACCACGCGTATGAGCTTGCCGCCCTCTGCGTCGGGACTGCCAATCTCGTCGAGGCGGTCTATGATGCCTCCCGTTGACACGCGCACGGTCTGCGAGGATTGTCCGTCGGCGGTGGCGACGGGGACGTCGATGTCGCAGTAGTGCTTCTGCTCGCAGGCGATGATGCGGAAGGGTGTGTTGCGGCGGTCGTTGCGCAACAGCTGGCAGAGGTACGTGCGCACCACGTCGCGGGCTATGAGCAGTATGCCGCTATAGTCTTCGGGCATACCGGTGACGTTGCCGTCGGCATCGCGCGCCTTGCTGAAGAACTCGTCTCTGAATGCTTGTCTCACGATGTCGTCAAGCCGCTGTCCGCCCTGTTCGAGATAGGGGTCTATGTCGCTGGCACGGATGATGTCGTTGCGCTGGCGCAGGTTCAGGTAGAAGAGCTCGGCCGCGCGGTGGAACACCTGTCCGAAGAGTATGGCGTCGAGGCCGTCGTGAGGGTCGGGGTCTATCCTCATGCCGCAGACGTACTGGTAGTAGTAGCTGCGCGGGCAGCCGGCGTAGGCGTTCATGGCCGATGGCGAGAGGCGCAAGGGTCTTGGGGCGGCGGTGGCTGTGTCGGAGGCCGCTGCTGTCGCTGGGGCTGCTGTCTGCCCCATGCCGGGTGCTGAGGCGAAGGCACTCTTGTCGTCAGCGCTCCCGGGAGCTGCAACTGCCATCTCCGTGACGAGGCGTCGGTGGGTGAGCGGGAAGTCTGTCTCAGCCATCAGCTGGCGTATGAAGCGCGACATCTCGTTCTGCCGAAGGCCGATGTTGCTCTCATTGTAGAGGATGGTCACGGTCTCTGCCCTCTGCAGGAGACGGTAGAAGTAGTAGGCATAGACGGCAACCTTGTGGCGCAGGGTGGTGAGGCCGAACGCCTCGCGCAGGTTGTAGGGAATGAGCGAGCTGTCGGCACCTGTGCGCGGCAGGAAGCCCTCGCCGGCACTGAGCAGCAGCACGTGTCTGAAGTCGAGGGCACGTGTCTCCAGCACACCCATCACCTGAAGACCCGTGGCCGGCTCGCCGTGGAATGGTATGGAGCGGCTTTGCAGCACGGCTCTGACGAGGCGTCGCATGAGCAGCGGTCCCACGGGCAGAAGGGATGAGGCACTGCCCTCGGCCGTGACCGGGGTTGCCACGAGGTCTCTGAGGCGCACGATGGCGGTGTAGGCTTGGAACACGGCTTCGACGTTGAGTGTGTCGAGATGCTGTGCGGCGTCGGCAGAACGTGGTATGGCCGTCAGCACGCCGAGCAGGTAGTCCAGCAGTCGCAGTGTGGCCTCTGTGCCGTCGGGCGAGTCGGCCTGAAATGTCGGCACGAAGAGTGTGGCGTCGGGCAGGTAGCGTGTGAAGGGATGCCGCCGCATCGTGCGGACATAGGCTATGCGGAAGCGCTGACGGCGTGTGTCGTAGCCGTCGGTCTGCAGTGCCAGCAGCGAATCCACAAGGCTATATACCGGCGTCGCCGAGAGGGGGTAGCCCATGGTGATGTTAACGGCTCGCGGTGCTGTCGCCTCGTCGCCCACGGGGATGGAGTGCAGCACGGGTTGCAGCAGCTGCTCGTTGGCGAGGACGATAGCCGACTCGTTCTCGCGAGGAGCATCATGCGGTGACTTCGCCTTCGTGTCTGCGAGCCACGTGGGTATGTAGCGCGCCTGGGCGTTCTCGCTGGATGCGGCGATGATGGTGATGGCAGGCGGCGTGGAAAGGTTGTCGAAGCAGTCGGGGGCGAGCTCGTTGCCGTAGCGCTGTAGGTTGTGCTGAACGAAGAAGCCTGCCTCGTGACCCTTGGAGGCAGAGACGTAAAGACTGTCGTAATCCCAGTAGAAATGCGCCTGCCCACGACGTTGCAGACGGTCGAACAGGGCCTCCTCGACGCGTGAGAGGACGTTGAAGCCCACGATGGCGAACGTGCGGCCGTCATCGAGACAGGAGAAGGGCTCGTCGGCAGCATCGGCCTGACGCAGACGTGCTATCACGTCGCGTTGAAGGGCACCCTCGTACATCACTCCGGCCAGATGCATCTGCTGCTGAAGGTCGTCGTAGATGTCAGCCATGTGGCTCCATAGGCGCAGGAATTGCTGTTTCAGCTCCGTGGCGGCCTCGATGGAGAAGTTGGCAAAGAACTGCCGCAGGGCGGCTTGCTGCTCGTCGGTGAGGTATGAGATGTCGTCGAGCTCACGTATGTCGGCGATGTTGGTGAAGAGCTGGTGGGGATTGACGAGATGCTTGTCGATGTCGTCGAAGTCGGAAAGAAGAATCTCGCCCCAGCTGTAGAAACGGTCGAGCGGCCATGGGTCTTCCATGCAACGGCAGTAGGAGGCGTAGAGGCGCGCCACGCCCTCTATGCTGTCGGTGGTGGCGTATGGCGAGGCCTGCTCGAAGAGTTCGCTGATGGTGATGTATTGCGGTGACCATACGGGGATGGGCGAGAGGTCGGCCAAAGCCTGGTCGAGGAAGAGGCCTGCACGCTTGCCGGGGAAGACGACGGTGAGACGGCTCATGTCGTTGCCATAGCGTTGCAGCAGCGACGCTGCCACATGGTGGAGGAATGTGTTTCTATGTTGTGGCATGATGTTCTGAGGGGGATATGTCGTCGATGTCGCCGGTGAGAATGTACCACAGGTGACCCTCGACGCGGGCTTGCGGGTACATGTCGCTGATGTGGCGCATGTATGTCTGCACCTGATCGGTGTGCTGCGTCGAGGGGCGCGCCGTCTTGTAGTCGATGACGATGATGCGTGAGCGGTCGGGGCTCACCACCACGCGGTCGGGCCGCAGGGTGCGGGCTGTGCCGTCGCTGTTGCGCACCACGATGGAGCACTCCGTGAAGAGCTGCCACGACGGGTCATACCATCCTGCCACGCGGGGATTGGCGAGCGTGCTGCGCAGGCGCCGTTCGAGGTCGCTGCGGTGGATGCTGACGTATGTCCCGTCGGGTGCCGTGCGGCTGATGATGCCCTCGTGTTCGCAAGCGTCGAGGATGCGGCACAGGTCGTCGCGGGTGCGCACCTGTTGCAGCACGGAGTGTATGAGCTGTCCAAACTCCATGTTGTGTCGGCGCCGCATGGCCTCGCTGTCGGCCATGGCCTCGCTGTCGGCATCGTCGCCGGCGTTGGCGAAGAAGAGCTGTGAACGGTTGCTCTGGCGGAAAGGCAGACGTGCGTCATAGCTCACCATGTGTATGGCCTGTTGCAGGTGGGGAGGGTCCATGCGTGTGTGGTCGTCGTCCTTCTTATGCTTCATGCATGGCTCGCCGAGGGTGTGAAGCTCGAAGGGCAGGGTGGGGGAGGGCGGGGCAGCTGTAAGGGTGGTCGTCAGAGGCAGTGTCGCTGCCATGAGGTCGCCTACGGTGCTCAGCGACTCGCTGTCTTTGCGGCCCACGCTCCAGATGAGGAGGTTGGCGCGTGCCCGTGTCAGGGCGACATAGAGGGCGTTGAACTCATCGAGGCGTGTGTTGAGGATTTCCTCGGAGTAGTCGCGCGCGAAGACCGACTGGGGGCCTGTCTTTGACGTCGGCGTGATGGGCAGCAGCGTGAACGCATCGTAGGGTGCCTCCGTGGGTGTCACCCACAGCATATCGCCGTGGCTGCCATCGAGACGCCATGTGCAGAAAGGCACGAACACGGTGTTGAATTCCAAACCCTTGGACTTGTGGAGCGTCATGATGCGTATGCCGTCGGTGGGATTGGCGGGGACGGACTGCTTGAAGAGTTTCTCGTCCCAGAGCGTGATGAAATTGTGGATGTCGGCATGCCCGGAGCTGACGTAGTCGTTGACGGCATCCAGGAAGCTCATCACGAAAGCGTCGTCACCTGAGATGTCGGACAGGTGCAGCTGGCGATATATGTGTTCCGTGAGGTCGGCGAGAGGCATCAGGCGCAGAAGGTCGGCATCGGACTGTAGCTGCTGCCACAGGGTGCTGTCCTTAAGGTGTGTGCGTAGGTAGAAGGTGGCTATAGGGTCGTCGGCATTGTCGAGCCACCGCAGTGTCTCCACGATGAGGCGTATGGAGGGACTGGCCGAGAGCAGGAAGGCCTCGTCGGAGATGATGCGTGGCATGTCGGGGCGCGCGGCAAAGGCATCGATGATAGGCTGTGCCTCGCGGTTGGCACGGACGAGGATGGTCATGTCGGCATAGCTGATGCCCTGTGCGTGGAGCTCTGCCACTTGCTGACAGAGGTCGTCGAGCACGAGGGGCATCCATGCGTCCTGTCGGCCTGCCGTCTTGGCATCGAGCAGGGCCACGCGAACGTAGCCCTCGGCGGGGAGCTTCATACGTTTCGGCGACGCTTCCTGGTGGAGCTTGTCGTAGGCACGCCCGAACGAGAATTCTCCGCCTACGATAGCCTCGTCGTCGGCAGAGGAATCGTCGAGAATGTTGACGGCGGTCTCGAAGAAGTCGGAGTTGAAGTCCACGACGTTGCGCTCGCTCCTGAAGTTGATGCCCATAGGTATGACGTTGGGCTTGGGGGTCACGGTGTCTTCTATGAATGCCAGCGTGCGCCAGTCGCCGCCACGGAAGCGGTAGATGCTCTGCTTGACATCGCCAACCACGAGGTTACGGCCTCCGCGGGCACGGCATTCGGCCAGCAACGGGCGGAAGTTCTGCCATTGAAGGCTCGACGTGTCCTGAAACTCGTCAATCATGATGTGGTGGAGCTGTGTGCCTATCTTCTCGAAGATGAAGGGGGCGTCGCTGGCACCTATCATCTGGCGCAGCAGGATGGGGGTCTTGGCGAGGTTGAAGCGGGAGGTCTCGGCGTTGATGTCGGCAACTTCGCGGTCTATGGCATCGAGAAGGCGAAGGGGCTTGATGTGTGCCGATGCCAGACGGGCGCTGTTGTAGCGACGCTGCAGGTCGGGAAGCTCGGCAACGACGCCTGCCAGCAGCTCGCCTATGATGTTGGCGGCAGCCACCAGCTCGGGATGACGTTGCCGGTCGGACTTCTTAACGAGGGTGATGGGGTCTTGTGCCCACGTGGTGATGCGTGTCGTCAGGCTGAGTTCGCTAAGGTTGACGTCGTGCAGACGGCGTATGAAGGGTGACAGCTGTGAGCTGCCGTAGGAGAACAGGCTGATATCTATGCCGTTGGTGATGATGGCCTCGTCGATGCGGTTGGCCCAGGAACGCACGGCGGCGATGGCCTGACTCTCCTCCTCGCGAATGGCGCGCATGGCTTGCGAGAAGGCTTGCTCGTCGCTGAGCAGGGAGCGAAGACCCTGACCGCGAAGCTGGAAGGCTTCGTTGAAGATGGTGCGCCCGAAAGCCTTGACCTGGCGGGTGACATCCCAACGTTCGTTGTTTTCTATCTGATCGTTGACGAGGCTGCGCAGCCATCCCAGGACGGCAACGTCCTCGCCAAGACGGTCGATGATGCGGTCCACGGCATCGGACAGCACCTCCGTGTCGGAAATCTCAACCTGAAGGTTGGCGGTGAGACCCAGCTCATGGGCCAGACCTCTGAGCACGCTCTGGAAGAAGGCATCTATCGTCTGCACGCGGAAGTGGCTGTAGTCGTGCAGTATCTGACGAAGGGCGAGGCCGCAGCGACGGCGTATCTCCGCTTCGGAGAGGGGCACGGGTGACTCTCCCTTCAGCGAGTCGTGAAGGGCAGAGAGATAGTCATCGCCAGAGGGAAGGGCGTGGGCAATGGCATAGAGCTGGGTCACGATGCGTGCCTTCATCTCCGCCGTGGCCTTGTTGGTGAAGGTGACGCCGAGGATGTGGGCATACTCGCCGCCTGCGTCTGCCATGAGCAACAGCTTGATGTATTCTACGGCGAGCGTGAAGGTCTTGCCAGAGCCTGCCGAGGCACGGTAAACGGTCAGCGGGTGCATGGGGTCAGTATTCTGCAAGTTCTGTGGATAGTTGTCCGTCGAGACTGACATGAAGGTCAACGACATAGCATTTGGCCCCTTCGGGCTCGCAGAGAGTGGCGCGGAAGGTGGTGCGCTTCGTATCAGTCTTGCCCCATTCCATGTTCGAGAGGATGGCGCCGTCGAGGAACCCGCTGGGTATCAGCTCTGCGAACTGACGCTTGTCGATGTCGCGCGAGAAGAGCTTCTTACGACCGTCATAGACACTGATGTGGATGATGTTGTCGTAATAGACTTGTTGCACCTGCATGCCGTTGTCGTTGTAGGCCGTGCGGAACACTTTGCGGCTCGTGGGGTTGACGTCGATGTACAGATGCAGACGCTGACCCGAGGGTGTGAACACAACCGTGTCGCGCTTCACGAGCCGGTCGAGGATTATGGGCGCATAGCGACGGTGAACGAACAGCAGCGAGTCATCGGGACTCTCAGAGCGGCGAAGGTGCATCTCGTCACCCTGGACGTTGACGTAGTCGAAAGCGTAGTCGCTCTGACGACGGATGGGGTAGCGGAGATCGGAGGCTCCGAAGATGAGCAGGGTGTCGTCATAGATGATGAAACGGGCCGGAAGGGAGGTGGTGTCGGGGTAGAAGATACTGTCACCGCGGACTTGAAGCAACACCTCGTCCGTCTCCCCGTCAAGCCATATACCCTCCAGACGCCTCATGGCATCGAGGTCGGGAGTTATATGACGGCTCTCCAGACTGTCGCCGACATGAATCGTACGGACCTCCTTGCCCTGACGGCAGGCAGATAGGCACATGACGGCAACAACGGCGCTGGCAACGGCGCTGGCAACGGCGCTGGCAACGGCGCAGAGACGCAGACTACGATTCAATATGTGTGCGTGCGTAAACATTAATCGTGACATATTTAGCGTGAAGACCTTTGACTTGCACTTCGCGCCGCAAATATAAATCAAATTATTGAATTGACAAAGAGTTTGCAATTTATTGACAAATTTTTATCGATTTTGTGAGGCTATTATCTGCAAATGATGTATCTTTGCGCCAAATGAACGAGCTATCTACACATATTGAATACCTGCTACTCACTCACGATTGCGTGGTAGTGCCTCAGTTTGGGGCGTTTATGGCGCAGCAATCCTCAGCAACACACTCTGAGGAGGAGCAACTCTTTTTCCCGCCACTGCGCAGGGTAAGGTTCAACGCCGACGTGACGGCCGACGACGGACTGCTCGTGGCATCTGTCGCGGCATGCCATGATGTCGATGAGACGCAGGCCAAACGCCTCGTACAGACTATGGTACTCAACCTAAGACAGCAGCTGTTGGCCGACGGACAGGTGGACTTCGGGTCCATAGGACTCTTCACACAGGACGAGGACGGACGCGTGGAGTTCTCGTCATGTCAGGCAGGAGCCGTCTCGCCGGACTTCTACGGACTCGATGTGTTCCAGCTTCAGAAGGTAGAACTTATTAATAAAGGTACGCGCGCGAGACGACACCGTCAGCTGCTCTCACGTGACGAGTCCGAGAGCCACATCACCATACACATTAACCGCCGCCTGCTGCGACAGGCGTTCACCACGGCGGCCGCTGTCATGCTATGCGTACTATGCACAGTGCCTCTACGCGACAGCTCGAACGGAGGGGTCAGAGAGGCCACACTGACATACCCGGTCGCCACGACGACAACCGTACATGCCACACCCGGCAACGTCGATGCAACACCTTCCAAGGCTGTATCTACTAAGGCTCCGGCCAAGGCTCCCGCTTCTGATGCTACACACAAAGCCGTTGTGCCGCAGGCTCCAAACAAGACGGCCCCTGCCACACCTGCCATGCCCGGTAAGGCTGAGGCAGAAACAGCTCATGCCGCAACAGCTACCGCTAAGACACCTGCGGCAGAAACCGTAGCTTCCAAAGCGCATGCCAAGGCCGCGACATCCACGGCAACGGTGAAGTCTGCGCCTGCATCGGCAGCACCAAAGGCCGCACCATCTGCCACTCCTGCCAAGGCCGTTCCTGCAACTGCGAAAGCGTCCGACAACACCGCTGCTGCCAACTCCTCGGTTCACACCGCGACGGCTAAGGCCGAAACTTCAATACCGTCTGCCGAGGGTGCACCAGCTGCATACGCTATCGTCCTGGCGAGCAACACCAGCGAAGCAAACGCCCGTGACTTCGTGGCACGCCTCAAGGCTATGGGCTATGACAACGCACGTATCTACAACAACGGACGCCTCTTGAGGGTCATCCTCGACGGCTACAAGACAGAAAGCGCCGCACTCGACGCCAAACATAGGCTACAGTGGCTGCACGACGGCTTCGATGATGCTTGGCTGCTAAGACCATGAAGCGTATAAAATGCCCCAAATGTGACAGCTATATAACCTTCGACGAGACGCATTACGTCGAAGGGCAGACTCTTGTTTTCGAATGTAGCGAATGCCACAGGCAGTTCGGCATTCGTCTCGGAACAACGAGGCTTCATGCCACACGCAAGGACGAGCGTCGAAATGCTCTCGACGGTAGCGACGCTCCCACAACGGCGCTCTTCGACGGGCGTGAAGGTGAGGCGCAAGACTGCGGGCATCTTCTCGTCATCGAGAATGTCTTTCATTTCAAGCAGACAATCCCTCTTCAGATGGGCGATAATGTCGTGGGGCGCTATGTCAGGGGCACTAATATCAATGCTCCCATCGAGACCGTTGATCCCAGCGTTGACACGACGCATTGTGTCATCAACGTACGCCGCGACCGCATGGGGCGTTTCATCTATACCCTGCGGGATGCGCCATCTGGCACCGGCACTTTTGTCGGGAATACCATACTCCGCGACAATGACCGCCTGCGCATTGACGACGGCACAATCATCACCATTGGTGCCACCACAATGATTCTTCGTGCCGCAGGATGTGATGACGAAGAGACTACTGCCGAGGAGCGATAGTCCATTTCTTCTTCGCTCTGCATCGACTCCTCTTCATGCCTTTTTCCTGCTCTCAATGTCGGCACCAGAATCCTCTTGCCGTCACCTTTGCATCCCCTAGACGACACGATAACATCTCTAGGTCGAGGCTACTGCATCCAGCTGGCGAGTCACCTGCATCCCCTGGGCGAGGCACTTACCTCCCCTTGACGACGCACTTACCTCCCCTTGACGACGCACTTACCTCCCCTTGACGACGCATTTGCATCCCCTTGACGACGCACTTGCATCCCCTAGGCGAGGCACTTGCATCCCCTAGACGAGGCACTTGCATCCCCTGGGCGAGGCACCTGCATCCCCTAGGGGCGTTTTCCGATGCTCCATCGGGTATCTTT
>CAMVIB010000047.1 GCA_947167455.1 uncultured Prevotellaceae bacterium | reverse complement strand
CGAGAAGCCCCGATGCTCGGCAATGAGCGTCGGGGCTTCGATGCGTTTCATACGCGGGGCTTCATTGTAACGTAACGTAACCATCCGAATGCAGCCGGCTAAACGTAACCATCCGAATGCAGCCGGCTTTTCCGCCTCATTTTATCGCTGTACCTTTACGGCCAATAATCTGTCTGATGTAGTTGGATGTGAGGGCAGGGCTTACTGTTTAGAAGTGCAGGTACGCTGAGATAGCCCAGCTGTTGGTCTTGCTCTTGTATGATTCCTTTGATGTTAGCGTCTTGAAGGCATCCTTGAATGTTGCATCGCCTGTGCGCCCCATCGGGATGTTATAGACGAAGCCTACTTCGAAATAGTCAGTAAGCATCAGACCTCCGCCGACATTGATGCTGAATAGTGACCTCTTCCAATTGAAGCGTTCGCTCATTGTCGTTGAGGTAACATTCCAAGAGTGGCTATTATCGCCGACATTGAATGCGAACTGCGGACCGGCAGCTGCATAAATCCCGAAGCCGTCGTTGATGGGAAAGCTCAGACGCAGGTTGATGGGAATGCTGATGCTATGAGCCTTTATCTTCTCGGAGTCTATATACACCTGTTTCTGGTCGTAGAGTACGGAACCGTCAAGTCCAAAGCATATCGGAAGGTTGATTCTGAGTGACGGACCTACGAAGAAGCCCGTTCCTGCATGAACCCGTAGGTTCTTGTTGTAGTCCTGATCGTCAGCATAGTCAAAGTCGAGCTTTGCGTGGTTGACACCTCCGCGTATGCCGAAGTCTATGCTGAAGTCCTGCCCCCATGCATGTGCCGTCTGCGTCGAGGTGAATGCCATCATGGCTGTCATGGCGATGGTGATGAGTCTTTTCATGCCCCTGTAATGTTTAAGTGTTTTCTATTAATTAAAAATGATTATCCGCAATCGTACCACCAAGACGCTGGAAGCGTCTCCTCTCAATAACCGGGGGTGCGCAGTACCCCCGGATAGGGACAAAAAGGTGAACATCGACCCTGAAGGGGTCGCCCATTACGCTGTTCGGGCACTCTTTCAGAGTGCTTGCCTCTATAGAGCTTGTTATCCGGGGGTGCTCGCTACGCTCGTACCCTCGGTTATTGAGCGAAGATCGCGTTGCGGTCTCTTTGGTGGTATGATTGCGGATAATCAAATAATTAAAGGTGCAAAATTAGTTTATATAATGTCCGGGGTAATGACGCTGAAAGCATCATCTTTCAATAGCCGCCGTGTCCGCAGGGCCAGCGGGTAGTTGGGTGATCAGTATATACCGACCATGCGCTCGACCTTTGGTCGCTTTGCTCTGCAAAGAAAGGGTCGCCTAATTGCCGGTACTGAGGAGCAATCCAAAGCTAAATTATAGAACCCACCTTTAGCCTACAGTGTTGTCGTTGTCAGCAGACGGGAATCTTGTCGATGCGTGCCTGATGGCGTCCGCCTTCGAACTCGGTTGCAAAGAACTCGTCCATTATCTTGGCAGCCATCTCCTCATCGATGAATCGTCCGGGCATGACGAGTACGTTGGCATTATTATGTTGGCGGATGAGGTGTGCTATCTCGGGAATCCAGCACAGTCCAGCCCTTATGCTCTGATGTTTGTTGAGCGTCATGTTGATGCCCTCTCCGGAACCGCAGATGGCAATGCCTGGATATACCTCGCCTGCCTCTATGCCGCGAGCCAAGGCGTGGCCAAAGTCGCTGTAGTCGCACGAGGCTTCGCTGTATGTGCCATAGTCCTTGTATGGCAGCCCCTTTTTGTCGAGGTAGCTCTTCACAAATTGTTTGAGAGGGTAGCCAGCGTGGTCGCTGGCTAACCCTATTATCTTTACTTCCATATCAGAGGATGGCTTTTACCTGTTTGTAAACGTTGTCGGCGGTGAAGCCCAGCTTCTCGTCGAGCACCTTGTAGGGTGCGCTGAAGCCGAAGCTGTTGAGACCCCACACGCATCCGTCGGCACCCACGAGGCCCTCGAGGTTGACGGGCAGTCCGGCTGTGAGGCCGAACTTCTTCACGCCTGCGGGCAGTATGGCCTGCTGGTAGTCCTTGGGCTGGCTGCGGAAGAGTCCCTCCGACGGCACGCTGACGATGCGCACCTTCACGCCGTCCTTACGCAGGAGCTCGGCACCGGCCACGAGGGTCGATACCTCGGAACCGCTGGCCAGCAGGATCACGTCGGGCTGCTCGTCGGAGCCTGCCACGATGTATGCACCCTTGGCGGCCTGGGCATAGTCGTTGCCGGCGGGCAGGTCGGCTATGTTCTGACGGCTGAGGATGAGGGCCGTGGGGCTGTCGGTGTTCTCCATGGCCAGGCGCCATGCGGCCGTGGTCTCCTGTGCGTCGGCGGGACGCAGCACGAGTGTCGAGTTCTTGCCGTGGTGGTTCTTGAGCTTCTCCATCAGGCGGATCTGTGCTTCCTGCTCCACAGGCTCGTGGGTAGGACCGTCCTCACCGACACGGAAAGCGTCGTGCGTCCAGATGAACTTGACGGGCAGCTCCATCAGTGCTGCCATGCGCACGGCGGGCTTCATATAGTCGGAGAAGACGAAGAAGGTGCCGCAGGCGGGTATGACGCCTCCGTGCAGGGCCATGCCGATGCAGCAGCAAGCCATGGTCAGCTCGGCCACGCCGGCCTGGAAGAAGGCACCGCTGAAGTCGCCTGCCTTGAGGGCGTGGGTCTTCTTGAGGAAGCCGTCGGTCTTGTCGGAGTTGGAGAGGTCGGCGCTGGCGCAGATCATGTTGGGCACCTGCTCAGCCAGCTGGCTTAGCACGGCAGCGCTGGCGTTGCGGGTGGCGTCGCCGCTCTTCTGCTGCACCTTGCTCCAATCCACCTTCGGGGCCTTGCCGCTGAACCACTCGGCCTGTGCGGCGGCGCACTGGGGATTCTTGGCTGCCCACTCGGCCTCCTCGGCCTTGCGTGCTGCCACGATGCCCTTGAGCTCCTCGGCGCGGCGGGCATAAAGCTCCTTGACGTCATCGAAGATGACAAACGGATTCTCGGCATCGCCGCCCAGGTTGGCGATGGTCTTCTTGTAGGCATCGCCGCCGAGGGGAGCGCCGTGTGTCTTGCAGTTGCGCTCGTAGCTGGAGCCGTCGTCCTTGAGGGCGCCCTTGCCCATGATGGTCTTGCCGATGATGAGTGCGGGTTTGCCCACGACGGCCTTGGCCTGCTCGATGGCGGTGCGTATCTGTGCGGCGTCGTTGCCGTTGATCTCAAACACCTCCCATCCGAGGGCGCGGTACTTGGCTGCCGTGTCCTCGTTCATGACCTCGGCGGTCTCGGTGGAGAGCTGGATGTCGTTGGAGTCGTAGAACATCACCACGTTGTCCAGCCCCAGCGTGCCGGCGATGCGGGCAGCACCCTGGCTGATTTCCTCCTGCACGCCGCCGTCGGAGATATAGATGTAGATGGTCTCCTTACCGAATGTGGGGTTGCCAGTGTGTGCGGCCAGGAACTTGGCAGCGATGGCAGCGCCGATGCCGAAGGTGTGGCCCTGTCCGAGCGGGCCGCTGGTGTTCTCGATGCCGCGCTTGGGATCTGCCTCGGGGTGTCCGGGCGTTGGCGAGCCCCACTGGCGGAGCTGCTGCAGCTCTTCGAGCGAGAACTTGCCGATGAGCGCCAGCTGGCTATAGAGCATGGGTGCCATGTGGCCGGGGTCGAGGAAGAAGCGGTCGCGGCCCACCCATGTGGGGTCGGCGGGGTCGTAGGTGAGGTATTCGCTGTAGAGCACGTTGATGAAATCGGCGCCGCCCATGGCTCCGCCCGGGTGGCCGCTCTTGGCTTTCTCTACCATCGACGCAGCCAGGATGCGTATGTTGTCGGCTGCGTGGTTGAGGACTTTGATGTCGTTCATTTTTTTTGTTGGTTAAGTTGTGACTATAAGATTGATATTAAGGGATCTTGCGAGGTATGATGGTTTTCATGACCTTGGCCGGTGAGCCGTATGCCACGGAGCCTGCCGGTATGTCGTGTGTGACGACAGCCCCGGCTCCGATAACGCTGTGTGCGCCTATGCTTACTCCCGGCGTTATAGTGGCGTTGGCTCCAATCCATACGTCATCGTCGATGATGATAGGTCGTGTCGTCACTCCCTGCGTGTCAATTGGTTTGGAAGGGTTGGCAAAGTTATGGTTGAGTGCCGTGATGACAACTCCCTGCGCAATGTTGACGTGTGAGCCAATTGTCACAGGTCCGATGATAGTGTTGTGGATTCCCACACGTGTGTGTTCTCCGATGATGACGTCTCCGCAGGCATTGTTGATGCATGAGTAGCTCTCAATGACGCTTTTCTTGCCAAGTCTGAAGCTGCTCCATGGCACAACGTCCATCCGCACAGAACGGTAGATATGGCTTGACCATGCAACGTGTGTGAAGCATGGTCTCAACAACCGCACCCACCATCGGGGGCGTGAGAGCGTTGGGTTTACGATGCACCAGTGGATGAATCGTTTTGTATGTGGATGTTTATCGAGCACGTGTGTAGTAGTGAGGAAAATGATTATGACAGCTGATGAGAACTCTCTTATGTAGCAATAGCATCGAGGAAAGCTCGTGCGTAGGCTTGATATGTGAAGTGCAGGGCTCGTTTTTTGCCCTCTTCAGACATGCGTGTGCGTTCGTCGGGCATAGCCTGCAGGGTCATGATTTCATCTGCGAGGCGTTGTGGAAGGTCTGTGCCTTGGTCTATGATGTGTGCTATGCCCTCGCATGTCTCTGGCACTCCGCCGGAGCGTGTGGTGAGGACGGGCACTCCTGCCGCCATTGCCTCGAGCACTGTCAGTGCAAATGCTTCCTGACACGTGGAAGGCAGCACGGCGAGGTCGGCCAGCTTGAGTAGCGATGCCACACGCTGGTGTGGAACGTAGCCTGTGAAAACGATGTCATCGCGCAGAGGCTCGGCCTGGGCACGCAGGTCTCTGATGAACTCAGGATTCCCTCCGACGTCGCCGCCATAGAAACTGCCACCGACGACGAGCAGGCGACAGCGACCTGTCTGTCTTGACCGCTCGTAGGATGCCTGCCGTCGTCTGTCGTGTATGAGTGTCATGGCCTGTACGAGTTCACGAATACCCTTTATGGGGTCTATGCGTCCCGTATATACTATGACGAAATCTGACGGCAGCAGTCCCAGGTCGGCTCGTGTTGCCGGCAGGGCTTTGTCGAAGGCTTCGACATCAATGCCGTTGTGCACAGTGGTGATGTTCGGTCGTAGGTCGGCAGGCATAGTTCTGGCAACGCTGCGAACTCTCTCGGCAAGGTAGTCGGATGCTGTGATCACGTCGTCTGCAGCACGGCAAATCTCTGGCGAGAGTGGCATGTCAGGGCCGATATTGTCGAGATGATGGTGAAGGATGAGCCTGGATTCTGTATGCTTCCTGAGGTCGATTGCGAAGCCTGGTCTGTTCTCAAGGATAATAGCATCCCAGCTCTGTCGCAACAGCAGGCGTCGGCAGGCGAGGTAGAAGTCGTTGACATAGTAGTCATAGACAGGAGGGTCAGGCATGTCTGAGTGTCGCTTGCGGCATGTGATGCTCCTGAGTTTGCGCCGAAGCCGTGCCCTTAGGCTGTGCATGGGTATGCTGACGTAGGTCGTAGCCGGTGTTGCAGATGCTTTTGCTGTGGGCTGTGCCTGACATGTGAAGATGGTGATAGCGTGCTCACGCGTCACTGCGTTGAGGGCAACGTAGTGGTCGGTGAGTTCCTCCACGGCACCTCCCTGTGTGGCAGGCACCGGCAGAAGTCCTGATGTAAGGATTGCTATTTTCATCGGCAGATAGCGGTAAAGGCACATCTTTTGCGGGCAAAGTTACGAAAAAGTGTCGATGTTACAATACTTATGTGTCTTTTTTTATGAAAAGAAACGATGTTTAAGGCCTTTGGCCATAGAACGGAGGTATCTTCGTGTTGAAATGTCGAACTTTTTGTGGTTGATGAGCCAGAAAAGAGTTCGACGCATAGGTTGTTTTCGAATATCCCATTCCACCATGTCATCGATATGTGCCTCAACATAGTGCTGGCGGTTGTCGGCGATGAGCTGTCGCAGCTGGCAGTCGTTGGCATTGTCAGGCTGTCGCTGCAGGAAGCGCTGCATCCAGTCGCCCCAGTGCTGGTAAGCCCGTATCTTGTCGTCGATGCACGACATGTCATGGCTTATGCTCTCTGCGTTGCCACGGTAGCAGAATCCTACGCGTTGTGTGTTGCAACATCCATTGTCCATGGCAGCGGTGAATGCCGAGAGGTCGTCGGCCGCCCATCCGTAGGGCAGCTTGTAGAAGCCGCCTTGGCTCCGAAGTTGTGACGTCCTGAACATGAAGTCGCCGAGGTGGGTGTTGCGTGGGTTCCAGATGAGGGAATATACCGATTCCCATTCCGGCCTGAGCTCCAGCTCCCTCACGATGCGTGACTTGTCGTCGATGATTACTGAGCGAGCGTGCAGCAAATCCACTTTCGGGTATTTGCGTATCAGCTCGGCGAAGTCGGCAAGATATGTCGGTGTCAGTGTGTCGTCGTCGCCTATGCAGCATACGTATTCGCCCTTGGCATAGGATAGGCAGATGTTCCAGTTGTCAACGACATTGCGTGCTCCGCAGTTAGTGGCGTTAGTGTAGTAGCGTATGCGCGGGTCGGTGTATCGGCACACTACGCCGTCGATGTCGTAGGGCGATGCGTCGTTGACGATGATGAGTTCAAAGTCGGAGAACTCCTGCGCTAGCACGCTGTCTATCGTCTCGGCGAGGAATGTGGGCTTGAATGCCGGTATGGTGACAGAGAATAGTGGCACGGTTGATGTGGTTTTATGTGTTATTAGTTAATAGGGGTCATGGCTTGAGGCATTGCATGGCGATGGAGAGTCGTGCCCTAAGGTCTGATGTACCCCGGCAGCGTAGCAGTATGCGTAGTGCCGTAAGCTTGTGTCCTGCCCGCAGATGTGCCCGTGCGAGCTGAATGATCTGGTTTGTGGCATAGCGTCGTAGGCTGTCCTCGTGTGATGTCGGAAGGTCATACCATTCCCAGTAAGGGAACTCGCGTTCGAGTGGCACGTTTGCCGTGAGGCTGCCTTCGGTCTCTTCCTCGTAGTGAGCCAGTTCGCGATTGAGGAACACCGTATGGGAGATTAGCCCGAGCCGCAACCACATGTCCCTGTCTTCGCCCCTGCTGATGCCTTTCCTGAATCCTCCGACAATAGCGAAGAGTGACCGTCGTGCAACGGTGGTTCCTGTCCAGTAAACGATGCTCCATGCCGCAGCATCGGTGATGATGCTTTCCTCTGGCAGGCCAGGTATCATGCGTCCGTGTCTGGCGCATGCGAAGAGGTTCTCCTTGGGATGACGGCATATAAGGTCGTACATCTGCTGAAGATAGTCGGGGTCCCACCGGTCATCGGCATCGAGGAAGGCTATCCACTCGCACGTTGAGGCCTGTATGCCTGTGTTTCGTGCTGCCGAGACGCCGGCGTTGGGTTGCCACCTGAGGCGTATGCGTGGGTCATCGTGGGCCATACGTCTTACGCGTGCGGGGCCGTCGTCGGTGGAATTGTCGTCGATGACGAGAATCTCGATGTTCGAGAAACTCTGGTTGGTGACGCTGGCGAGTGTCGCCTCGATGTAGCGGGCTTTGTTATATAATGGTATGATGACAGAGAAGAATGGCACGGTGTGGTGGTGTTGGTGTTTGGCAAATGCTTGATATGAGTTCAGGCTGTCGTGTCATGACTTATGCCTTTTCATAGGCAGTATGTCTGCGACTCGCCGTGCGCAGTCTCTCACGCCCCATCCGAAGAACCACAGCAGTGGTAGGTTGATGGCGAGATATACGGCCATTACTACCACGGCTCTGAGCACCCAGAGCATGAAGTTCGTGGGTGCCGGCAATGGAATGAAGTGAGTTGCTGCTGCTGCGAGTGCGCAACTGACGATGAGAATGGCATAGTAGCGCAGCGTGCCATTCCAGTAGCGTCCTACGCCTCTGTGGAAGCCGTTGTGGAAGAGGTAGTAGGGTTTCCAAATCATGATGATGATGCCTACGCTGACAATCTTACCTGCGAGGATACCTATTATGCCGTAGAAGTGTCCTAGCCCGAAGGTCACGGCAATGTTGAGGAAGAGTTCTACGTAGCATGACCACACATCGCCGTAGAGGCCGTGTGCGTGGTTGAAGATGTCAACCACTGAGCGCGTGAGGTTCATGAAGGTGTAGATGACGAGCATGACGAGAATCCACGGTGACAGCACATACTTGTCGCCGACCCAGATGGCGATGAACGATGCCATGAGCATCAGCAGCCCGTAGCAGATGATGCCTGCCACGAACTGGCGCAGGGCCGTGAGTTCCCAAAACACCTTGTCCTCAAGCTCCTTGTTGCCCTCGGCCACGAGGTTGCCCACGCCGGCATTCACGCTGTTGAGGACGGTGGTGAAGAGCAGCGAGATCTTGGAGGCTATCATGGTGTAGTTGCCGTAGTAGGCCACCATCTTCAGTGACACGAAGAGGAAAACGAAGAGCTCGTCGCTCTTGGTGAGCACGAAGTCCTTGATGCGGTGTATGAATATCTGTTTCGTCTTGGCGATAATCTCAGGGTAGCGTCGCAGCAACTCACGACCGCGGCTCTTGTCGGTCTGAAGCCATGGATATTCCTTGTCGATCTTCCAGTTGAGCACGATGCATGCTATGATTCCGAATGCAAACTCTATAGCCACCCACACATACGGGTTGCCGTAGAAGTATGCGAGAGCAATCTGCAATGCTGTCTTGACGAGGCCTGCACTCTGGTAATATACGCTGACGAGGTACTGTTTCTGGTCGGCGGCGAGCAGTATCTCCCTATAGTTGATGAAATATCCTATGAGCTGCGAGCCGAGGATGCTTGCGAAGGCGAAATAGATGATGCCCATCGACAGCCCCTTGTCGCCGAAGATGAGTGGGAAGAAGAGGCTGATGATGAGTGCGCCAGCCAAAATGAACAGGCCTATCCACCGATACAGGTAGCCAAGCAGCGACAGCACATCGCTCACCTCCTTGCGGTTGTCAGTCTGGAGCGGCTTGTAGAGGAAATAGCTTATGGACGACGAGATGCCGAGTTCTGCGAGGTTGAGGTATCCCAGTATGCTTCCGAGCGTCAGTGTCAGGCCTACGAACTCCTCGCCGAGGCACTCGAGGAAGATGCGTCGGGAATAGAACGCGAAGAAAAGTCCGAGGAAATAGAATATGAAGTTGACCTTCGCGTTCATCAGGCTCTTGCTGACTCTATTTGCCATATATGAACTGAAGTAAGCGTTTGGGTTCGAGATATGGCAGGTAGCCGCTGCGCGTTATGCGCCTTAGTGTCTGAAGACGGTCGCGCCATGGCAGCGTCCTTGCCGTGATGAGAACATGGTTGAGGGTGTAGGCACAATAGCGCCATGCTGTCTGTCTGTGTGAGGGATTGTCGTGCAGCCATTCCTGCACGCCGTCGATGACGGTAAGGTAGCAGTCCATGTTGCGTCGTGAGAAGGTGGCACCCATGGTGCTGGACTGGCGTATGCGGTGGTGGATGAGAGTGCGGTGGAGCGTGGCGACGCTGTGGCACGACATGATGAGTGTTGCCGTGAAGAGTTCATCCTCGTGGATGATGCCTGGCCTGAAAACGATGCCCGTGCTCTTGAGAAATTCAGCATCTATGAGATACAGCCATGGCACGGCTCGAAATGAGAATGTGCGTAGCAGAATGTTCATGACTTCAGTCCCTGTCATGACCTTATTGCCGGGCAGCTCCTCAGAGCGTTGATAGCGTTGGTGCGTGTAGATGGTGTTTGCCACCTCGTCGATGTGGCGGCCAGACTCGTCAATGATGTCGCCGGAGAACAGTAACAAGCCTACGCCGAGGCGGTTGGCCTCAGCGTAGGCTGCTGAAAGGGCATCGTGCGAGATGATGTCATCGCTGTCAAGGCAGTATATCCAACGCCCATGTGCATTGCTGATGGCTGTGTTGCGTGCCACGCTCTGACCCTGGTTGGGCTGTGTCAGCACCACCACTCGTGGGTCGGTGTCGGCCCAGCTCTGCAGTATAGAGAGTGACTCGTCGTCAGAGCCGTCGTCAACGCAGACGAATTCGTATGTGATGTCGTCGTCCGATGCCTGCAGGCTTGCGATGGTTGCCGGCAGATATGCGGCAGTGTTATATACAGGGATTATGATGGATATGTCCGGAGTCATGTGTGGTGTCAGGGTGGTGGGGTGGTATCAAAGTCGCTGCATGTGTCGGCCTATTGCTTGCTGTGTGACTTGCCGACGATGTTGTCGTCGTTGTCGTCGTAGCGTAGGGTTGAGGTGAAGTAGTTCCGGCAGGTGGAAGCATACTTGCGCACTCGGTGCCAAAGTGCCTGCGCGAGTGACTCGCTGACGGTGCCATAGCCGGTGACAGCCCTGGCACGTCGGTCTCTGAGGAAGCGTATGCGCCCCGTGGTGCGTAGCTGGAATGCCAGATAGCCGTCTTCGCCACGGATGATGTCTGTGCGTATGCCGAAGTGCCGGGCCTCGTCGGTGCGATAGCCGAAGACGAGGCCTCGCACGGCGAGTTCAGGCCTTGTGAAGTGTTGCATCCAGAGGTGTGTGTCGCGCAGCAGCTCATAACACCACAGTGCGAGGCGCGAATGCTGCTCGTCGGGAATGTAGCTCCACAGGCTGCTCACGCCTACGGTGCCTTGCTGCTCGAGCATGTCCGTCATCAGTTCGGCGTAGGCCGGAGGGTACATGGTGTCGGCGTCGATATTGAGGTGATAGCGTCCGCGTGCATGGCTGAGGCCGCACTGTCGCGCCCATCCGCAGCTGTGTCGTGTCTCCTTATAGTAAGGAATGGCGCACGCGCTGAAGATGTCTGCCGTGCGGTCGGTGCTGTCGTTGTCCACCCCGATAATCTCGATGGGGTATCGGCAGACGGTGTTGCTAAGGCTCCACAGACATGCCAGCAGGTGCCGCTCTTCGTTGTAGCCGATGACAGAGATGGTCGTCACGGGCTGTTCTGACTGCATGGCGGCTATGCGCTGACGTATGCCTTTGATGATTTCCGCTTGCTTCACGGGATCGAACGGCTTGTCGTAAACGTCAAGATATGGTTGGTACCAGTTGCTCATGATTGTCCGTGTTCGGTGTGAAGGAATTTGTGTGAGGCTCCGCGCAGACGGAACAGTGACATCACCATCTGCCCCAAGAGCTGTGGCAGTGCTGCTGTGGCTCTGGCGAGCTTCGTGCCTCGCATGCTCCGTGGTATGGCTGTCAATATTGCCACGTAGAGTGCGGCGGTGAGTGCCATCCAGCGTATGAATGTCGCCCATGGCATGATGCCTGCCAGTGAGAGCGTGAGCGTGAGTGCCAGCATGAAAGCCGTGAGTGCCATAAGCAGTGAGCGTGGTATGAGCGCTTGTTGGAGTGTCTTGTCGAGATAGTCGATGCGTAGTGCCTGTGAGTGTGGCCTGAGAGCCTGTGGTAAGCCTTGAAGCATGAATCCGAGCGCCCACAGCTGTGCCGCCAGCCACCGGCGACGCTGGCGTCCGAAGTTGGCACGATTGTTCACCTTCTCGTCGAAGACGTAAAGCTCGTCGGCAAAGATGGTGCTATGCCCTTCGAGCAGCAGCTGCCGTTCGAGTTCCTTGTCCTCGCCTGCCGTCTTCAGGCTCTGCACGGCGTGTTCGAGCCATGTGGCCTCGAAGCAGATGCCACTGCCGATCAGTGCCGATGTCAGGCCTATGCTGTTGTGTCCGCGCCGGAACAGACTGTTGTTGACTTCCTCGCTTGCGGCATCGAGCATGGCAATGGGGGTATCAGTGTTCTTGGCGCAACGATGTAGCTGAATGGCAACGCGCGACGTGGTGCAGAGTGCTGCCAGCTGCTGGCATAGGTCTGGCTGGATGATGTTGTCGGCATCGATGATAAGGATGTGTGTGTGTCGTCGCCGGTCGTATGCCTCGGTCATGGCGAGCTGCAGGGCCTTGCCCTTGGTGCTGTCGGCATAGGCCGCCCTGACGAGTCGTAATGGCATGGCGGCGAGGCGTGAATTGGTGGCCTCTGTCATGTGGTCTGTGACGACGCATACGTCAACGTCAGCGTATGTCTGTGTAAGTGCGGCCTTGACAGTCGGCATTATGACGTTGTCCTCGGCATAGGCCGGAATGACGATGAGGAAGCGTGCCGTGACATCGGTGGCCGTCTCATGCCTCCGACGTGGCAACAGTGCTGCTATGGCGAAGACGAGCACGTATGCTACCGACACAGCTGCCAGGCAGAAGATTGTCAGCTCGCAGATGACGAGCACCAGCGGTACGGTACTCATGGCTGTGCCTCCTCCTCGCGGCTGGTGACGATGGTCGGCGTCGGGCGTACCTTGTCTGTCATGCTGGCAACCTTTTGCCAGAGTCTGGAGAACAAACCGTGTGATTTCTTCTTGATATGTTTCTTGTGTTGGCGCAGGTCGTCGGCCCATTCGTCCTTATGGTTGCGAGTGAAAGTCAGGGCCCATCCCGACGGCAGGGCATAGAACAGAGCCTTCACCATCAGGAGCGGCGAGTAGATGTATGCTTTCTCCCATTCGCGGTTGATGAGATAGTCAGGTGTCGCTATGGCATAAACAAAAGTTACCCAACAGCCTGTGATGAGCCATTTCAGAGTCATGCTCCACCAGAAAAGAGGCGTAATGATGCACATGAGTGTGATGATGCTCATCATCACGATTCGTGGCATCAGCATCCACTGGAAAATCTTGTCGAAGAGGTCGGCATTGTGTGTGATGATGGCATGTGGCAATTGCTTGATGTGTGTGCGCAGGGCGTGCCATTGTGCATACATCCAGTTCGAGCGGTCAACGATTTGCAGGCCTTTCTTCTTCTGATGCTGTGGTTTGCTGAAGAAACGGGTGTCATCGATGAAGTCAACGTACTTGCCGGCATTGAGCACCATAGCCTCGAAAGCCTTCAAGTCGCTGCCTTCGGGCAGTCTCATGATGTTGTCTTTGAACCATTTGTACTCGAACGCCATGCCGCTGCCCAGCAGGCCCGACGACAGGCCGAGGGCGACATGTCCCATCCTGAAAATGCTGGAGTTGATTTCCTCGAATGTGGCTGTCATTATCTCCATTGGCGTGGTGCGTTCGAGGTAGGTGCGGTGTGTCTGTATGGCCTTGGCTCCCAGCTGGTAGGCTTCGTTGATCTCGCTGAGGTAGGTGGGCTCTACGGTCTCGCCGGCCTCTATCACCAGCACGAGGTCGTAGAGCTTCAGCGGTGCGCAGTGTTGGATGCCGAATTGCCATGAGCGAACATCGGTGTATGCCTCATCGGGCATGACGTGCAGGGCGATGTCGTACTGTGCCAGCTTCATGTTCGTTATGGGCTTGTTGCCGCATGACACCGCGATAATGTCGAACGCACGGTGGTCATACTGCTGCGCAGCAAAGGATTTCAGCGTCTCCTCGAAGATGTCGTCGGCATGATAGCATGGCATGAGTATGACGAAGCGTGCCGTCTTTCGTGTGCCGGGTGCTTGAAACGTGCTGTAGAAAAGGCTTGCAAAGGCGAACACGGTGAGATAGAGCACCGTGATGCCCACCATTATGAAGAGCAGGATATCTATTATGGAAATTATCTGCCAGAACACTCGGTGTAAGGTTTATTGGTTTAGGATTATGTATAGTCTGTTGCGGGTCCGACACGTTTTGCCGCGAAGTCGCGTATGCCTCTCAGCGTCGCGGCAGCAAGGTCTTTCCGTCCTTTTATTATATGTAGCGTCACGTCGCGCATGACGAAGACCGCTCCGAGGTACATGTAGCACAGCAATCGTGTTGGCATCGGCCTGTTGCGCTGTGCGAAGAGCAGGCGGTTGCGTGTCATGTAGTAGGTGCGTAGTGGCGAGTCTGTGCCTGTAGTCTGGCTCTCGCGATGGTAGATGGTCTGCACAGGGTCATACCATATCTGCATCCCGGCCCTGCGTATCTGCTGGCTCCAGTCCATCTCCTCGTAGTACAGGAAGTAGCATTCTGTCATCGCACCGGCACGTTGCAGCGTGGCTCTTGAGAAAAGAAGTGCTGCTCCGTGAGCGAATGCTGTGGCGTGTGGCGTGTCGTGCTGTCCGCTGTCGGCCTGTCCGTAGCCTATGCCACGGTTGCGGAGTGTGACAGGTGTGAGCTCTGTGAATCCGGCGTATTGTATCAGTCTCTGTCCGTAGGCGAAGCGTATCTTCGGCGATATGGCTCCTATGTCGGGGGTGCCTTCGAGGCGTGCTATGAGGTCGCTGAAGTGGTCGTCTTCGACGAAGGTATCGTTGTTGATGAGCATGAGGTGGCGCCCTGTAGCATGTCTGATGCCGAGGTTGTTGCCTCCGGCAAAGCCGAGGTTTTGCCACGACGGCACGACCGTCACGCGTGCGTCATCGGCAAAGTGTGCCTTGAGCTGTGTGCATTCGTCATGGCTCGAGGCATTGTCAACCACGATGACTTCCCATTCCACCGACGTCACGATGCGTTGCAGCGACTCAATGAGTGCCGTGGTGTCGCCGATGCCATTATAGTTTATGGTGATGAATGAGAGGTCTGGCATTATGGTGGGGCCTACAAATTAACTTTGGATTGCTCTTGGGTTATTTCCGGGCATGTCTTGTTTCAAGGCCGACGGGGCGTAGCGGGCTACGTCCCAGGGACTTGAGGCAAAAGATGACGAAAAGAGACAAGAGCAAACAAAGATAATTCATAGAGATTTTATTAATTAGTAGAACACACCTTATGTGTGTTGCATTGCTTTCTTGCGTTCGAGAGGGTAGATGCTGTTTGCTGCCTGAGCCATCTCCTCGGCCATGAGCTCGCCACGTGCCTTGCTCTTGTCGGCCTCGATCTGCTGCTCCATTTCCTCAGCGAGGGCCACGAGTGACAGGTTGCCGAAGAAGAGCCATGCATTGGGGAACTGTAGCATGATCTGGTTGGCATAGCCTGCCACGAACATGGCAAAGGAGCCTGCCACGATGGCTGCCATCTGTCCGCTGAGCTCTTTGTCCTTGATCTTGAACAGCACCTTCGAGCCGGCGATGGCTATCATGCCTCCAAACGACAGCAGGAACAGCAGCCTGCCGAGGTGTCCGTAGTGGATATCGACATAAACCCATGTCGAGTCTGGCGGCACGGTGGCGAGGTAGTAGTTCTTGTTGCTTGGCGGCACATCGTTGTTGCGTATGCCGGCACCGAGTCCGAAGGGCAGGGCGTCGATGTAGCGTTTCATGGTGGCTTTGTTGATCTCGCGCACGGCCAGTGAGTTGTCCTCCTTATTGAAGGCAGAGCGCATGCGGCGTATCATGGGGTTGCCCTGTCCTATCTGTGTGAACATGAGGAATCCGATGAACACCCCTCCTAGTGCCGCCGTTGCGATGAGTGTGCTGACGCGTTTGGAGATGACACAGTAAGCCATGAGTCCTGCTGCGAGCACGAAGATGGCGGCTCGCGCACCTGAGGCCATCATGCCATATAATGCTGCCACGGCTGCTATGCCGAAAATCAGCCTGTCGCGCTTGCTGGAAGAGGTCGTTAGGAACAGCACGCCGAATACCACGGCCGACGCTCCCATGCAGCATCCGTAGTTTGCGGCCTCGGAGAAGAATGAGAAGTAGCGTATGATGCCGTTCACGAAGTGTGTCTTCATGCCTATTGCCAAGAGCCATGCCCATTCCGAGCGGTCGAAGCCCATGAACTGCTGACGCAGCCCCCACAGCACGGCGGCAATGGTGAGAAATGCCCAGATGCGGTACATGGCTCTCACCTGTTCGTTGCGCTTGAAGAAAAGCCCGTTCACAATGAAGACCCAGAACACCTGTAGCGTCATCGTGCGGTATTCAGCCAGCCATCGTGTCACTATTGTAGAGAAAT
Source organism: uncultured Prevotellaceae bacterium (assembly GCA_947167455.1). GTDB lineage: Bacteria > Bacteroidota > Bacteroidia > Bacteroidales > Bacteroidaceae > Physcousia. The sequence continues at coordinate 6,352 of CAMVIB010000047.1, read as the reverse complement.
CGATGTTGCTGCTGACGTTGATAAACTCTATAGTGGAGTATATTGTCCATGCGAGGTATATGCCTATCATGGAACCCATGGCACGGCTGGCGCTGGTGCCCCATTTCTTGGCATGAGATGCGCCGTAGATGATCAGCACGACGTAAACCAGCTCGACATGCATGGAGGTGGGTATCGGGAGCATATATCCATACCTGCTGAGGCCCATGAGCAGATAGTTGACGCAAAAGCCAATGGTGAAGACCAAAGGCAGTCCGTAGCCTTTGGTCTTACGCTTAGGTTGTTCTATGGATGTTTGCTGTATCAACTTGTGCTGATGTTACATGTCATGTCGATGCCCGCGTCATCGTGTCACTCTCTTCACCGACCTTGAGGGACATTCTCTGTCGCCGTGAGTCCGAGTTGCGACATGCGGTAGATGAAGTTCTTGAACTGCGTGTATGGCGGCAGCTGGCCTGTGAACTCCTGCACGGCATCGCGTCCAGCCTCGGTGAGGAAGAAGTATATGCTCTCCTTGTCCTTGAGCTGTGTGAGCAGGGTCTTGAGGGCCTTGTCGTCGATGTCCTTCCATGTGCGGTTGGCTCGTGCCACGACAATGTTGAGCGTTCCCTGATTGATGAGGGCCGGCGGCACTTCGTGCTCGTCGAGGGCCGGGTACTCCACCAGCAGGATCTCCTTCTCGTTGTAGTCGGGGCAGAGGTCTTCGATGCGCTGTGCCATGATGTATGAAGCATCGTCGGTGAGGAAGTCTTCGTCGTAGGTGATGCGTCTCACCTGTAGGCCCATGGCCATCCAGATTTCTTCCAGCTCGTTGGCGATATAGCTCTTGCCGTCGCCCTGCGTCGTGGACAGAAGGTTGATGATGTTGCGCTTCTCGGTGTCGAGGTGTGGCAGCAGCGACTTGCTGAGCTGGCGTACTGCCATGTCGGAGATAATCTTGTTGTACTTGCGATAGCGCAGCGAGCTCTCCTGAGGATAGCACCCGATGACAGGACATTTCGTGAGGTTCTCTGTGCGCCTGCGGTCTCTGAGCGTGCGGTCTAAGAGCTCTATGATGAAGAAGTAAGCCGCTGTGCCCAACAGAGAGAGGAAGAATGTTGCGAGCAGCACCATCAGACGGTTGTTGGGCGCGGAGTTGATGGGGAACATCGGCGGGTTCAGAACTCGTAGCGTGGCGGTCGTCATCTGAAGGTTCTTCTGCCTGAGGCGTGCGGCGTTGAGAGCCTTCAGCATCTCCATGTAGTTGCTCTCCACGAATCCTATGTGCCGCTCCTTGCGGTTCAGGGTGGCGCCGATGGGCGAGTAGTAGCCGAAGTCTTTGTCGATATTTTCGCGCATGATGTTCATGTGCTCCATCTCTGCCTGGGTGGTCATCGTCTTGAGCATCTGCTCGAGCCATGACCTCGTGAGCAGGTCTTTCCTGACGCCGTTGGAACCACTTGAGTTGTTCTCGGCAATGCGCTGGGTGAGTTCACGCACATGGTCTTCCTCTTCCTGCAGCTCGCGGCGTGCACGTTGCAGCTCTTGGATGGCTTGCGGGTCGTTCTCTTCGGCCATGAGCTGCATGTTGCTCACGCGCGACATGAGCTTGGAGATGCGCTCTTGCGACTGTATGAATTCCTCATTCTGCTGGAACATGTTGGCCTTGCTGCCCATCTGGCTCGTGAGAAAGTCCAGAATGGCTTTCTCGCTGGCGTATGACAGCATCTGTCCGTTTTTCATGGTCTTGTGGGCAGCGTCGAGGATGGCCACCTGCTTGGTCTGTTCGCCATAGTTGATGATGCGTTTTGAGATGTTGTAATCGATGAGGTCGTTCTCGCTGGCGCAGAGGATTCGATAAAGGCGGTTGACCTCTCCCTCGAAGAACTTGATGACATTGTTGGTCTCTCCGAAGCGTATGGACTGGTATTGGTTGATGAATTCCTCGTTGAGGATCTCCAGTGTGTTGTAGGCTATTCCGGCATCGTCGCTGCTGTAGTCGATGTGTATCATGTCGGACTCTCCCATCTGCGAGACGATAAGCTTATTGGCAATGCTGCGGACGCCGAAGTAAGGATGGCGTTCCAGCACGCCATAGACGAAGTTGCCGGGCGTGGGGTGGGCGTAGGCCGTGAGGTTGTCGGTGGTGTGGCGCTCGCTGCGCTTGTCCACGAGAGCCTTCACCTCGACAGGCGTCGCCGCTTCGAGAGCTCTGAAGTGCTCGGCACTGATGTAGTTGTTGTCGTGCTCAGGGTCGCCATACATGAGGCAGCGTGCCAGCAGGCGTGTGGCAACACGCTTGATGGTGTTCTCGGTCTGTATGATGTTGAGTAGGTTGGCCATGTTAACTCTCGAGTTAACGGCCACCGAGCCCTCGAGTGTGTAGCCTGAGATGATGCCGGTGTATATGGTTGTCTCGACGTCGAACTTCTTGGGTATCTCCCGTGTGAGGAACCAAGCTATTATCACGGCAATGAGTGGAATGATGAGCAAGTACCAACGGATGCGGTACAGAAATCGGGTTACATATTGAATGACTTCCATTGTATCGGAGTACTTTAGGCGTTCGTATGTGTTAAGATATTTAGAGTGGGCGCTTATTCGTCAAGGTGCACCTCGCTCGTGGCGTTGGTGATGATAGGCGTGTTGGTGATGATCTCGAGGATGAGTATCTCCTCCTCTATCTCTGCCTGTAGGGTCTGGTAGTTGCCTACGGCCTCGTTCTCCCAGCGCTTCGTCTCTGCCAGGTCACGAACGGTGACGTCGCCAATCTTGAATTCCTGATTGGTGAGCAGGCCCGCACCTTTGTATGCTGCTGCGTTCTCGCCGGCTGTCTTTAAGGCTATGATTTTGTTGGTGATGTGCACATACAAGGTGGCAATCTTCTGCTTGAGCTCCTCGAATGCTTTCTCCTTTTCCATACGGGCCTTCTCTGCCGCGAGCTTCTGACGGCGTATGCGGCCTCGGTAGTCGAATCCCTCGTCAAGCTGCATCTTGAAATTGGCTCCCACGTTCCAGTAGTGTTGCTTCGAACCCATATACTGATAGTAAATGGGTGATGTCACGGTGGAGTTGCTGCCATAGTTGTCCATGATGCCGTAGGTGTAGTTGGCATGTACGCTGAAGAACTCCAGCAGGCTCCGCTTCTCCTTCTTGACGAGTTCGCGCTGTATCTGCTCTTCGCGGGCTATCATCTCCACCGATGGATTTGTCCTCGCGTTGGCAAAGAGTTCGCTCAGAGGCGGCAGCTTGAACTCCGAGAAGTTAATCTTACTGCCGTGTGCCGAGTCAAAGAATCCAGCCACGATGCCATGTGTCTCTATATCGCCGCCACTCGTCTTCGTCTCTGTCTGGGCCAGAAGGGGTAGCGTGGCCAATGCCATGGTAACTGATGTTATGAAACGTTTGTGCATTATTCCTTATTAATATATATGGGTCATGCTATACGTTCTCCTTTTGGATGAACGCGGTGATAGTCTTGAGTAGTATCTTGCAGTCGAGGGCAAAGCTGTATGTCTGTCCGTAGGTGATGTCGAGCTGCTTGCGCTCTTCGGGACTGAGGCGGCCGCTGTCGCCACGCTTCATGACCTGCCATAGTCCCGTGAGTCCTGCCGGGGCTATGAACCTGTCAATGCTGTCGTCGCTCGTGAGCTTCTCTGCCTCATAGAGTGGCAGAGGGCGGTTGCCCACCACGCTCATGTCGCCCTTGAGGATGTTGATGAGCTGGGGCAGCTCGTCGATGCTGTATTTGCGTATGAAGCGCCCCACGCGAGTGATGCGGGGGTCATTCTCCAACTTCACGAAAGCTGCCTTGCGCTCGGCTTCGCGCTGACGCTCGAACTCGTCGGCCAGCACCATGCCGTCGTCGCCGATGAGTATCGGCGTGTCGGGGTGCATGACGAGGGCTTCGAAGCCCTCCTCGCTGCTCATCTGGTGCATCTCCTCACTGTCGGTGGCGTACTGGTTGAGCCTTGCGAAATCCTTGAGGTGGGCATCGGCATCGGGACGCATGGAGCGGAACTTCAAGAAGTCGAAGATCTTGTAGTTGGCTCCAACGCGCTTGCTCTTGTACAACACCTTGCCGGGACTCTCAAGGCGTATTGCAATGGCCGTAATGACGAAAACCGGCGAGAGAACGATGAGTGCCGTCAGCGAGAACACGATGTCGAAGAGACGTTTCCACAGGGGAATGTGGAACTGGAACAACCGTTTCTGCACTATGACGTCGGCAAAAAGCTGGTCGGCGTGCTCGTCAACGAATGTCACTTTCTCGTGTATGTCGCTTATGCTTGCCGAGTCGTTGATGGTGTCGTTGACTCCCGCCGAGAGATAAACCGCCCTCTCGTTGATGTCGAGTGCTGGCGAGATGAGTATGATGTACGTCCCAGGAACGTTCTTCTTGATGTACGAGATGGCCGTGAGATCTTCCTGCTTGCTGTGTCGTTCAAGGAATACGAGGTTGTGGCTCTGACCTGTGAAGCTCTGGCATGAGGCCTCCACTTCCTTGTAGTTGCGAGCCATGCGTACGGCATATCCTGGCAGGAAGCCCAGTGCCGATTTCATGCGTCCATCGTTTCCGAGGTAAACGATATTGACCATCTGTCGTATCTGGAGGGTTTAGATAATCTTCTTGACGCGGATTTTCAGCTCCATGGGGTTGAAAGGCTTCACGATATAGTCTGCCGCACCCACCTCAAGAAGCTTGATGCGCTCACTGGTGCTGTCTTCGCTGGACAGCATGATTACTGGTATGTGCTTGAAGAGGTCATTCTGCTTAATCCATTCCAAGAACTCGTCGCCACGCATCCCTGGCATGCGTATGTCAGAGATGATAAGGTCGGGCGTGTTGCCGTCCTGCAGCCACTTCACGCCTTGAAGTCCGTCGGGCAGCCATGTGCATTGGAATTCGCTTTGTAGATAAATGGATAGAACTTTGGCAATGGTCTCCTTGTCATCGAGGATCAGTATTTTCTTCTTCATTGTATGTGTGGAGTTTTTGTGGTTCGATGATTCCTTATGGCTCAAAATCGCGCAAATTTATGCAAAAATCCTGGTACTGCAAAGTATATTGTCCTTTTTTTGACTTTTTTTGTTTAAATGTAAAGAAAAACGACAAAAGCCATTGCCTCATAACACAAAAAATACTATCTTTGCACTCTCAAAAGAAAAGATATTTCCCCATGGACAAGAACAATCATCTCGTTATCATGGCCGGCGGCGTAGGTAGCCGTTTTTGGCCCATGAGCACATCGGAGTGTCCCAAGCAATTTATCGACCCGTTGGCCACAGGACGCTCACTCTTGCAGCAGACTGCCGACCGTTTCGCCGACATCTGTCCGGCGGAAAATATCTGGGTCGTCACGGGCAAGAACTATGTGTCTGCCGTGCGCGAGCAGTTGCCAGCCGTGCGGGCCGACCATGTCCTCTGCGAGCCTTGCCGCCGCAACACAGCGCCATGCATAGCTTACGTGAGCTGGCGCATCAAGGTCCTTGACCCGCGTGCCAACATAATCGTGTCGCCGTCAGACCATGTGGTGACCGATGTCGAGGAATTCCGCCGTGTGGCACGCATAGCGCTTGCCTTTGCTGCCGAGAGCGACGGGATCCTGACCCTTGGCATGCAACCCACGCGTCCTGAGACGGGCTACGGCTACATTCAGGCCGACCTCAGTGCACCCTGTGCACGTGCCCGTGAGATTTATCGCGTCGATGCCTTCCGCGAGAAACCAGACCTCGCTACGGCTGAGCGGTATCTACGTCAGAAGGGCTTCTTCTGGAATGCCGGCATCTTTGTGTTCCGCGTGCAGACCATCGTCAATGCGCTGCGCATCTATGCGCCCGAGATAAATGACATTTTCGAGGGTCTGGCACATGTCTATGGCACGCCGCAGGAGCAGGAAACCATAGATGCCAAGTTCCCCGAGTGTCCCAACATCTCAATCGACTACGCCGTCATGGAGAAGGCCGAGGATGTCTATGTCTTTCCTGCCAAGTTCGGATGGTCGGACCTCGGCACATGGAGCTCTCTGCACCAGCAGCTGCCGGCCGATGCCGACGGCAATGTCAGTGTGGGGCAGGATGTTCAGCTCTTTGACTCACGCAACTGCATAGTGCATACTGTTGGCGAGAGGCGTGTCGTGGTGCAGGGGCTCGACGGCTACATCGTGGCAGAGCACAACGGAGCTCTGCTCATCTGCAAGCGGTCGGAAGAGCAACGTATCACCAAGCTCATAGGACAATAGCGTAATTCAAGTCCCGCACGTTAGCAACCCCGTTTCCGCACGTTAGCAACCCCGTTTCCGCACGTTTGCAACTCCGTTTGACTTATACTGATATAGGTAGACACATTTAGTAACAATAAAAGTGTGTAATA
>CAMVIB010000046.1 GCA_947167455.1 uncultured Prevotellaceae bacterium | reverse complement strand
AGTGAACACGAAAAGAGGTGAACACCTCTGATTAGTGTTCACCTCCTACTCGATTCATGATGTCGTAGGAAGTTTGTCTTAGTCGCCGAGGATGTCAGACATTTCCTTTTCCTTTGCCTTGTTGCCGAGGATGTAATAGACGGTGCGGAGGCGTGATGCCCATTTGTCGCTATTGTCGGGTTCGAGCTCGCGCACCTTCACAAAGTAGGGTTCGGCCTTGGCATACTCGGCCTTGACCTTCTCAATCTCTGCCTTGTTCTGGGCTGCTGTCATCTTCTTGCCTGTGAGCTGCTCGTTGATGTCATATCCTATGTTGGAGTAGCATACTCCTGCGTTGTAGTATGCGTCAGAGAAGGTGGGGTCTATCTCGGCTGCCTTGTCGAAGAAAGTGATGGCATTGCGATAGTCCTTGTTGTTCATCAGGACGAGGCCCTTGGAGTAGTTGCCGATGCGGCTGTCGGCGTCCTTGGCAAGGAGTTCTTCGGTGAAGGCGAGTGCCGTGTCGAACTGGCCTTTGTTGAAATAGTATGCCAGTACGTTCTGTGCTACAGGTTCGTTGTTATTGGGATCTTCGAGAACCAGCTCACGGCATGCGCTGAGCCACTGTGCTGTGTCGCCTTGCTCGATGAAGGAGGTGATGTAGAGTTGGTTGACGTTGGCCTTCTCGGGCTCATAGGCACGAGCCTGAGGGATGTAGCTCTGTAGTGTCTTATAGTCCTTTGCGAAGTAGCTCGACAGACATGTGAAGTAGGCTATCTGAGCCTTGTTCTCATCGTTGGTGACAGTCTCGTCGGATGCTACGATGGTGTATGTCTCGGGGTACTGCATCCATCGTATGAAAGCCTGCTTGGCAAGGTCGTACTGCTTGTTCTGGAAGAACATCTGTCCGCAGTAGGCGATGTATTGGCGGAAGCGTGCCACGTCGATGGCGTTGATCTTGCTATATACAGGTTCCTTGCCGCTGGCGAGCTCGGCCTTGTAGCATTCCTCCATGGCGTCGAGTGCTGCCACGACGTTAGTGTAGAGTGCCAGTGTGTCGGTGGCCTCCTTGGCGATAATCTTGTCGAGCAGCGGAGAGAAGGTGTATTTGTGCAGCTGTGCCTTCACGTCCCAGGCGTTGGCGAGTTCCTTCTTCGTCTCGGGGCTGGTGAGTGTGGGTGTTATCATCTCCATGGCCTGTGCGAGCTTTGTCTCGAGTTCGGCCTGCTGTTTCTCGTTGCGCTGCTGGGTGGCGATGAGGTTCTGCACCTCTTCCTTGAGCGTACGGGCTTTTCTTACGACTTTGTCTTGTGCAGACAGCGATGATGCTGCCACCACGAGTGCCAATGTACAGAAAATCTTTTTCATAAGTGTGTGTGGTTTTATAGGTTTTGAAGATTGTATGGCGTGATATGTGTCATTAGCCGTGCTACTTTCATTCGCCGTGGTCTTCCTCTCCATCAAGCGTCATGGTCTGCCCGTCGGAAAGTTCCGTGGGATCGGGCATCTCTGCCGAGTGCTCCTCGTCGTCGAATTCCGACTCGTCCTCAGCGGGCACGACGCAGACGTTGGCGATGGTGTCTCCGCGTTTCTGCAGCTCTATGAGCTTTACGCCCTGTGTGGCTCGGCCTTGTATCTTGATGTTGTCGAGGTGCAGGCGAATGGCCACGCCGCTCTTGTTGATAATCATGAGGTCGTCGTCGTCGGTGACGCTCTTGATAGCCATGAGCAGTCCTGTCTTCTCTGTCACCTCGAGGGTCTTGACGCCCTTGCCGCCGCGGTTTGTGATGCGGTAGTCCTCGACATCGGAGCGTTTGCCATAGCCTCTGTCAGACACGACGAGTATGCTCTCCTGATCGGGCTTGTCCACGACCACCATGCCAACGACCTCGTTGCCTTCGCCTTCGAGTGTTATGCCTCGCACGCCGGTGCTGTTGCGCCCCATGGAGCGCACGGCGCTCTCGTTGAAACGCACGGCGCGCCCCTGACGGCTGGCTATGACGACCTCGTTGTCGCCATTGGTGAGTGCCACGTCCACCACACGGTCGCCCTCGTTGATGTTGATGGCGATGATGCCGTTCTGGCGTGGACGGCTGTAGAGGCTGAGGCTCGTCTTCTTGATGACGCCCTCGCGCGTGCAGAACAGCACATAGTGGCTCTCGTTGAAATCCTTATCGTTGAGCTTCCTGATGTAGAGGCATGCGTTGACGGCGTCGTCGCTCTCGATGTTGAGCATGTTCTGTATGGCACGACCCTTGGAGGTCTTGTTGCCCTCGGGTATGTCATAGACCTTAAGCCAGTAGCAGCGTCCCTTCTGCGTGAAGAAGAGCATCGTGTTGTGCATCGTGGCACGGTAGATATGCTCTATGAAGTCGGCATCGCGAGTGCTGCTGCCCTTGGAACCCTGTCCGCCGCGACCCTGCACACGGAACTCGGAGAGCGAGGTGCGCTTGATGTAGCCAAGATGCGAGATGGTGATGACGACCTCGTCGTCGGCATAGAAGTCTTCGGGGTTGAACTCTTCGGAGGTGTACATGATCTCTGAGCGGCGGGGGTCGCCGAAGCGCTGCTTCACCTCTGTGAGCTCGTCCTTGATGACCTTCCAGCAGAGTGCATCGTCGGTGAGTATCTGGTTGTAGTACTCTATCTTCTTCATCAGCTCGTCATACTCCTCATGCAGCTTGTCCTGCTGTAGTCCCGTGAGTTGCGACAGACGCATATCTACGATGGCCTTGCTCTGCAGCTCGTCGAAGCCGAAGCGTTGCTGTAGGCGCTGACGAGCCTCGTCGGGCGTGCGGCTGGCACGTATGATGTGCACCACCTCGTCGATGTTGTCGGAGGCCACGATGAGTGCCTCCAGGATGTGTGCACGCTCTTCGGCCTTGCGCTTGTCGTACTCGGTACGACGTATTACGACGTCGTGGCGATGGTCAACAAAGCACTTTATCATGTCGCGCAACGTCAGCAGCTTGGGACGTCCGCCCACAAGGGCTATGCTGTTCACCGAGAAGCTAGTCTGGAGCTGTGTCAGCTTGTAAAGTTTGTTGAGGACGACGTTGGCGTTGAAGTCGCGCTTCACGTCGATGACGATGCGCATGCCCTCGCGGTCGCTCTCGTCGTTGGCATTTGAGATGCCTTCTATCTTATGCTCGTTCACGAGGTCGGCGATAGCCTTTATGAGTTCGGCCTTGTTGACGCCGTATGGTATCTCGCTGACAATAATCTTGTCGTGCTGCTCGCCGGGTTCTATCTCGGCACGGGCACGCATCACAATGCGTCCGCGACCCGTGGCGTAGGCGTCGCGCACGCCTTGCATACCATATATGTATGCACCTGTGGGGAAGTCCGGAGCAGGGATGTAGTGCATCAGTCCCTCCACGTCGATGTCGGGGTTGTCGATATATGCCACACAGGCATCGATGCACTCGCCGAGGTTGTGCGTGGGTATGTTGGTAGCCATACCTACGGCGATGCCGGTGGCACCATTCACCAGGAGGTTCGGGAATAGCGACGGCAGGACGCTGGGTTCCTTCTCCTTGCCGTCGAAGTTGTCCACCATGTCAACCGTCTCCTTCTCCAAATCCTGCATCATGGCCTCGCCCATGGCCGACAGACGTGCCTCGGTGTAACGCATGGCAGCCGGTGAGTCGCCATCCACGCTACCGAAGTTGCCCTGTCCATCGACAAGAGTATAGCGCATGTTCCAGTCCTGTGCCAGACGCACCATGGCGAAATACACGGAGCTGTCGCCGTGGGGGTGGTAGTGACCGAGCACATTACCCACCGTACGGGCGCATTTGCGATAGTCGTGGTCGTGGGTGTTGCCATCTACGCGCATACCATATAATATACGGCGATGCACAGGCTTGAAACCGTCGCGGGCATCGGGCAGCGCGCGGGCTACGATGACGGACATCGAATAGTCGAGAAACGACGAGCGCATCTCACGTTCGATGTCCACTTTGATAATTCTGTCTTCTGAGTCTTGCATTCTTTGTCGCGGCGGGAGCCGCTCTGTTGATATTAATTAATGTTCATCGTAATGTGTGGCGTCACGGCCCCCGAGTGTCGGCATTCTTCCTTGATGTCTTTTCCTCTCAAGCCGCCAGAGGCCACGAAAAGGCCTTTTTTCGGCAAAATGGGATTCGCGAGCCACGAAAAAGCGCACAAAAGTAGTGCTTTTCGCCGACCCTGCCAAATCTTTAGAGTGAAAAGACGTTAATGGTAACAACTCGTCAATTTCCGACTCATCAACTCGCCCATTTTTATGTTATATGGCATCTTTTCACCACTTTTTGTGCTGTGCGTAACGTGTATTAGCATCTTTTTACTTAATTTTGTAGCCAAATAAAGTTACAAACAACACACAAAACCACATCGTTAAATGTCTATTTGGGTAATCTTCAAACTACTGGGGTCGCTGGCCCTGCTCATGTTCGGCATGAAGAACATGAGCGAAGCTCTTCAGAAAATGGCCGGTCCCCAGTTGCGTCATGTCCTTGGCGCCATGACCACCAACCGTTTCACCGGCATGTTGACGGGTATGCTTGTCACGGCCTCCGTGCAATCGTCAACAGCCACCACGGTGATGACAGTATCGTTCGTCAACGCCGGCCTGCTGACGCTGGCTCAGGCCATCTCTGTCATCATGGGTGCCAACATCGGCACCACGCTGACGGCATGGATCATGTCGGCCGGTATGTCGTTCGACATCACCAACGCCGTCTATCCCGCATTCTTCATTGGCATCATCCTCATCTTCCTGAAACGTTACCGCTACATCGGCGACTTCCTCTTCGGTCTGTCGTTCCTATTACTGGGTCTGGGCACCCTGCGCGTGACGGGAGCTGAGATGCACCTTGGCGAGAACCAAGCTCTGCTCGACTTCTTCGCATCGTTCGACAATGACTCGTTCCTCACCACGCTCATCTTCCTCATCCTCGGCGGTGTGATGACGTTCTGCGTGCAGTCGTCGGCGGCCGTCATGGCAATAACGATGATCCTGTGTTCGAGCGGCGCCCTGCCTATCTATCAAGGCATAGCCCTCGTCATGGGCGAGAACATCGGCACCACCATCACCTCCAACCTGGCAGCCCTCTCTGCCAACACTCAGGCGCGGCGTGCAGCCTTGGCCCACATGTTCTTCAACGTCTTCGGTGTTGTGTGGGTGCTCTTTGTGTTCCGGCCCTTCGTGGATATGGTGTGTGGCTGGGTGGGCTACGATGTCAACATGACCGTGGAGAACGCCGGCCATGCTGCCTTCCTGGCAAATGCTGCCAAGCTCAACTTCGTGCTGGCGGCCTTCCACACGGCATTCAATGTCATCAATACCTTTATATTGATCTGGTTCATCAAGTACATAGAGAAGTTCGTGTGCTGGGTCATCAAGCCCAAGAAGGTTGACGACGAGGAGGATTTCCGCCTGCATTTCATCACCTCCGGTATCATGAAGACCCCCGAGCTCTCTGTGCTCGAGGCTCAGAAGGAGATACAGTCGTTCTCCGACCGCATGCAGCGCATGTTCGGTATGGTGCGTGAGCTGCTCACCCTGTCATCCACCGCCACGGGCAAGAAGAAGAAGGGCGACCAGGACGTTGAGTTCAACAAGCTTTACACGCGCATAGAGAAGTATGAGAGCATCTCCGACAACATGGAGCTGGAGATTGCCAACTACCTCGACCAGGTGAGCGACGCCCACCTCTCTGATGACACCAAGGCCAAGATTCGTGCCATGCTCCGCGAGATCTCGGAGTTGGAGAGCATCGGCGACTCGTGCTTCAACATGGCGCGCACCATCTCGCGCAAGTATCAGGGTAAGGAGGACCACTTCATCGACCGTCAGTATGACCATCTGCGCCAGATGATGGATCTCACCGACCAGTCTCTCACGCAGATGAATCAGTTGTTGGGCGGCCGTAAGGAGTCGTTCGACGTGAACCGCACCTTCAACGTGGAGAACGAGATCAACAACTACCGCTCGCAGCTCAAGCAGCAGAACATCATCGACGTGAACAACCACGAATACACCTATGCCGTGGGTACTATCTATATGGATTTGGTGAACGAGTGCGAGAAGCTCGGCGACTACGTTGTCAACGTCGTGGAGGCCCGCATGGGTACGCGCCTGAAGTAGCAGAAAAACATTTTACATAACCATAACTAATGACAAAAACAATTCAAAAGACTCTTCGTGACAGTGCCGCCATGCGTTGGACGGCACTCTTGCTGTTGGCGCTGGCCATGTTCTGCAGCTACATTTTCATGGACATCCTCTCGCCCATCAAGGATCTCATGCAGGAGACGCGCGGTTGGGACTCTACGGCCTTCGGCACCATGCAGGGCTCTGAGGTGTTCCTCAACGTCTTTGCATTCTTCCTCATCTTCGCCGGCATCATCCTCGACAAGATGGGTGTGCGCTTCACCGCCGTGCTCTCGGCCGTGGTGATGCTTGTCGGAGCGTGCATAAAATGGTATGCCGTCAGCGACGCTTTCGCCGGCAGCGGACTCGAGGCGTGGTTCACCGACAACCTCAACTACATCCCCCTCTTCGACGAGCTCGGCGTGTCACCTTTCTATGAGGGTATGCCCGCTTCTGCCAAGTTCGCCGCCTGCGGCTTCATGATTTTCGGCTGCGGCTGCGAGATGGCCGGCATCACTGTAAGCCGCGGTATTGTGAAATGGTTTAAGGGTCGCGAGATGGCTCTGGCCATGGGTTCAGAGATGGCTTTAGCCCGTCTGGGTGTTGCCACCTGCATGATTTTCTCGCCTTTCTTCGCACGCCTTGGCGGTGTGGTGAGCGTCAGCCGCTCAGTGGCCTTCGGCGTAGTGCTGATGTGCATAGCCCTGATAATGACCATCGTATATTTCGCCATGGACAAGAAGCTCGATGAGCAGACAGGCGAGGCAGAAGAGAAGGACGACCCCTTCAAGATCAGCGACTTGGGCAAGATTCTCACCGATGGCGGTTTCTGGCTCGTGGCGTTGCTGTGTGTGCTCTACTACTCGGCCATCTTCCCCTTCCAGAAGTATGCCGTGAACATGCTGCAGTGTAACCTCTCGCTCACGCCGCCCGATGCCGACTCCTTCTGGGCGTCGTCGTCAGTCACCATTGTGCAGTATGTCATCATGCTCCTCGTGGCGGCCACGGGCTTCGCCAGCAACTTCCAGAAGAAGACTTCTGCCAAGTATGGCCTGCTCGCTGCGAGCATCGTCTCGCTCGTGGCCTACTGCTACATGGGCTTCATGCGTCAGTCGGCAGAGAGCATCTTTGCTGTCTTCCCGCTTCTGGCAGTGCTCATCACGCCCATTCTCGGCAGTTATGTCGATCACAAAGGCAAGGCTGCCACGATGCTCATCCTCGGCTCACTGCTGCTCATAGCATGTCACCTGACATTCGCCTTCGTGTTGCCGCTCTTCAAGGATTCGGCCGTAGGAGGTATTTGCATAGCCTACCTTACCATCCTCGTGCTCGGCTCCAGCTTCTCACTCGTGCCGGCAAGCCTGTGGCCAAGTGTGCCCAAACTCGTTGATGCCAAGGTCATCGGCTCGGCCTACGCCCTCATCTTCTGGATTCAGAATATTGGCTTGTGGCTCTTCCCCCTGCTCATCGGCAAGGTGCTCGATGCCACAAACCCTGGCGTCACCGACCCCACGCAGTTCGACTACACCGCTCCCCTCGTGATGCTCGCCAGCCTCGGCGTGGCGGCGTTGCTGCTTGGCTTCGTGCTGAAGGTCGTTGACCGCAAACGTGGCCTCGGCCTCGAAGAGCCTAACATCAAGTGATGTCATTACCACATCACTGTCAGGGGTATTCGCCAGTCCGGCTATGCCGCTTCGCTATGAGGAGAACCCCTGTCACTCTGAACAGACAGAGATAACGAACCCCGAAGTAGTGACTCTTCCTATTGTTATTGAGTCACTCCTTCGGGGTTCTTCGTGTCCTTTACTCTCTGCCAGAGGGCTTATACCCCTGGCAGGGTTAAGCTACGCCTTTTGCCTGGCAGGTGGTTGGCGGCTTATTTCTTGAGCTGGAAGCCCAGCTTCATGCCCTTATAGTTGTTGCCCAGGAGGCTGCCGATGGTGCCTATGAGTCCTCCGCTGTTGCCAAGGGCACCACCGATGGCGTTGATGCCGGTGAGGAGCTTGTCGGCATCATACATCAGGCACAGGTTAGTGCCATCCATTCCCACGAGACACGACTGGTTGAGCAGCCCGAGAGAGCCGTTGAGCTTCAGTGTCTTTGTGGATTTATCGTAGGTGTATGTGCCGGTGGAGATGGTGCGGCCAGACGATTGTATGGCGAAGGTCTTGTCTTGGTTGAAGGTGTAGCTCGTGATACCCTGTTTGATGCCGACCTTTGAGAGGTAGGTGTCGAGTTTCTTCTCGATGGTGTTGGCCATCACCTCGCCTCCGGCCTGTGCCAGCAGGCTCTCGCTCTCGAAGCGGCATTCCGGTGCTTGGTAAGTCCATGTGCCGACGAGTGTCTGTTCGGTGATAGTGTTGGCGAGCACGCTGCCGAGGAGGCCGTTGAGGATGCTCACTCCGGCACCGATGAGTCCGTCGGTGGCTGTCGTGCCCGAGGTCGTTGATGTGCCGCCGGTGGCGTTAGGCATTGTGCAACCTGTGAGTGTCAGTGCAGCAGCCACTGCTGCTGCCAGGATTGTTTGGTGTTTCATTTTTTTATGAAATTAAAGTTGTATGACTCAGGATGAGGTTAGTTATAGAGAGCTTGCTGCCCTGAGGCGTGGCGGTAAGCGAGTATGCTGCGTTGGTGTTCGGCGAAGGCGTCTGTACGCCTGTCTAGTGTCTGCTGATAGAGCATCTGTGCCTCGAGCAGGTCTGCCATCCTCGATGTGCCGGCACGATAATAGTTGCGGTTGATGCGCAGGTTCTCCTCTGCCTGTTGTATGCTGCTCTCGGCCAGTATGAGTTGTTGGAACGACTCCTCTACGGCATTCCAGGCGGCACGCATGCGTATGGCGAGTTTCTCGGCGTTATCAGTCAGTTGCTCTTGAGCCTTTTTGTGTTCGATGTTGCGCCGCTTGATGGCGTGTGAGCCTCCCCACCAGTCGGAGAGGGGTACGCTGACGGTGGCGAAGACCATGCCGAAGGAGCGGTCGTTGTCGAGGATGTCATGGTAAACGTAGCCAGCGCCAACGGCCACCGACGGCAGGTTCTCACCTACAGCCATCTGCTTCTGCAAGCGTGCCACCTCAACCTGTTTCTCCAGAAGCCTGTATTCCGGCAGTGTGTGGAGTGATGCGTCGTGGTCGGCGGGCAGTGGCATGGCTGCCGTGGCCTGTTCCATGGCCGGCACTGCCAGCTGGAAACTGTCAACGAGCCCGCAGTGCTGTGCCAGCAGCATGTTTACGAGGTCTATGCCATTCTGGAGCTTCAGCTTCTGGCTGGCAATCTCCGACTGTCGCAGCTCCACCTGCAGGAGGTCGTTGCGCATGGCCACCCCGGCTCGCACGGCGACATCCACGTCCTTGTGTATGTCTGCCAGCAGAGCCTCCACGGCAGCTATGGTGCGCTGCTTCTCGTGCATGGAGGCGAGTTTCCAGAAATAGTCCTCCGTGGCCGTCTCCACTTCTTGCTCGGAGAGCTGCAGCTGCAGCTGCCTGACATCCTCGCCTACGCGTGCGAGCCTGTGCCCGTTGACGATGCGCCCTCCTGTGAAGACGGGCTGCACGGCTGTCACGGAGCCGATGAGTCCGTTCTTCATCATAGACATCGTCATGGGGCTGCTCATCGCCGCCAGCGCCTCGGCGGGCAGCATTTGCGCCATGACAGCCCCCATCTCCGGTGTTATGAACTCAGATGGGTCTATAGTGGTGGCTGCCATGCCCTTGTTGGCATTGAACCATAGTCCTGTGGCACTGATTTTGGGGAAGAACTTTGTGAAGACCTCCTTGCGTTGCTGTCGTGCCGCCTCGATGTCATGTCGTGCGGCACGCAGGGCATTATTGTTCTGTCGTGCCGAGTCGAGCAACTGCGCGAGAGTGAGCTCTTGCACAGTGCCGGCGTGCGCTGCTGACGTGCAGGTGCAGAGACAAAGTATGATTATGAGGAGTCTCATATATTATAATAGCAATGTGTGTTAATGGTTGTGGTTATTTGGTGCTGAGTTTCCAATAGAGTACGGGCAGCACCGTCACTACGAGGATGAGCGTGCCTATGCCTCCGGCAAAGATGGTGACGCCGACAGGCATCCAGAACGATGAGCCCGCCACGATCATCGGTATTACACCGACGGCCGTGGTGGCCGTGGTGAGGAAGATGGGCACCATGCGTCGGTGGCCGGCATCGTAGGCTGCCTCCTGAATGGCGTAGTTGAATTTGCCGCGATAGGTGTCACGCTCCTCGTCGGTCGGCGCGACGGGTGCCGGATGCCGGCTGTGGAAGTCCTTCATCAGTCCGTCGGCGTGTTCGAAGATGAGTATCTCGTTGCGCATGATGATGCCCATGAGTGTCACGAGTCCGAAGATGCTGGTGAGGCCTATCGTGCGATCCATCACGCCGAGTCCTATGAGTGCTCCCGGCAGCATGAGTCCCAGTGCTGCCATGCACAGGAATGTTATGCCGAAGCGCTTGAAGTTGAAGAGGATGAAGAAGAAGATAATCACCATGGCGATGACGATGCCGTTGTATATCATAGGCATGTTCTCATCGTTGTATGCCAGCTCGCCGCCTACCTCGGCTCGCACGCCGTAGGGCAGGTCGAGGGCATACATCATCTCCTTGAGTTGGTTTTCCACGGGTGCGGCGTATGTGCCACGGCGGAACTCGGCGGTGACGGTGAGGCATCGCTGTCCGCTGCGGTGCATGATGCGGCTTTCTGTCCACTTGGGGCGTACGTGCGCCACCTGTCGCAGTGGCGTGGCGGTTGTGGCAGACAGTCTTGACGCTGCTGTTGCCATGCCCGTCTGTGCCGACATCGCCGCCAGTGTCGCGCTGGCTGCTGCCTGTGGCGAGAAGAGAGCTATGTTCTCGACATCGGCCGCAGTGATTGCCGTCGTGTCGCGGACGATGATGGGCAGCTGGTAGTCGCCCTCCCAGATGCTGCCCACGGTGAGGTCGCCGGTTGCTGCTGCCAGTGCGAGGGCCGCCGTGGTGCGGTTTATGCCGAGCTGGGCGGCTGCCAGCGGGTCGAGCTCGACGTTGAGCAGCGGGAAGGGTTGCAGGAAGTCGGTGTGCACCCACTCGAGCTCGGGCATCTGCCGCATCTCAGCCATGAGCTTTTCGGCAGCTGTGTGGAGGGAGTCGATGTCGTCGCCATAGAATCGGAATTCGAGCTCGGGCACCTCCAGGAAGTCCAGGCGCTTGAACTTGACGTATGCCTCGGGGAAATGTTCGGAGAGCAGCGGCTGATAGTCGGCCAGGATGTCGAGCGTGGCCTGCTGTGAGGTGGTGTTGACAATCATCTGTGCGAAGTTGCGTCCTGCCATCTGAGGGGCATAGCATGTCTGGAAGCGTGGTGACGAACATCCCATGAAGGTCGTTATGCCAGTGATGCGGCTGTCGTCCTTGATGGCGGCATAGACAGAGTCGGCCACGGAGCGTGTGTCTGCCAAGCCCTTTCCGTCGGGCAGGAAAATCTCGATGGCAAACTGGTCGCGGTCGCAGAACGGGAAGAGGCGCACCTTCAGCGTCGGCACGATGAGCATCGACAGCAGTATTGACGCCATGCCGAGGCCTATGGTGAGGAATGGCCGTCGGAATGTCCAGCCGAGCACGTCGTCGTAGAGCTTCTGCACGCGGTCGGTGAGGCGCTGGCCGTCCTTCTGCGGTGGTACGCCGATAATCTTGACGCAGAGGAATGGTATCACCAGTACGGCAATGAGCAGTGACACCATGAGGTTGATGGTGATGGTCCATGGGAAGTCGCCGATGGCATCGAGGAAGGCGCCGCTGAATGTTATCAGAAAGGGGTAGAAGATGGCGCAGATGCAGATGGTGGCGAGAGCCATGGGCATGAAGTATTGTTGCACGGAATGTATGGCGGCGTCATGAGGCCGTTCGCCCTTGCCCACATATTCGAGGTAGCCGTCGATGACGACGATGCTGTTGTCAACAATCATGCCGAGCACCACGATCAGTCCCGCCAGGGTGATGATGTTGAGCGGTATGCCGGCAAAGAACATAATGGCCACGCTGATGAATGTGCTCAGAGGGATGGTGATTGCCGCCACGATGGCCGAGCGCAGAGGGAAGAGCACCATCATCACAAGTATTATGACGGCCATTGAGAGCAGCAGGTCGCGCAGGAAGTCGTGTATGCTGTCGCCCACCACCTTTGGCAGGTCGGCGATGCGTGTCAGCGTGACGTCGTCGGGCAGCTCCTCGTCGGCGAACGTGTTGAGCACATCCTCGACGTCGTCGCCATAGAACATGATGTTGTTGCCCGGCACCATCTCGAGCGACAGCAGCAGGCACGGGTGTCCGTTCTGCATGATGTAGCTCTCGCTGACATCGAACTCACGTCGCACAGAGGCTACGTCGCGGATGCGCACGGTCTTTCCTGTCGCCGGGTCGCTGTAGATGATGTGGTTCTCTATCTCCTCGACGCTGTTCTGCGTCGGGGCGAGGTGTATGAGTGTCTGCTGATGGTCGGCGACGAGAGCTCCCGCCATGGTGGTGAGCCCCTCGCTCTGCAAGGCTGCCATCAGTGTCATCTGTCCTATGCCGTAGGCTTGCAGGCGCTGGCGGTCGAGGTATAGGCTCACCTGCTCCTTGTGCTCGCCATACTGCCGCACGTTAGCCACGGATGGGATTTGGCGCAGGCGGTCGCTGAGGCGGTCGCTGTAGTGTTGCAGCTCGCGGTAGTTGCGCTCGTCGCTCTCTATGGCGATGAGCAGTGCCGAGGTGTTGCCGAAGTCGTCGTTGGCCACGAGGGCCACTACGCCCTGCGGCAGGCTCTGCTTGTAGAGGGTGAGGCCGTGCTTGATCTTGCTCCACACCTCATCCTTGTTGTTGACGTCGTCGCCAAGGTGCACAAGCACCATGCTCATGCCGTTGGTCGAGGTGGAGGTGGTCTTCTCACGTCTCACCTCGGGATAGGTGAAGAGGAAACGCTCGAGGGGACGTGTCACTTGCTGCTCCACCTCCTCGCTCGTGGCACCGGGATAGACGGCGATGACTACACCCTGACGTATGGTGAAGGGCGGGAACTCGTCTTTCGGCATCACGTACATTCCGTAGATGCCCAGCATGAACATCAGGCCGACGATGAGCAGCGATATGCGATAGTGCTCCAGTGGCCATGCAAACCAGGATTGTCTCATAGATACTCCAGATTTCTGTTACGGATTCTCAGTTCTCAACTACCCGGCTGCCTTCGCTGAGCTTCTGATAGCCTTCGGTGACGATATGCGCGCCGGCTCCGATGCCGGAGGTCACCTCAATGGCGTTGCCCACAGAAGCGCCGATGCTGACGGCTGTGCGGTGAGCTGTGGAGTCGGCAGCCACTGTCCAGACGAACATTGTGCCGTCGGTCTTGCGCTGAACGGCAGTGAGGGGTACGGTGATGGCAGCGCCCTGTGTGTCGCCGGCATGGCTGACGCTGACGCGTGCCACCATGCCTGGCAGCAGCAGTGCTTCTTTATTATATACGTGCGCGCGAAGGTCGTAGGTGTGTGTGAGGGCATCGGCCTGAACGCCTTTCTCGATGCGTCGGCTCTCAAACTGCCGGCCTATGGCATCTACGCTGATAGCGACGTGTGTGGAAGGCGTGAAGTGTGCCACCTCGGCCTCCGGCACCGAGAACTTGACGCGCACGGAAGAGATGTCGAGAATCGTTGCCACGGCCTGTGAGGGCATGGCCGTCTCGCCGGCACGCATGGACTTACGGCCCACGATGCCGCTCACGGGCGAGGTGAGGCGGCAGTCGGCGAGATTCTTGCGGGCCACCTCGACCTGTGACTTGGCCTGTGCCACCTTGCTCTGCAGCTCCACCCACTTGACCTCGGGCAGCGACCCTTCGTCGTGGAGCATACCATAGCGCTGCAGGGCATCGTTGGCCTGAGCCATGGCGGCCTCGGCGCCTGTCAGGAGGTTGCGTGCCTGCGTGTCGTCGAGCTCGGCAATGAGCTGTCCGCGACTCACGTGCTGCCCCTCGCTGACGAGGATGCGCTTCACGGTGCCCATCGTGGTGAAGGAGACGGCTGTGGCTTCGGCCTCTTCCACCATTCCGACGTATGTCGTGCCATCGGCTTTTGTGTCGATGCCGTTGCCGATAACGATTTCTGTACGGACACGTATGGGAGCCTTCTGCCGGGTGGCTTTAGGCTCACTACAGCCTACGGCGAGGATGGCTGCCGCGACTGTTAGGAATGTCTGTTTCATTTTGTGGGTAAATAGGAATTTGACGTTGCAAAGGTATGGAAAAGAATTGTAACTGCGAAACTTTTAAGGCAAATACTTTGTCGCAGGTTTCATCTTGCGGCACCACACGCGAAGATATGTATAAAAATAAGGTAATTCAGCGTAGTGTGTGCGTGGCGCGTCATGTCTTATGGTTTGTGATGAAGTCGAGTAGCGAGGCGAACACGGGTTGGTGTCGCAGCAGTCTGGCGTAGCCCACAAGCACGAGCTTCTCTCGTGCGCGCGTCATGGCGACGTTGAGCTTGCGGTCCACGGTATGTCCGCCGTCGTCGAACGATGTGCTGGCGAGGAATCGCAGCTGATGTTCGTGGCTGATGGTGAAGCCGTAGATGATGGTGTCGCGCTGGCTGCCCTGATAGCGCTCCACGGTGTCTATGCACAGCGCGTCGAGCTGCGGTATGCAATATGCTGACAGCCGCTGGCGTATGGCTGCTATCTGGTTGCGGTAGGGCACAATCACGCCCAGCGTCTGTGCGGGGTCGAAGTCGGTACTGTCATGCCATGTGTCTAAGACCAGACGTGCTATGACGTCGGCCTCGGCTTCGTTGACCTTGTCACTGATGCCGCTGCGTGGCTGCACGTCAACGAACTCCACACGTGGCGGCATGTCGGCAGGCAGCTGCCGCAGCTGATGTGGCAACGGCACGGGCAGCAGTTGTCCGCCGTAGAATGCCATGCTGGGAAATGCTGCTATGTCCGGATGCATGCGGCCCTGTCGTGTCAGCATGTAGCACACGGCGGGGTCGTGGCGGTAGCGTCGCAGCAGGCGTTCGAAGAGCGAGTCGCGACAGTCGGTGAGCAGGATGTCGTGTAGCAGCGGCTCCTCGACGGCAGACAGCGTCTGCGGCTGTTGCACCACGGCTGCAAGCTGGCAGTGGTCGCCGATGAGCACAAACTTGGCAACCGAGGGTTGCCCGTCAGATGTCACGGCACACCACAGCGGCAGCAGCTGCGGCTCCAGGATCTGCGATGCCTCATCGACGATGGCCACGTCGAAGCGTCGCATGGCAAGAAAAGCGCTTTGTGAGGCAATGGCAGATGTCGTCGCCACGACGATGCGTGTGTGCAGGATGATGTCGCGCACAGAGGCTACATCGCGTGCTGCTGCCACGCGTGTGTCGAGTAGGTAGGGCTGCATCCACGCCTCGGCGGTGTGGGCGTTGCCAAGGCGCACGAAGTCGATATGGGCTTCGTGGAGCTTGGAACATATCTCATCGACGGCACGATTGGTGAAGGCCACGAGCAGTGCCGCTGCCTCGGGGCTGCCAAGGAGCGTCTCGCGCAACGTTGTCATGAGCCCGAAGCTGGTCTTGCCCGTGCCGGGAGGGCCGATGATGAGGAAGAGCTCGCTGGCCTGGCGCACGCGCAAGGCCATGGCGTTGAACGTACCGTAGTCGCCACGGAGCTGCTGCGTGGCATCAACCTTGGGCGGTCGCTGCAGCAGTAGCAGACGGCGGCGCTCTTCGGGAGCGGTGAGCATGGCATGGAGGCCACGGTAGATGGTGGCAAACGAGGCCTCCATGAAGTCGGCTTCCATGGCCCAAGGCTTCCCGGCCAGAGGCGCAAAGACATGGTTGTTGGTCTGCGGTGCGCGTAGGCGCAGGGTAGTCTCGTCGGTTGTGAGCTGGGTTATGGTGGCACGGAAGGCTATGGCATGGCAGGCATCGGGTTCTGTGTCCTCGTCGTAGGCATACACTATGACAATATCGCCGACGCGGAAGTTGGAGGCGGCATCGTCGGTCAGCGGCGGCAGCCGGAACCGAAGCTGACTCACACTCTCGCCATCGGGCGGCGGCACGAGTGTCATGGGTGCTGCTATGCTCCCTGCTTCGAGCTTCTCGGCGAGCGAGCATTGCCATTTCTCTGCAAAGCCATGGCTCGTGGAGGTGCGGTCGCCGACCTTTGCCAGCAGATGCTCGGTGTGCTCGAAACGCAGCATACGCAGGAAGTAGGCGCGTGCTGTTGGCGATGCCTCGCGAATGGGCCTCAGCACGGCTTCGAGCTGCGGCCGCTGATAGCGTGTCCACAGCGGCGAGTGTGTGTGGCAGGTGTTTAGGTCGTCGGCGGTGAGAGTTGACAGACAGTCGAAGCCCTCACGCACATAGCGGAACTCGGCGGCGGCAATTTCGTTGCGCACACGCACGGCGGCAGCCACCAGCTGAGGTGCGAAGCCCAGGGTGAGGAGCGAGTTGGCATACTTGGAGTAAAGCAGGAAAGCCAGCAGGCGATGGCCGGAGCGTGCCGTCACATCGCGGTAGTTGTAGCGCAGGATGAGCATGTAGAGCAACATCTGCACGTAGTGCTTCTCGGCCTGGACGGGGGTGTCGGGGTCACGTTGCGGAAAGCCGCAGCGCCCGGACTTCTGTTCGATGAGTATCGAGAAGTCCATCGACAGGAAGTCCAGACGCCCCTGCAGACCGAGCATTTCCGAGAAGAAAGAAGGCTCCAGCACCACCTGCCCGGGGTCGAAGCCTGCCACGTGCGCCTGCAGACCTTCGCAGATGGCACGATGTATGTTGGCCTGCTGGGTGCGTGCGTCGGCGTGAAAGGTGTCGTTGAGCGGCGTGGCAGCCACCGACAGGGCATTGGCTTGGAAAAAACGTCGCGCGCTCTTGGCATACTGTCGCTCGGCGGGGGGCAGCGTCAGTTCTTCGTCGAGGAGCTGGCCGGACATGTTGCCGAGCAGCATGGGTTGGGTGGTGACGTAGGGTGCCAGCTGTCCGACAAGGCGCGTCAGCGGCGAACGGCCATATTCCTCAAAACATGAGGCCACCGCCGTCACGTCAACGAGATAGTCGGGTTCCACTATGAGCAGCTCCGGATAGATGATGCCGTTTTTTGTGCGCGGGCGTATGACGTTGACCTGCGACCCTGTGCCTACGAGTTCCGCACAATAGGCCCAGTCCCAGTCGGGGTAGGCTGCCACATTGCTCTTGGACAAGTACACACACACGTCATTGCCGCTGGGGCCGTCGGCGTGACCGTAGAGGTAAGGCGGCTCGACACGCGTCACCACGATGCGCAGGCGCTCGGCCATAGCGGTGACGCCATTGTCGTCGCGCTGCACGGGCACATCGCCGGCGACGGGGAGCCCGGGTGGTGGCGTCTGTCCCGTGGCGAGATGTATGAGTTCGGCCAGGGCGCCGGCATCAGCGAGGAAATGTATCTGCAGCTCGTCGGACTTCTCGCGTCCGTAGCCAGACATGCGCACGCGGGCGCCATGAATGCGGTGGGCCTGTGACGGCGTGGCCTCATGCTGACGCAGTATGTACTCGGTCTGTGCGAAGGTGCCGCCAAAACGCAGGCCGCCGTCGGGCAGCACAGCTTCCAGCGTCTGACGCAGGATGGCATTCATCCTGCGGTAGCGATGGCGGATGCTGTCGGCAGAACCTATGGCAGAGGCGAGTTGGCTGTAGAGGTCATCGTAGCTCATGTCAGCGGAACACTTGGAGCAAGCGGCCATAGGCATCGAAGGCACGACGTGTGCTGAGCCACAATGCGAGAATCAGCGAGAGCATGGATGCCGACATGGTGATGATGACAATCATCATCTGGTACTTCACAGCGACATCGGGAGCTGACCCTCCGAGGATCTGACCTATCATGGTGCCTGGCAGAGCCACGATGCCCATCACGGCCATGTTGGCGATGCATGGCGTGAAACTCTTGATGACGGCCTCGCGCATGAAAGGCAGCCATGCCTCGAAGCGTGTCGCGCCGGAGGCCAGGAGATAATAGTAGGTGGCTTGTTCGCGTTCGATGCCGCTGTAGAAGGTCGAGAGAGTCAGCACATTCACGCCAAGCATGTTGCCCATGAGGATGCCCATCACCGGCACGAAATAGCGGGCTGTGAAAGGGTTGTCGAGCCGGAGCACGAACATGAGGAAGAAGAAGCCTACCACGAGTGCCGACAGCGAGAAGGCCACGAAGGCCGGCACGGCCAGCACGGCACGGCGCAGACGTGTGCGCTGACCCGTGGTGTGTGTGGCAATGAGGGCCATCACCATCACCCACAATGTATTGAGCCACGGCAGGTCCCACTCGAAGAGATAGCGCAGATAGATGCTGATGAATGCCAGCTGCACTATCATGCGCAGGGCTGCTATGAGCGTGGCTCTGACGAGACCTGTCTGCAACTTCCATAAGAAGAATAGCGGAATGAGCAACAGCAGCAGCCCTACGGCAAGAGAAGTGTAAGTGATGTCCATCTGGCAGGCGGATTACGAGTTAGTATAACACTGCGGGTACTGCATGGCCGAGCAGTGTATGGAGCCATGCTGGCGCACCAGCACACGTGCGTCGATGTCTATGATGTCGTGACGCGGGAATGCCGCTGCGAGCTGGCGGTGCGCCAAGCTGTCGTTGTCGGGCTGGCCGTATGTGGGCAGTAGCACGGCGTGGTTGAGAATCAGGAAATTGGCGTATGTGGCGGGCAGACGGTGACCGTCGTCGGGGTCGCACACGGGGTGTGGCAACGGCAGCGGCACCAGCTCATAGGGCTTGCCGTCGGCGGTGCGCAGCGTGCGCAACTCCTCCTGCATGGCGGCGAGGTCGTCGTGGTGCTCGTCGCTGCTGTCTGAAGGTGGTGCCACGTAGGCAATCTTGGTGGGCGAGCAGAACCGTGCCAGCGTGTCGATGTGGCTGTCGGTGTCGTCGCCGGCAAGATGGCCGTGTCCGAGCCACAGCACGCGGTCGGCAAAGAGGTCGCGACACAGGCGAGCCTCAATGTCTTCGCGCGTCAGAGACTCGTTGCGGTTCGGGCTGAGCAGACAGGCGGAGGTGGTGAGCAACGTACCCTGGCCGTCGCTCTCTATGCTGCCGCCTTCGAGCACGAAGTCAAGGCAGTCGGCATACAGACCCTTCACCGTCTGCCCGACATCTACGATGCCGTCGGTGCCGCATGAGGCCATGCGACGGCATATCATGTTGTCGCGAGAGGCGGCGAACTTCATGCCCCAGCCGTTGAAGCAGTAATCCATAAGTCGCGGCCCGGCAGTGGTGATGACGGTAAGGAAGGCGTGGTCGCGTGCCCAGGTGTCGTCGGTGGGACATTCGAAGTAGCTGACGTGGGGCAGGAGGCGTGTGGGTATGCGCTCGTGCATCAGACCACGGATGCGGTCGGGCTCGGGTGTGACGATGAGCAGACGCTCGTTCTGTGAGAGTATCTCCAGTGACATCCGGATATAGACAGCATCGACGTCGTGGAGGATGGGTGCCCAGTCGGTGTCGGCATGTGGCCATGTCAGCTGGATGCCGCGTTGCGGATACCATTCTGCCGGAAAGAATGTCTTTCGGATCTCTGTCTGTTCCGGGCCGCCCTGCTTGGGCAGGTGCATGTGCAGGGTGAGGTCGGATATGGTGGGTGTGGTGCGTGTGAAATGTATAGCCATGTCTCGTATGATGTCGGGCGTGAAAAACGGTGTAAAGTTAGCGAAAAGTATGCTCTGTCGCATACTTTTCGCGGTTAAATAATGTTAATCGTATTCAGGCTCGTGTTAATAATAGTATAAGTTGCTATAATTGAACGTTGTAAGTGCAGAACGCACATCATCCAGTTCCCTCATCCGCGCTGGAGTCTGCTCCAGTCCGTATATTTCCATACAGTGTCTCAGACGAATGGTGAACTTCTCTATCTCCTTGTCTGTCTCTTCCTTGGTGGCAGGAATCCCCAAGTCAATGGCTTCCTGCAGTTCGGAGACTATCATGCCGGAGAACAGACCGCGCAGACCGTACTTCTCGGCAAACATATTGGCATAGCACCAGATGCCGATGCAGGTCTTGCCGCGAAGGAACTGTACGTGCTTGCCGGTAATCATAAACCGCTCATACTTGCCGTTCTTGTCCGGCTTGGAGAACAGGCCATATCTGTTGCCATGTCCCAGCATCATGATGACATCATCAGCACGTATGGCGCGCTGCACGGCAGAGGAGGTGTCCCTGTCTGTGATGAGCGCCTTGATGTCCTCCCGCTGCTGGTATAGGAGCGAGAGGACTTGCGTTGTGGGGTCTGTAGAGTGTACGACAGTCATGGTGGATACTTACATCTTTGTTATCTCACCTGCGTAGAGGTCATCGGCCATGTGGAGAATCAGGTCGTGCATCTCCAGGTCGTCTTTGTAGCACTGCGGAATGGCCTCGTAGCCTATGGCGGCACCGAGGATGTTGCCCGTCACGGCTCCTGTGCTGTCGCTGTCGCCCCCATGGTTTACGGAGGCTGTCATCGCATCATCGAAGCTGTCGAAGTGCTTCAAGGTGCAATAGAGAGCGATGGCCAATGTCTCCTCGCCCGTCCATCCCTCGCCGAGATGGCCGATATTCTCCAAGTCCGTCTTGCCGTTGTCAGGCAGGGAGATGGCGCGTTCTGTCAGTTCTGCCATACGTTCCACATCGTTATGATAGGTGTGGTACTGCTTGCGGATTGCTGCAACACCCTCCATGATGTAGCCTTTCATGCTTTCCTGCGTAGGCTCGATGTCGAGAGCGAGACGGTAGATAACATGCGACATCAGTGCTGCGGAGATGTAGCCCAACGGATGTTGATGGGTGATCTCTGCTGCCTCGGCGGCCAGCAGGTCGGATTCCTCTATGCTCATCCTGCCTCCTACTGAGGCATAAAGTGGAATGGGAGCAATGCGCATCACGCCTCCGCAGCCCTTACTGTTGTTAATAGGCTCCTTGCCTCGAAAGATGGCATCCAGTGAGGACATACAGGTATTGCCGGGCGCACGTCGCTTGTTGAGTTCAGGGACACGTGCTACCCAACAATCATTGTATTTGTTTGACCACTTCCCGGTTTGAGTCAGATACCACTCGATATAAGCCCTGCAGATACAATATTTATAGTTGACTTTACGCTGTCTGGCATTCAAGAGACCATTGGCGGTAAAGAGTGTCATCTGAGTATCGTCGGAGATGACAGCCTTACCTGCCTGTTGGGTCTCATCCAGCCAATGCTGCCTTGTGTCCAAGCGTGTGATGCCACGCTCGCCATAGCGAGCCTGTATCTCCTCGAACGAGTAGATAAACTCTACGGGATAGCCCAATGCGTCACCAATGGCACCGCCTATCAGCGAACCGCGTATTCTGTCTTGTAATGTGTTCATCGCTATACTGTCATTTTACTGTTACCATGTAAGTCAAAATCCTATCGTCAGTGGCTTTCCTGACCAATAAATGTAGAGCCTTGCATGGGTTTACATGCACTCAAGCGTATTCCTGTCGTGTGTTACATTTCTGTGTCTCTACAAGATGATGATTTTACCATACGGTAAGGAAATTTCAAATCACTTTGCCCTGCACCAATGGTTATGGTGTCTTCGGAGAGAAGCATGAAATATCTAAATTCCTCACCTACACTATCTGCACACCAGCAGCATCCAGACGGGCCTGGAGTTCCCTCATAATCCTCTATGGGGAAAAGGACAAATTGCTTGCTGGGGCCTTTCGCACAGTAATACTTTCTGCCGTCAGAGCCGCTTCCGATATAGAAGTGGCAACATACTATCAGTTCATGAATCTGTGCGTAAGAGGGTAGGGAACAGCCAGCCATGGTTGGTTCCTTGACATCGCTTTCTGCCCAAAGGGTGCCGCTCGGCAATCCTAAGTCCACGAAACGCATACCTGGACGTGCGCTTGCATCGGCAGAACGATGTCTGAAAAATAAATCTAATATTTTGCGTATCATTGTTGTTCGTCTTTTGTTTTTAACTCGCCCCATGCCGTTCGTCGGAGTGAGGCGAACCTTTTGTTGTGGCAGATGTCTTATTATATATAAGTATAGCTGCCCGATTAATCAACGGGATTACTTGAGTCATGTACTACTGTGATACGACCTGCACCTATACCTTCTTCTTGGTGCGACATGACAAAAAAACAATCTGTGAAGGAAGGGAATGAACCTTTGCTAACGTCTGTCTCTTCTCGCAGCCATGCGACAAGACCGTGCGTCAGTTGCTTTTTCTCTCGGTGGTAGATAATTACATGATTTCATATGAGTCTGCTTACTCGCTTCTGTTTGTTTCGGGCTTCAGATTGGTTGCTTACTGAAAAAATGAGCTGAAACCCTACAAACTCATTCCTCAGTGTCCTGTGCCGATGGCGGCTGAAGTTGATTACTAATATTAATCATGTTTACTTGTTGTTTCTAAAAACGGCCGCAAAATTACAAAGATTTCTTCACATTCGTGCAGATGTATGCAGTTTTTTTTAATTTTATAATGATATTTTGTCATTTCTTCTCCAATAATCTCTTGTTTATGTCACTATAGAGCACAAAATAACCAGTAATATATCGCTGTTTTGCTATCAATTTGTCAATACTCGATGTCGATGTCCGTAGGCGTGTACTCCTTGTTGTGTTCGATAGTAA